>NZ_LJYH01000025.1:0-338754 GCF_001440005.1 Mycobacteroides sp. H001
GTACTACCCGTATCAGCCGCCCGGCGGGTACCCGCCTCCCTACCCGTATCAGTACGGTGCGCCGGTGCCCCCGCCCGCCCCAAAGAATGGTCTCGGGGTAGGCGCGCTGGTGGTGGGCATCATCGCCGTTCTGTTCTCCTGCACAGTCTTTGGCGGGTTTATCGGCGGCCTTGTTGCGGTGATCCTCGGGATCGTCGGCGTGCGAAGGGTCACGCGCGGGGAAGCCAACAATCGCGGTGTGGCGATCTCCGGCATCGTGCTCGGAACCCTTGCCGTGCTGTTGTCCGCGGCGATCCTGGTGTTCACGCTGGTTTTCATGAGGTCAGCCGGTCTGACCGACTTCCTCACGTGCGTCTCCAATGCCCAGGGTGACCAAGTCAAGGCAACCCAATGCCAGAACGACTTCGAGAAGCGGATGAATCAGAAGGCCGGTACTCCCGCGCCCTGACGTTTACCGCGCTGGTGGATCGGCGGGCAGCACGTGCTCGCCGACACGATCGGTGGCCAGGCTGAGCGAGGAGATGTACTGCTTCTCGCCGTCGGGACCGGGCTTGGCGGAGGCGAGCATATCGGGACGCTCAAACTCGATTCCGCTTACGGCACAACGAAGTAACTCATCCGACGGGTTCCCGTACTCGTCGTACATCGGCAGGTCGATACCGTCGTCGGTGCGACGCAGGTAGTACTTTCCGCGTGTCGCGACCGCGAGAATGGGCGGCAACACGAAGGCGATGACGACGGCCACAATCGGCGAGTAGGGCCGGATCGCCTCGCCGAACACTCCGAAGAAGACTAGGATCGAGATGCCCGCCGACAGCAGCATCGAGACGAATCCGACCGGATTGACGTCGTAGAGCATGCCGCGCCGGAATTCCGGTTTCATGGGCGAGAGCTTCAGGACGTACTTGTTGATCGCGATATCGGTGGCCACCGTGACCACCCAGGCCATACCGCAGTTGGCGTAGAACCCGAGAATGGTATTGAGGAAGTCGAACATGTTGGCTTCCATCAGCACCAGGGCGATCACCAGGTTGAACAGCACGAAGACCAACCGGCCCGGGTAGTGCTTGGTGATACGGGTGAATGAGTTCGTCCAGGCCAGCGAACCCGAGTAGGCGTTGGTGACATTGATCTTGATCTGGCTGATCACCACCAGAATCACGGCCAGCGTGATGGCGAGCCAGTGCGGCATCATGTTCTGGTAGATCTCCAGGAACTGGTGCACCGGCTGATTGGCCACGGCAGCGCCGCCGGCCACATTGGCGATCAGATACACCGCCAGGAACAGCCCGATCACCTGTTTGATGGCTCCGAACAGCACCCAGCCCGGCCCCGCCAGCAGCATCGCGGTCCACCAGCGGCGGCTGTTTTCGGGCGTCTTGGGCGGCATGAACCGCAGGTAGTCGATCTGCTCGGCGATCTGGGCGATCAGGGACAGGCACACGCCCGCGGCGAGCATGATCGACCCCAGATTGACGCCTTGTGCCTCCTTGCCACCGTAGGCGAAGAAGCTTCCGATCGAATCCGGGTGACGCACCACGAGATAGACGAACGGGATGACCATCATGACGAGCCACAGCGGAGTGGTCCACACCTGCAGCACCGAGAGCGCCTTCATCCCGTAGATGACTAGCGGAATGATGATGATGGTGGAGGCCGCATATCCGATGGGTAGCGGCACGCCAAGCCCGAGCTTCAGGCCCTGGGCCATGATCGAGCCTTCGAGCGCGAAGAATATGAATGTGAACGTCGCGTAGATGATGTTCGTGACGATGCTGCCGTAGTAACCGAATCCGCTTCCGCGCGTGATCAAGTCGAGATCGATGTTGTAACGGGCGGCGTAGTACGAGACCGGGATTCCGGTCAGGATGATGATGACCGCGAACAACCCGATCCCCCACAGGGCATTTCCGGTGCCATAGGAGATTCCGATGTTGGCGCCGATCGCGAAGTCGGCCAGGTAGGCGATGCCACCCAGGGCGGTCACACCGACAACAGCCGGGCTCCACCGTCGAAATCGCCTGGGCGCAAATCGGAGGGTGTAGTCCTCCAAGGTCTCCCGCAGTGCCGCGCTTTCGGCGGCATCGTGGGTGGACGGAGCAGACGAAACGGGTGCGGATGCAGTCGTATCGAGAGTGTCGGTCACGCGGACAGCCTGTCGAGCGCCCAAGTCGTGCGCGTTTTCCAGACGTTAATGTCCTGTTACGCAGGCGCTCCAGCAGCTGTTTTGGGGCGCAACCGTGGGGTGAACTCCAGGCTCAGCAACGCGAATGCCACCAGCGGCACCGTGGACATCTGCACAAGCACGTAGCGCCGATCCCCCAGCGCGTGGAATTTGCGCAGGTAACGGTACAAAGACTCTAGGGCGATCAGCGGATCGAGTACGTGAATCGCCGAGTAGCAGAGCTCCTGCACGCGAGTGCGGTCCTGCTCGGCGAAGATCTCCGGGAATGCCGCGAACGCCAGCGACAAGCGACGGGCGCCTTCGGTCCTGGCGAGTGCGATCATGTCGATGGTCAGTCGTTCGTCGATCCCGTTCGGTGCACCCGGGCGCCGCCACGGCACATCGAGAGAGATATCGGTGCCGCCCCCGGTGGTTGCGTAGCGGTGAAACCCTTGCACCACACCGCGATCATCCCGGGCGATGATCAGCCGAATGCCGGGATAGCGCCCGAGTAGCGCACCGTCGAGGATCATCGAGAATCCGCGCTCGAAGCGGCCTCCGTGCGAAAGTTCCATCACCTGTTGCAGTTCGGCGCGCAGCCCGCCATCGAGACCGCGCTCGTCGACGATCTCTGTGGTGACCCCCGCGTTGTGGGTGCGCTGCATACCCTGGCGCAGATTCCGATACTTGCGGCCCACCATGTCGAAGGCTTGCACATCGACCACGACATCACGACCCACCGCGATGGCGCGGAGTGAATGCCCCAGGGAATGCGGGTCACTCCACAGCGATAGACGACGCTCACTGCACCCCAATATCGCGATGCGCCAGCCATGCGAGCGACACATGGCCGCGAATTCCTGAACCAGGGACGGGAACCGGGATTCGTCACCGATCGGATCTCCACCGACCACGGCAAAACCGGCGCGCGTCCGGTACGCGATGGCTGCGTTGCGATCGGCGTTGAAGTAATACGACTTGAGCGAGTGCATCGCGAAGGCTGCCAACGGGTCGTCACCGGTTCTGTCCACCAGTGCACCGACCTCGGCCAGCGCCTCGGGCTGCGCCGGCGCCGATGTCGGCCACATGAGGATGAGCCCGGCCGCGACGACCAACGCATCGCCGGCGTGCTCGAACTGCAGGACTCCGGCCCCCAACGCGACCAGCACGGACACTCCGGCCCACGCCGCATGACCGTACGTGACCGGCCGCCCCAGAAAGATTCCGCGAGCGATGAATCCGACGCACAACAGAACGGTGAGCGGCCAGAGGATTTCATCGAAATCGGGTTGCTTCGGGTATCCGGAATGGGCGACCAACAACACCAGCCATCCCGCGACCAGCAGCACCGCGGCGGCACTCACCAACCGTGCGGGCCTCGAATCGCTGTGGACTGCAATGCGTTCGGCAATACGCACGTGGGTGGTTGCGGCCGACGGTTCCAGCATTCAGCCACCTCCCACGGTCTCCCAATACCGACCTTCAAGAATACTCCCGCAGCTACCAGCGGTCGGAGGGATCGCTCTTTCCGATCGCAAACCAGAGGATGGGACCGAAGATCGGGAAGACGAGCACGATGATGGCCCAGGGAAGCTTCTCGCCATTGGGCTTGACCGGGTCTTTGATGATGGAAATGATGGTGACGACAGTAAGAACCAGCACCAGTAGAGAAAGAATTCGAATCATGACCGCCCCGGGAAGTGTTTGACAATACCTTCCTGGATAGTACTGGCCAGCAACGCCCCTTCGCGATTGAAAAAACGCCCAGCCCCCGTTCCCCGGCCCGCCGAGGCAACCGGCGACTCGGTTGCGTAGAGCACCCAGTCATCGAAGCGCACCGGGCGGTGAAACCAGACGCTGTGGTTGATGGTGGCGGCGAAAATCCGGTCGTAACCCCACGACAGGCCATGGGTGGTGATGATCGAATCCAGCACCGTGGTGTCCGATGCGTAAACCAGTGCCGCGCTGTGCAGAACCGGATCGTCGGGCAGTGCGGAGTGGGTCTTCATCCACACCCGATTATGTTCCAGCCGTTCGGATTTCGCCTTGAGAACCCAGGCCGGATCGTTGTCGTAGCGCCATTCGATGGGCTTGAGGGCGGCCACGAACATCGGCACGGTCTCCTCGTAGCCGACCAGGTGCTCGTCGATGGTCGGCAGTGTTTCAGGATCGGCCACCGTCGGCGGTTTCACCGCATGTTCCAGCCCGGGTGAATCCTTCAGGTACGACACCAACGCGGAGGACAGCAACAGGTCACCCTGGACCGCGTCGACGCGGCGATTGGCGAAATTGCGCTCGTCCCGCAATCGCAGGACCCGGAACTCGATGTCTTGCTCGGGGTCGCCACCGTTGATGAAATGGGTGGAGACGGCCGCCAGCGAGAGCTTCTCGGACACGGTGCGCCCCGAGGCAACCACGGACTGTGCCATCAGCTGACCGCCGAAGGTCCGGGGCGGATTGACCGTCGGGTGACCGCCGATGAACAGGTCGGTCTCGGGGTTCTTCAGCTCCAGCAGCGCGAGTAGCTGTGCGAAATCAGGTGCGTTGCTGATGCTCGATCCTCGTCTCTAGTGGTCGTCCTCGCCGATCCGGTGTACGTGGATCAGATTGGTCGAGCCTACTGTCCCGGGTGGAGCGCCCGCGACGATCACCACCAGATCTCCCCGTTGATAGCGCTCCATAGCCAGCAACGCCGTATCCACTTGTTGGATCATGCCGTCGGTGGTGTCCATGACCGGGACGATGAAGGTTTCAGTTCCCCAGGTCAGCGCCAACTGGCTACGTACCTCGGGCAGCGGGGTGAAGGCCAGCACTGGCAGTGGAGTGTGCAACCGGGCCAGCCGTCGCACCGTGTCGCCCGACTGTGTGAACGCCACCAGGGCCTTGGCGTTGAGCCGTTCGCCGATATCGCGCGCCGCATATGAGATGACACCGCGTTTGGTTCGCGGCACGTGGGTCAGCGGCGGCGCGCTCACCGAGTGGCTCTCGACCGCGGACACGATGCGGGCCATCGTCCGCACGGCCTCCATGGGGTACTTGCCCACCGAGGTCTCCCCCGACAACATCACGGCATCTGCCCCGTCCAGGACCGCGTTGGCGACATCCGAAGCCTCGGCGCGCGTCGGGCGTGAGTTTTCGATCATCGACTCGAGCATCTGAGTCGCCACGATGACCGGACGCGCGTTCTCACGCGCGATCTGGATAGCGCGCTTCTGCACAATCGGCACATCTTCGAGCGGAAGTTCGACCCCCAGATCGCCGCGAGCGACCATGATCGCGTCGAATGCGAGCACGATCGCCTCAAGGTTGGCGACCGCCTCGGGCTTCTCGAGCTTGGCGATCACCGGCACCCGACGTCCGACGCGGTCCATGATGGCGTGCACCAGTTCCACATCGCCGGGCGACCGCACAAACGACAGTGCGATGAGGTCCACCCCGAGGCGCAGTGCGAACTCGAGATCCGCGATGTCCTTTTCGGACAGGGCCGGCACCGAGACATTCATCCCCGGAAGGGAGAGCCCCTTGTTGTTGCTGACCGGACCTCCCTCGGTGACCCGGCAGACCACGTCGTTGCCTTCGATCGCCTCGACGGTCAAGCCGACCTTGCCGTCGTCCACCAGAAGCCTGTCGCCCACGGCAGCATCGGTAGCCAACTGCTTGTATGTGGTCGACACCCGGTCCGGGGTTCCCACGACATCCTCGACGGTGATCCTGACCTGTTCGCCTGTCGCCCAATGGGTGGCCCCGGTGGCGAACCGGCCCAGCCGGATCTTGGGACCCTGCAGGTCCGCGAGCACGCCGACCGCGCGCCCGGTCTCGTCGGATGCCTTACGCACCCAGCGATAGTTCTGCTCATGGTCGGCGTGCTCGCCGTGGCTGAAGTTGAGTCGCGCGACGTCCATCCCGGATTCGACAAGCTCACGCACAAGCTCGGCGGAACCGGTCGCAGGACCAAGGGTACAAACAATCTTTCCGCGTCTCGTCACGACTTTTGAGCATAGTCGTGCTGATACCTACTCACGAGTCAGCGCGGACACGATTCACCAAGCGGTTACCTTCACCGGTTTGCGTTGTCAGGAGGCCAATTTCAGACCGATGATGCCGGCAACGATCAACCCCAGGCTCAATAGCCGCCAGGCGTTGGCCGAATCGCCGAACAGCACGATGCCCAGGATTGCGGTGCCGACAGCACCAACACCCACCCAGATCGCGTAGGCGGTGCCGACCGGCAAGCTTTTCATCGCAATGCCCAGCATCGCGATACTGATGATCATCGATCCGACAGTGCCGACGGTCGGCCACAGCCGAGTAAATCCCTCGGTGTATTTCAGACCGATGGCCCAGCCCACCTCGAGCAGACCCGCAAGAAGAAGGACCAGCCAAACCATGAGAGATACCTCCACATTTCGGTGAGGCCGTCCCCTGGCGAAGAATTACCGGGTCGTCCCGGTCATCTTCATTGTCTCACATGTCAATCGCGAAGCTGCCGACCCGCTTTATCGCTGACCTTGCCACCGAAGATCAGGACCGCATCGACGACCGCCCAGATGACAGCGACGATTCCGAACGTCACCAGGCCGATCAGCAGCTGGACAACGCCGAGCAGCGTCTGTCCCAGATAGATCCGACCGAAGCCCAGAAATCCGACCAGGCCCAACAGTTGCAGCAGGCCGGCGATCAGCTTCGACTTATCTGAGTACGGTGCCCCGGTGGCCGGGTCACGCCCGTACGGTGCGGCGGGGTCCACATATGGGGGTGGATACGGGACGCCTGGCGATGGCGGCACCGGCGGAGGTGTTCCGAAAGGAGGCGGCGTGCTCTCGGTCATTTCTCCACAATGCCAGAATTCTCACCGGTCTCGTCGGCCGATTCCTCAGCGGGGTCGTCCACCGGGGGTTTCGTGACGTCTTCCTCCCCCGCGTCCGCGGCATCAGTAGAGTCCGCGGGTTCCTGAGCGGCAGCCTCACCGTCCGCGCTCGCGGCCTCTTCGGTCTGCGCTGGGGTACCACCCAGGGTCGCCGGGTCCTCACGTCCCTTGGGGGCCAGCAGAATGTAGGCGATCGCACCGAGGAACACCAGTGTCGAAGTGAAGGAGTTGACGCGAATTCCACCAAACTGTGTGGCCGGGTCCACCCGCACCAATTCGACCCAGAAGCGTCCCACGCAATACGCCGCGACGTACATCGCGAACAGGCGTCCGTGCCCGATCTTGAAGCGCCGATCGACAAAGATCAACAGCGCGAAAACAAGGACGTTCCACAACAATTCGTAGAGAAAGGTCGGGTGGACGACCTGTGCGACCTCTCCGGTGGACACACCGTTGAGATTGAGAACGTCTACCGTGCCGTCGGCCGAGCGCCGGTAGAACAGCTCTAGCCCCCACGGCAGCGTAGTGGGACCACCGGTGAGTTCCTGATTGAAGTAGTTGCCCAACCGGCCGATCGCCTGGGCCAGCACGATGCCGGGAGCGATCGCATCGCCGAAGGCGGGCAACGAAATACCTCGCCGGCGGCAAGCGATCCAGGCGCCGACACCACCGAGGGCGACGGCTCCCCAGATACCGAGGCCGCCTTCCCAGACCGCGATCGCCTTGCCCAGACCCTTGCCGTGCGGGCCGAAGTACGTCTGCCAGTCGGTCATCACGTGGTAAAGACGTCCACCGACCAGTCCGAACGGCACCGCCCACAACGCGATGTCATAGATGACGCCGCGCTCGCCGCCGCGCTGCTCCCATCGACGATCGCCGATGACCAGCGCGACGATGATGCCCGCGATGATGCACAGTGCGTAGGCGCGGATCGGGATGGGCCCCAGATGCCAAACCCCTTGGGGCGGGCTGGGGATATATGCCAGATTCACGACTGTCACGGTGTTGTCCCTGCTTTTCCTGTCATCCCTGGGCTTAGGCCCTTCGGACTCCGGTCGCCAACTCTTCAGTCAGGCTACGCACGGCGGTCGCACCTTGGGGGGCGGCCGCTACCAGCGCCGAGCCCACGATGACGCCGTCGGCATATGCGGCGATCTCGGCTGCCTGAGCACCGGATCGCACGCCAAGACCGACCCCCACCGGGATATCGGAGACCTCGCGAACCCTGCTCACCAGTGCGGGAGCGGCATTCGACACCGCATCGCGAGCGCCGGTGACACCCATGGTGGACGCCGCGTAGACGAAGCCCCGGCATGCGCCGATCGTCTTTTCAAGTCTCTCCGGCGTGGATGAGGGCGCGACCAGGAAGATGCGATCGAGGTCATGAGCATCGGAGGCCGCGATCCAGTCTTCGGCCTCGTCGGGGATCAGATCAGGGGTGATGATTCCGAGGCCTCCAGCCGCGGCGAGGTCACGTGAGAATGCGTCAACGCCATACCGCAGCACCGGATTCCAGTACGACATCACGACGGCCTGTCCGCCGGCATCGGTGATGGCGCGGACCGTCGTGAAAACGTCAGCCACCCGAATCCCGTTACTCAGCGCGGTTTCCGCCGCCGCGGCGATCATCGGGCCGTCCATCATCGGATCCGAGTAGGCGATTCCGACTTCGATGATGTCGCACCCGCCCTGCACCAGCGTGGTCATCAGTTCGATCGAGGTGTCCAGGTCCGGATACCCGTTGGGCAGATAACCGATCAGCGCGGCACGCCCCTCGGCGCGGCACTTGTCGAAGACCTCGGTCAGGCGGCCTGACTGCGTCATGCCCCGGCCCCGTTCTGATCCGCGTCGTTCTTGTCCAAGAGGTCGAACCACTTGGCCGCGGTCTCGACGTCCTTGTCGCCGCGTCCGGACAGGTTGACCACGATCACCGCGCCTTCGCCCAGCTCCGTTCCGAGCTTGAGTGCGCCCGCGACGGCGTGTGCCGATTCGATGGCCGGGATGATGCCCTCGGCGCGAGAAAGCAGCAGGAAGGCGTCCATGGCCTCGCTGTCGGTCACCGGGCGGTAATCGGCGCGCCCGGTCTCACGCAGCCAGGCATGCTCGGGGCCCACTCCGGGGTAATCCAAACCCGCTGAGATTGAATGAGACTCGATAGTTTGACCATCTTCGTCCTGCAACAGATACGAGTAGGAGCCCTGGAAAGCCCCGGGCGTGCCACCGGTGAATGTGGCGGCGTGCCTTCCGGTTTCGACACCGTCGCCGGCGGCTTCGTACCCGACCAGCCGCACCTGTGGATCGTCGATGAACGCGTGGAAAATACCGATCGCGTTCGAGCCGCCGCCGACACAGGCCACCACCGCATCTGGCAATCTGCCGACCTGGTCCTGTACCTGAGCCCGCGCTTCCATACCGATGATGCGCTGAAAATCGCGAACCATCACCGGGAAGGGATGTGGGCCGGCAGCGGTACCGAAGCAGTAGTAGGTATTGTGCGCGTTAGTCACCCAGTCGCGCATGGCGTCGTTGATCGCGTCCTTGAGGGTCTTCGATCCCGATTCCACGGACACCACGGTCGATCCCAACAGCCGCATTCGTGCGACATTGAGTGCCTGGCGTGCGGTATCGACGGCGCCCATGTAGATGACGCACTCGAGCCCCAGAAGTGCACACGCGGTGGCAGTGGCGACTCCGTGCTGTCCCGCGCCGGTCTCCGCGATGACGCGTGTCTTGCCCATCCTCTTGGCCAGGAGGACCTGGCCAAGAACGTTGTTGATCTTGTGGGAACCGGTGTGGTTCAGGTCTTCTCGCTTGAGCAGCAGACGTGCACCGCCGGCGTGGGCACTGAGGCGCTCGGCCTCGTACAGCGGCGAGGGCCGGCCCACATAGTGCGTCTGCAACCGGTCGAGCTCGTCGAGGAAGGACCGGTCGGACCTGACCTTCTCGTACGCGGCGGTCACTTCTTCGATGACGGCCATCAGGGCCTCGGCCACATATCGGCCGCCGTAGGGACCAAAGTGCCCGCGGCCATCGGGATCATGCGCGGTGGGCTCGGCGATCGCAGCACTCATCTGCGGCAGGCCGGTGTTCTTCATGATTGTCTAGCGAGCCGGTTTGGGGCAGGACGGATGCGTGCCCGCGGTCACCAAATCGGCGACGGCTCCGCGCGGATCGCCACTGGTAACCAATCCCTCACCGACCAGTACGGCGTCGGCACCTGCACCGGCATACGCCAGCAGGTCGGCCGTCCCGCGAATGCCGGACTCGGCGATGCGGATGATGCCGCTGGGCAGCCCCGGCGCGATACGCGAGAAGCAATCCCGGTCGATTTCAAGAGTTTTCAGGTCGCGGGCATTGACACCGATAACGGATGCGCCGGCGGACAGCGCACGATCGGCTTCTTCCTCGGTGTGTACTTCCACCAGCGCGGTCATCCCCAGCGACTCGGTGCGGTCGAGCAGCGAGACGAGTGCGGTCTGTTCCAGCGCCGCAACGATCAGCAGGATCAGGTCGGCACCATGTGCCCGCGCCTCGTGGATCTGATACGGACTGATGACAAAGTCTTTGCGCAACACGGGAACTGATACGGCGGCGCGCACCGAGTCCAGATCGTCGAGACTTCCGTGGAATCGCCGCCCCTCGGTGAGCACGCTGATAATCCGTGCTCCCCCGTCCTCGTAGGCCTTGGCAAGCTCTGCGGGATCGCTGATATCGGCCAGTGCACCACGCGATGGGCTGGCCCGCTTCACCTCGGCGATCACGGCGATTCCCGGCTCGCGCAGCGCGGCCATGACATCGAGTGGCTTGGGTGCTGCTTTGGCGGCCGCCTTCACGGTGGCCAGATCAACAACGGCTTCGCGAGCCGCGACATCAGCGCGCACGCCATCGAGGATCGAATCGAGTACGGTTCCCGAACTCATGACCTCGACGATTCCCTTCTTGCGACGCCCCCGCGCCTACACGCTCGAACTTCACAGAAGGGTAGCCGTTCGAGGCTCACACAAGAAAACCGGGTCAGGTAGGGCCCGACGAACGCTCGGGCGGACCGACGGTGGGGTCCTGTCCATCGTCCAGGCTGTCCCACATCACCCGCTCGCTCTGCGTCTTTTCTCCCAGATCCGCACTGTCTGAGCGTCGCGCAGCCGGAGTCTGATACTTGGTGTCCACGACACCCCGTGCGGCCCGCAGAAGCGTAATGGCGGCCAATACGACCACCACCGCGGCCACCACGGCGGTGGTGGCTCCACCGGAGAGCCGGTCGGCGCCGATCAGGGTGGACACCGGGACGTTCTTGACGTCCGCGGCGCGGGGCCCGACATCACGAACGGCCCATAGGCTGACCCCCAGATAGGCCGCACCCGCTCCGATCACCGCGACGAGAACCGCCAGGATCCGCAGGGCCCATCCGCGGATGGCCAGAGTCGCGATCGCCGCCGCTACCAAGGCGACCGCCAACGGGACCAAGGCCGCCGACCAGTCGGCGCCGGAAACCAGAATCGTTCGCGGCTCACCCAAACCGTCGAAGGAACGCAGGCGCACCCACGTGAACTTTGAGGCTCCCCACAGTCCACCGGCTGCGATCAGGAGCAATCCGGCGCCGGTGACCAGCCGCTTGCGGCCCGACTGCGGCGGAGCCGGATTAGACATCCGCGGCGCCCGTGAGGGTTTCGGCCGCGGCGATCGCATTGAGCACCGCGGTGGCCTTGTTCCTGGCTTCGTTGTACTCGTACTCGCCCGTGGAGTCGGCGACCACACCCCCACCGGCTTGCACGTACGCACGCCCGTCTTTGAACAGCGCGGTTCGGATCGCGATGGCGAAATCGGCGTTTCCGGCGAAGTCCAGGTATCCCAGCACCCCCCCGTACAGTCCGCGACGAGTCAGCTCGACTTCCTCGATGAGCTCCATGGCGCGTACCTTCGGCGCCCCCGACAGCGTTCCCGCGGGGAAACATGCGGTGATGGCGTCCAGCGCTGACTTACCGTCCGCCAGCGATCCCGACACTGTCGAGACCAAGTGCATGACGTGGCTGTAGCGCTCGATATGGCTGTAATCGCTGACCCGCACCGTGCCGGGCGTACATACGCGTCCGAGATCGTTGCGGCCCAAATCAACCAGCATGAGGTGTTCGGAGAGCTCCTTCTCGTCGGCGAGTAGATCCTTGGCGAGCAAGGTGTCTTCCTCATCGGTGGCGCCCCGCCAGCGCGTTCCTGCGATCGGATGGGTGGTGGCCACTCCGTCCTTGACGGTGACGAGCGCCTCCGGACTCGATCCCACGATCGAAAAAGCTGTCCCGCCATCGGCATCCGGCGCATGCAGTAGATACATGTACGGGCTCGGGTTGGTGACCCGCAGGATGCGGTACACCTCCAGCGGGTCGACGTCGGTCTCCATTTCGAAGCGCATGCTCGGCACCACCTGAAATGCCTCGCCGGCTTCGATCTCGCCGACGAGTTTGTCGACGATCGCGCTGTATTCCTCCACCGTGCGCTGGCTGCGATACGCCGGTGCCGGGCGCTCGAAATGGGCAACAGTCGAGGGCAACGGCTGCCCCAGCGCCGCCGTCATCACGTCGAGTCGCGCGACCGCGCCGTCATAGGCCTCGGCCACACGCTCCGGGGTGTCATCCCAGTTCACCGCGTTGGCGATGAGAGTGATGGTGCCTTCGTGGTGATCGACGGCCGCCATATCGGTGGCGAGCAGGAGCAGCAGATCCGGCAGCCCCAGATCGTCGACTGTCTGCTCCGGAAGCCGCTCCAGCCGCCGGACGATGTCATAGGACAGGAAACCGACCATGCCGCCGGACAGCGGCGGGAGGTCCGACAGCGCCTCGCCTGCCAGCAGGTCCATGGTGGCCCGCAACGCATCGAGCGGATCGCCCCCGCCGGGAGCCCCCTCCGGGGCGGCCCCGAGCCAGGTGGCGTGGCCGTCGCGCACCGTCAGGGCAGAGGGCGATCCCGCGCCGATGAAGGACCAGCGCGACCACGACCGCCCATTCTCCGCCGATTCAAGCAGAAAGGTGCCGGGCCGGTTGGCGCCCAGCTTGCGGTAGGCGGAGAGCGGTGTCTCGCTGTCTGCCAACACTTTTCGGGTCACCGGCACCACCCGATGCACCGCCGCCAGGGCGTTGAACTCTTCCCTGGTCGTGGTCGCGGCGCCACTGACGGTGCTATGCATGCGTGCCATTCTCCCAGACCCCCGCCAACGGATTCGGCCATGCCACCAGCGTCAGCGGTATGCGGAACCTAACCTTCGTATGCCTTGAGGGTCGCGACGAGTCGCTCCAGGCCCGCGACGACCGAGGCGCGCTCGTCTCCGAGCCCGGCGAGCGCTTCGGCTTCGATACGCAGTTGCTCGGGAAACAGTTCGTCCACGACCGACCGGCCACTGTCAGTCATGCTGATGATGGCGGCGCGCCGGTCGTTGGCATTGGCTTCGCGTCGCACGTACCCGCGCTCTTCCAGCTTGCGCAGCATTCTGCTCACCCAGGCCTGCGATACCCCGAGTTCTTCGGCGACTTGGCGCGCGATCACCGGCCCCTTGCGGTGCCGGAGCACGACCAGGATGTCGTGTTCGGGCTCGGCGATGGGAGCGGACGCGTACAGAGGCTCGAGCAACCGGTTGAGCAATCCCGACGCGCGCTTCAGCGAACCGATCACCTCCATAGCGGACGTGTCGAGCTCCGGCCTGTTCAGCGTCCAGTCACGGGTGGTGATCGAACTCTCGTGGACAGCCATCATGCCTCTCGGTCCAGGTGTGCCGGATAACGCGGATCGGGCCCAGGCTATCGAAAACGGGGCATCACCATCGGCGAGCTCGGCAACAAACGCCCGCAGTGCGGCCATTTTATTCCTCAATCACTCGCACCAGCTGCTGAGACAAGGATCTCAGCAGCGAGATCTACACCTAATACATAACTTGTATAGTATCTGTCACGCATGAGCACGCTTTCCCGCTCTGACCATCTGGCACATGGCCCAGACGAATCGATCGCGAGACTCATCGGCCGTCACTCGTGACGACCACGTTCCACACCACTCGGCAAGCAATGAGGCAAGCCGACGCCCCCCAGATGTTGCGGGTCCCCGCTGGTCTTGATCCTCGAAAGGTGCAGCCATGAGCGTTTCCAGAAGCCGTCGTGTGGTCAGCAAGATCTGGTTACCCGCACTAGCGATCGCCATAGTTCTTATCGCCGGGCTGGCCATCAAGTTCGCGCACGGGGTCTTCGGCTCGCAGGACCTCACCCGCAGCCCGGGGGGCAATTTCGCCGTCGTTCAGTTCAATCCCAAGAACATCGTCTACGAGGTGTACGGCGATTACGGCGGCTGGGCACGGGTGAGCTATTGGGATACCGACAACAGACCTGTCGATATCGAACTCACCGGATTGCCCTGGACACACACTGAAACGACCGTCTTGACGACCGCGACCGGGGACATCACAGCTCAGGTGGCTGGGCGAAATGTCGGCTGCCGCATCACCGTTGACGGATTGGTGCGCTCGGAGCACACCGCGACCGGTGAGCACGCCGGCGTCTGGTGCCAGGTGCTTTCCGCATGAGCGCACACTCCGCCCAGAAGCCGCGCTTCGCCAAGGCAATTCGTAAATACTCGATACTGGTCGTGCTCGCGTGGGTGGCGTTCACCATCGTGATCAATACCGTAGTGCCACAGCTCGAACCGGTTACCGACGCGAATCAGGGCCCGTTGGTACCGCTCGATGCTCCGTCCTCGAAAGCCTTGATCCATATCGGGGAATCGTTCAAGGAATCAGACAGCAACAGCCTGGCGATGGTCATCCTGGAGGGTGATCACAAGCTGAATGACGACGACCACAAGTTCTACGATGTGCTGGCCAGCAAGCTGGAAAACGATAAAAAGCACGTCCAGTACGTCATGAATCTGTGGGGCCAGGGCACGACTGCCGCAGGTGTGCAGAGTTCCGACGGTCAGGCTGCCTACACACTCGTCCGTGTCGCAGGTGATCAAGGTTCGACAGTCTCGGACGAATCGATCCGTGCGGTCCGCGAGTTGGTCGCCGAAGTCCAGCCCCCCAATGGGGTAAAGGTCTATGTCTCCGGGTCGGCCCCGTTGTCCACGGACATGCTCCAGGTAGGCAACCAAAGCATGATCCGCCTGATGTACGTGACCATCGTCATCATCACGGTGATGTTGCTCATCGTCTATCGTTCTGTCGCAACGGCTTTGCTGACACTACTGATCGTGATGGTGGAACTGTCCTGTGGGCGAGGCGTTGTCGCTTTCCTCGCGTATCACAAGCTGATCGGCATCTCCGTGTTCGCGTCGAACATCCTGGTGTCGTTGATTCTGGGCGCCGGAACCGACTATGCAATCTTCCTGATCGGTAGGTACCAGGAGGCGCGTCACGCCGGCGAGGACCGGGAAACCGCGTATTACTCCGCGGTCAAGGGCGTCTCCCACGTCATCCTGGGCTCGGGCCTGGCCATTGCCGGCGCGACATTCTGCCTGCAATTCACCCGCCTTAATTACTTCAACACGATGGGCCTGCCGTGCGCGGCGGCGACGCTCGTGGCGGTCGCGGCATCCCTTACCTTCGGGCCCGCGGTGCTGGCACTCGGCAGCCGTTTCGGGATCTTTGACCCGAAAAGGAAAGCGGACTCTGGCATTTGGCGCAAGGTGGGTACCGTCACCGTGCGGTGGCCAGGGCGTATTCTCGTCGTGAGCAGTGTCGTGGTGATGATCGGCTCGATCACCCTGCCGACGTACAAGCCCAATTACAACGACCGGATCTACATCGCCGGCGATGTACCGGCGAACCAGGGCTATGCGGCCGCCGACCGGCATTTCCCGGTGAGCAAGCTCAACAGCGACATGCTCATGATCGAATCCGACCACGATATGCGCAATTCGACGGACATGATCGCCTTGGACAAGGTGGCACGCGAGGTGTTCCACACGCCGGGGGTCGCGATGATCCAGAGTGTCACCAGGCCATTGGGCACACCACTGGAGCATTCGTCCTTCACCTACACGATGGGGACGATGGGAACCAAGATCAACGAGCTGATCCCGTTCCTTACCGATCTCACCGACCGGTTCACCCAGATGGCCGATATCACCGATCGCATGGCCGCCCTGATGCGCCAGCAGCAGGAACTGACTGGGCAGCAGGCCGATTCGGCGCATATCTCGCTCAAGGGCGCACAGGAGTTGAAGGACGTCACCGTCAATATGCGGGACACCCTGGCCAACTTCGACGACCAGTTCAGGCCACTGAGGAACTACTTCTACTGGGAACCGCATTGCGCCGACATCCCCATGTGCTGGGCGATGAGATCGCTGTTCGACATGACCGACCAGGTCGATTCGATGACCGACGCGGTCGATGACAGCCTCAAAGCCGCGATGATCCAGGACGCCGTCACGCCACAGCTGGTCCAGGTCATCGGCAAGAGTGCCGCAGAACTGGACAACATGCGCAAAGTGGTGCTTACCGAGCAGAGCACCATGCGGCCGATGCTGACTCAGCTGAACGAGCTGGGCCGCCAGATGATGGATCTCGGGCACGCCTTCGACAGTTCCAAGAACGACGAGTTCTTCTACCTGCCGCCCGAAGCCTTCGACAATCCGTACTTCCAGATCGATCTGAAGTACTTCGTGTCACCGGACGGGAAGTCCGCGCGCTACATGATCTATCACGACGGTGAAGCGCTGAGCGAGGAAGGCATCGACCACGCTCAGGCCTACCTGCCGGCAGCCAAGGAAGCGCTGAAGGGAACGACGCTGGCCGGTTCGCGGGTTTATCTGGGGGGCGCGGCCGCAACGTACTGGGATATCCAGGACGCCACCAAGACCGACCTCCTGATCGCGGCGATCGCGGCATTCGCGCTGATCTTCCTGGTGATGCTGTTGATCACCCGCAGTGTGGTCGCGGCACTGGTCATCATCGGCACGGTCGCGTTCTCGTACTCGGGAGCCTTCGGCCTCTCGGTTCTGGTCTGGCAGCACTTCCTGGGCATACCGCTGAGCTGGTTGAACCTGCCCATCACCTTCATCATCCTGGTGGCCGTGGGATCGGACTACAACCTGCTACTCATCGCCCGCTATCTGGAGGAAAGCAAAGCCGGGCTGAATACAGGTTTGATCAGAGCGGTGGCCAACTCGGGCAAGGTGGTCACCACCGCGGGGATCGTGTTCGCAACGACGATGATGGCCATGCTCTCCAGCGACCTGTTGTCGGTCGGTCAGCTGGGGTCCATTATCGGGCTTGGCCTGCTGCTGGACACGCTCATCGTGCGATCGTTCATCACTCCCGCGATCGCCCGGCTTCTCGGTCCGCTGTTCTGGTGGCCGCGCATCATCCGTTCGCGTCCAGCACCTGCCCAGTACAGGGGAACGACTGTTGCCACTCATTGATCTGGCTCGCCGATACACGTTCCAGCTAATCTCCCACACCACACCACCGGGCAGGAACACCGTCACATTCTTCGATGGCATGCCGCACCTCATCACGTCGAAGGCATCCAGACCGTTCGACGGTATCGAACATACATTCGATACGTCAACGCCTTTAGCCTGAGGCGGTGGCCGATGAATGCTTGTTCTGCGGAATCGTCTCCGGTGTAGTTCCTGGTGTGCGCGTGGCAGAGGATGCCGACACATACGCCTTCATGGATATCAATCCGGGTTCGGACGGCCATCTGCTGGTCGTTCCGAAGCGGCACAGCAAGGACCTCCTGGAGATCCCGGCCGAGGATCTGAGTGCCGTCGCGGTGGCGGCCCAGCGGATCGCGAAAGCGGTCGTTTCCGAGCTCGGCGCCGACGGGGTGAATCTGCTGAATTGCTGCGGCGCCCACGCATGGCAGACGGAGTTCCACTTCCATCTGCACGTGATTCCACGATATGTCGACAAGTCCAAAGACCGGCTCGGTCTGCCGTGGGCACCGGGCATCCGCGGTGACGCCTTGACCATCTCCGCCCTGGGAAACCGACTGTCCAACGCGCTGGCGTAGCGTTCGAGTCATGAAACCTGGTGATCGCGTCGCCGACTTCGAACTTCCGGACCAGACCGGCACAACCCGCAGCCTCTCGGCGCTCCTGGCCGACGGGCCCGTCGTGCTGTTCTTCTATCCCGCTGCCAATACCCCCGGCTGCACCGCCGAGGCGTGCCACTTCCGCGATCTGGCAAGCGAATTCAAGGAAGTCGGCGCCTCGCGCGTCGGCATCAGCGTCGACTCGGTAGACAAGCAGGCCGACTTCGCCGATAAGCGCAAGTTCGACTACCCGTTGCTCTCGGACACCGGCGGCAAGGTCTCGTCAGCGTTCGGGGTCAAGCGCGGTCTGTTAGGCAAGCTGGCTCCGGTCAAGCGGACCACGTTCATCATCGGCACCGACAAGACGATTCTCGAAGTCTTCGCGAGCGAGCTCAACATGAACGCGCACGCCGACAAGGCTCTAGAGTTCCTCCGCGCCCGCAAGTAACACGTCGGCGTCAAAGCAACTGTGCGCGCCGGTGTGGCACGCCGGCCCGGTCTGGTCGACTTCCAGCACTAGCGTGTCACCGTCGCAGTCGAGCCGCACCGCGTGCACGTACTGGGTGTGGCCGGATGTCTCGCCCTTGACCCATAGACGCTGCCGGGATCGCGAGAAGTATGTCCCGCGTCGGGTCGCCAGGGTCTGCGCCAGCGCCTCGTCGTTCATCCACGCCACCATCAGCACCGTGCCGGTGCCGCGCTCTTGCACCACCGCGGTGATCAGGCCGGCCGCGTCACGCTTGAGGCGACCGGCAATCCCTGGATCCAGCTCGCTCATCGCACCGTGATCCCTTCCGCGGCCATCGCCGCCTTCACCTCGGCGATGGTCAGTTCCCGAAAGTGGAAGACACTGGCGGCCAGCACCGCGTCGGCGCCGGCCTTGACCGCGGGTGAGAAGTGCTCAACCGCACCGGCTCCGCCGCTGGCGATCACGGGTACGTCAACCGCTGTACGCGCGGCGGCGATCATCGGAAGATCGAAGCCCGCCTTGGTGCCGTCCGCATCCATGGAATTGAGCAGGATCTCCCCCACACCCAATTCGGCTCCCCGCCTGGTCCATTCGATGGCATCGATCCCGGTGCCCTTGCGGCCACCATGGGTCGTGACCTCCCACCCGGACGGTGTCGGCGCGTCACCCTCACGGACCCGGCGCGCATCCACGCTCAGCACGATGCACTGTGAGCCGAACCGCTGTGCCAGCTCGGCCAACAACTCCGGACGTGCGATCGCCGCAGTATTGACGCCGACCTTGTCCGCGCCCGCTCGCAACAGCACATTGACGTCTTCCACCGATCGCACACCGCCGCCCACCGTCAACGGAATGAACACCTGCTCGGCCGTGCGTCGCACCACATCCAACATGGTTGCCCGACCCGCCGACGAGGCCGTGACATCGAGAAAGGTCAGTTCATCGACGCCCTCGGCGTCGTATGCGGCCGCGAGCTCGACCGGATCGCCTGCGTCACGAAGGTTTTCGAAGTTAACACCCTTGACCACGCGACCATCGTCGACGTCAAGGCAGGCGATGACACGGGTAGCAACACTCATCGGTAGTCCTCCGGATCCCCGACCTCAGCCAGCACTTCCAGGATCTGTTCGTGCACACCGGGCGCGGCCACCAATACCGATGGCGATTCGGGGGTCCAAAGATTGCCGCGCAGATCCGTCGCGTGACCGCCCGCGGCCTCAACCAGTGCGATACCTGCGGCGTGATCCCACACGTGCGCGCCGAAACTCACTGCGCCACCGAGTATCCCGCCTGCCGTGAACGCCAGATCGATACCGGTGCTGCCGTGCATCCGCAGGCGCGAGGTGATGCGGCTCAGCTTCTCCACCACCGCCAGGCGGTAGCGACCCGGCACCCGCCCCTTCCAGTCGACGTTGAACGTGCCCAGGCCCACCGCAACATCCGCGAGATCGGCACGTGGCAACGGCGGCATCGCAACACCGTTGCGCACCAATGGACCACCTGCGACACCGGTGTACCTGTCCCCCATGAACGGTAGCCAGGTCAATCCGGCGACCGGCACCCCGTCGGAGAGCAGTCCCAGCAGAATCGCAGCCATCGGAGAACCCGCCGCGTAGTTGACGGTTCCGTCAATGGGATCCACCACCCAAACCAGACCAGAATCCACTGCCGGACCACCGAATTCCTCGCCGTGCACACCGATTCCGGTGCGGTCGGTAAGCGCCTCCACCACCATCCGCTCGATGGCCAGGTCCTCTTCGGTGGCGAAGTCCTTACCACCCTTGAACACGACACCATCGGCACCGTGCCCGGCCACGAAGCGCTGCGCCGCCACGTCCAGAATCAAGGACGCCTCGGCTACTAGCGCATTCAGATCAGGCATGTCAGGAGACGGCAGCCAGTGCATCCGGCAGGGTGAAACGGCCCGCGTACAGAGCCTTTCCGACGATCGCGCCCTCGATACCCGCCCCGGTCAGCTCCGCGATGGCCCGCAAGTCATCCAGGCTCGACACCCCGCCCGAGGCAATCACAGGTGCGTTCGCCACACCTGCGACCTGCGCAAGCAGCTCAAGGTTCGGACCGGTCAGAGTGCCGTCCTTCGTCACATCGGTGACGACGTAGCGCGAACACCCCTGACCGCGCAGACGTTCCAGTACCTCCCAGAGATCGCCGCCGTCGCTGACCCAGCCGCGGCCCCGTAGCCGGTGCTCACCGTCCACGATCTGTACGTCAAGCCCTACGGCCACACGCTCGCCGTGGCGCGCGATCGCGGAGGCACACCACTGCGGATCCTCCAGTGCGGCGGTACCGAGATTGACTCGGGCGCAGCCGGTTGCCAGGGCTGCCGTCAAAGACTCGTCATCGCGGATGCCACCCGAGAGCTCTACTTTCACATCGAGCTCGCCTACCACCTGCGCCAGTAGCTCGCGGTTGGAACCACGACCGAAGGCCGCATCCAGGTCCACCAGATGCACCCACTCGGCACCGTCGTTCTGCCACGCCAAAGCCGCATCGCGGGGTGAACCGTAGGTGGTTTCGCTGCCCGCCTTGCCCTGCACGAGGCGCACTGCCTGACCATCGGCGACGTCAACCGCCGGTAATAGAACGAGACTCAAGAGATTCCCTTCACCCAATTACTCAACAACACGGCCCCCGCATCGCCACTCTTCTCCGGATGGAACTGAGTGGCAGCAAGTGCCCCATTCTCCACTGCCGCGACAAATGGCACGTGATGGGTCGCCCAGGTCACCAGCGGCTTCGCGATCGGTGAGTCGACGGGCGTTTCCAGCTCCCATTTCTGTACGGCGTACGAGTGCACGAAGTAAAAACGCGTGTCGGCGTCCAGACCTGCGAACAGATCCGATTCGGCCGGCGCATCGACGGTGTTCCAGCCCATATGCGGGATCACTGGTGCATCCAGGCGGCTGACCACGCCGGGCCACTGACCGCAGCCCTCGGCGTCAACACCGAATTCGATGCCGTGGCTGAACAGAATCTGCATGCCGACGCAGATGCCCAACACAGGGCGGCCCCCGGACAGCCGCACGTCGATGATCCGCTCACCGTCGATACCGCGCAGTCCCTCCATGCAGGCCGCGAAGGCGCCCACCCCGGGCACGACAAGACCGTCGGCGTTCAGCGCCACGTTGGCATCGGCGGTCACCGTGACATCGGCACCGACCCGTTCCAGCGCGCGCTGTGCCGATCTCAGATTGCCCGAACCGTAGTCGAGGACAACGACTTTAGGTCCAGCACCAGTCACAGGCTGCCCTTGGTCGACGGCACTCCGGTAACCCGGGGATCGGGTTCCACCGCTTGGCGCAGGGCTCGGGCGACAGCCTTGTACTGCGCCTCGGTGATGTGGTGCGGGTCGCGGCCGTACAGCGTGCGCACATGTAGCGCGATCCGGGCGTTGAGCGCCAACGACTCGAACACGTGCGCATTGATGACGGTGTGATAGGGAACCGAAGAACCTGCGATTGTGGTGTGCAGCAGGTGATCCGGTTCGCCAGTGTGCACACAGTACGGTCGGCCGGAAACGTCCACCGCGGCGTGGGCCAGGGTTTCGTCCATCGGGATGAAGGCATCACCGAACCGGCGAATTCCCTTCTTGTCACCGAGCGCCTCGGCGAGCGCCTGGCCGAGAGTGATGGCGGTGTCCTCCACAGTGTGGTGCGCCTCGATCTCAGTGTCGCCCTTGGCCGTGATCGTCAGATCGAAACTGGCGTGGGTACCGAGAGCCGTGAGCATGTGGTCGAAGAACGGCACGCCGGTGTCGATGTGCACCTGGCCTGCGCCGTCCAGGTTCAGTTCCACCACAATGTCCGACTCGCGGGTGGCGCGCGCCACGCGTGCCACCCGATTCCACGCCGATGCCGTCACGAGGGCGCACCTTTCTCTAGGTCCGTCGCAGCCAGATTGTCGCTGACCTTCAAGAACACGTCATTCTCGCTCGCCAACCCGATGGTGACGCGCAGAAATCCCGGAATGCCGACATCGCGGATGAGAACACCCGCGTCGAGATAACGCTGCCAGCTCGCGGCCGAATCGGTGAATCGGCCGAACAGCACGAAATTCGCGTCACTGGGAATGACCTCGAATCCGCTGGCCGATAACGCTTC
This sequence comes from Mycobacteroides sp. H001, assembly GCF_001440005.1. Classification (NCBI taxonomy): domain Bacteria; kingdom Bacillati; phylum Actinomycetota; class Actinomycetes; order Mycobacteriales; family Mycobacteriaceae; genus Mycobacteroides; species Mycobacteroides sp. H001. The sequence continues at coordinate 22,634 of NZ_LJYH01000025.1, forward strand.
CGATACCCGGATACGTTCGGCCACCAACGTCGCGACGCTGCCGAGGGTCTCGGCGCCATGTTTCACCGCGGCACGCGCGGCGGCCTGGGTGAGCACGGAGAGGTGGTACGGCAGTCGCACCAGCAGCAGCGCATCGATGACCGCCGGTGCCGCCGCGAGGTACCCTAGCCGCCCACCGGCGAAGGCGAAGGCCTTACTCATGGTGCGGCTCACGATCAGCTTCGTCGGATACTCGTCGATCAACGTGATTCCGCTTGGCGCGGAAGAGAACTCGCCGTATGCCTCATCCAGGATCACGATGCCCGGAGCCTCGTCGAGGATCTGCCGCAAGTCCTGCAGCGGAACCGACTGTCCTGTCGGGTTGTTGGGACTCGTCACGAAGATGACATCGGGCTGACGCGCTCGAATCGCGTCGACCGCTGCACCGGCATCGAGCGAGAAGTCTTCCAGGCGCTGGGCCTGCATCCATTCCGTCTGGGTTCCATCGGAGATGATCGGGTGCATCGAGTACGACGGCGTGAAGCCCAGCGCGCTGCGCCCGGGCCCGCCGAAGGCCTGCAGCAGCTGCTGCAGTATCTCGTTGGAACCGTTTGCCGCCCAAACATTCTCGGCAGCGACGGGCACCCCGGTCTGTCCGGTCAGGTATGCCGCCAGATCCGTGCGAAGGGCCACCGCGTCCCGGTCTGGGTATCGGTGCAATTCCGCGGCCACCTCGCGAACCGACGCGGCGACGTCCTCGATCAAGCCGTCCGATGGTTCGTGCGGATTCTCGTTGGTGTTCAGCCGCACCGGCACGGTCAACTGCGGTGCGCCGTAAGGATTCTTGCCACGCAGGCTTTCCCGTAACGGCAAGTCTTCCAGCCGGGCCGCCCCTCCGATCAGATCGCTCACGATCGCTCGAACCTGCGCCGAACTGCCTCACCGTGCGCAGGCAGATTCTCTGCGTTGGCAAGCGTAATCACGTGCCCGGAAACCTCTTTGAGGGCTGCCTCGGTGTAATCCACGATGTGGATGCCGCGCAGGAAGGTCTGCACGGACAGCCCACTGGAGTGCCGTGCACACCCGGCAGTGGGCAGTACGTGATTGGATCCGGCGCAGTAGTCGCCGAGGCTTACCGGCGACCACGGGCCCAGGAAGATCGCGCCGGCACTGCGCACACGGGCGGCCACGGGCACGGGATCGGCAGTTTGAATTTCCAGGTGCTCGGCCGCATAGGCATTCACGACCTTGATTCCGGCGCTGAGATCGTCGACGAGAACGATTCCCGACTGGGGGCCGGTCAACGCCGCGGTGACACGTTCGGCATGCACGGTCGTCTCCAGCTGTGCGGCGGTCTCTTTCACCACCGCATCGGCCAGTTTTTCACTCGTGGTGACGAGCACGCTTGCCGCTAACACGTCGTGTTCGGCCTGGCTGATCAGGTCGGCGGCCACATGCACCGGATCTGCCGTCTCGTCGGCGAGGATGGCAATCTCGGTGGGGCCTGCCTCGGCATCGATGCCCACCAGCGACCTGCACAACCGCTTGGCCGCGGTCACGTAGATATTGCCGGGCCCGGTAATCATGTCGACCGGAGCGAGTTCGCCGCCATCGGTGTCGACGCCGCCATGGGCCAGTAGCGCGATACCCTGCGCACCGCCGACCGCCCAGATCTCCTCAACTCCAAGCAACTGCGCCGCCGCGAGAATCGTCGGGTGGGGCAGCCCGCCGAACTGCGCCTGCGGCGGTGAAGCGATGACGAGGGAACCGACTCCGGCCGTCTGCGCCGGCACGACGTTCATCACGACGCTCGACGGGTACACGGCGTTACCGCCGGGAACGTACAAGCCGACGCGTTCCACGGGCACCCATCGCTCGGTCACGGTGGCGCCATCGGCGACGGTGGTCACCGTGTCCTGGCGGCGCTGATCGGCGTGCACCGCCCGCGCGCGCAGGATTGCCACCTCGAGTGCGTCGCGCACCGCAGGGTCCAGTTCGGCGAGGGCGCGCTCCCGCTCGGCCGCGGGCACGCGAACGGTCTCGGGGCGGACACCATCGAACTCGGCGCAGTACTGAAGTGCCGCCTCGGCGCCGCGGTCTCGGACCGCTTCGACGACCGGCCGCACCGTCGGGAGCACGGCGTCGACGTCGGTTCCGCCCCGCGGGAGCGCAGAGCGCAGATGGGACGGGGACAGGCTGGCACCACGCATGTCGATACGGCGAAGCAGCGTCGTGCCGCCTGCACCAAGAGCATCTGCTGGGGTGGGTCCGTCGATCACATCCGCCATTCTCCCAGAGCTGCTCAACACCATTTACCACGCAGTCACCGGTTGTGCGTGACGCACGTCTAACTAGACTCGTCCACGAAAAGCCGCACCGACCCACAACGATCGGATCATCGATGTCAGCAAACCATCAGCCCGGCGTGCCCATGCTTCTGCCTGACTGGCTTGAGCGAGCTCAGATCAAGTTCATCAACCCGCTCATGGCCCCTATCGCACGCTTTCTGCCTTCATTCGCCACCGTTACCCACTTCGGCCGCACCTCGGGCGCCAAGTACGAAACCACTGTGAATGCATTCCGCAAAGGCAATGTCCTCTCCATCGGACTGATTCATGGCAAGACCAACTGGACGAAGAACGTGATCGCCGCCGGCGGTGCCGACATCACGCTCTTTCGCGGTAAGCAGATTCATGTGATCAACCCGCGCATCGTGGAGCAAGGCCAAGGGGATCCGGGACTGACCCGGGCGACCCGCCAGGTGAACAAGCGCGCGGGAGTGTTCGTCGCCGATATCGCCCAGTAGATATTCATCAGCTGTTGAATATCTGGGTGAGTCGTGCCCATACTGAGGCGTGTCTGATTTCGAACAGCTGGTCCGTGACCGGTCCTCGATCCGTGATTTCTTGTCGACACCTGTCCCCCGCGATGTTCTGTTGGCGGCTCTGGAGACGGCACAGCACGCGCCATCGAATTCGAACATCCAGCCGTGGCGCGTCGTCATCGCCGAAGGCGCGATACGCGAGCGCCTGAGCGAGTCGTTGGTGGCCTGCGTGCGGAGCAACGGCCTGGGCCGCATGGAGCTTCCCGACGAGTACAACGCCCGGCGGTTCGCTGTCGGAGTCCAGGTCTACGGGGCGCTCGGTGTCCAGCGCGGCGATGCCGAGGCACGTTTGGAGGCCGGGCTGCGGAACTTCAGGTTCTTCGGTGCACCCACCGCCGCCATTGTCGGGGTGGACTCACGGCTTGGCCCGGCCGATATCGCCGGAGTCGGCATGTACCTGCAGACGCTTGCCCTGGCCCTGCGGTCGCGCGGGATCGGTTCGTGCATGCAGGTCGCTCCCGCCATGTTTCCCGAAGCGATTCGCCCGGTGCTCAAGCTGCCCGAGAGTCTGAATCTGGTCTGCGCGGTGTCCATTGGCTACGCGAATCCCGATGCCCCGGTGAATGCTGTACGCGCCCCGCGCGATCCGGTCAGTGCCAATGTCACGTTCCTGGAATGAGGAACTCCTGTTCGGGACGCCCGGTGGTGCCGTACCGCAACCGCATCTGCAATTCTGAACTTCCCACCAGTGAGGCCAGGTAGCGCTGCGCGGTCGCACGTGAGATACCCACCGCCACAGCTACTTCCGCCGACGACATGGGCGAGCGCGCATCCCGAATCGCATGCAGGACGATCTGCTTGGTCGGCGACGCCGCGGCCGCGGCGCGCGGCACGCCGACACTGGGCCGCAGGGACTCCAGAGCGGCGTCCACCTCGGCGGGGCTGAGCTCGTCACTGTGCAGGATCTTGCGGTACCGGGCGTACGCAGTCAGCCGCGCCACCAGCGAGGCGTTGGCGAATGGCTTCACCAGATAGCTCGCAGCACCGGCGATCAATGCCTGCCGGATCGTGGCGCCGTCGACCGCCGCCGACAGGACCATGGCATCGCAGCGCAACTCGCGCACGAAGTCGATCCCGGACCCGTCGGGAAGGTACACGTCGACCAGTGCGAGATCGACGTCGGTCGACCTCGTCACCTCGTGAGCGGCTCCGATGCTGTTCGCAGTCGCCACAACCGTGAATCCCGGTACCGCATCGACAATCCCGGCATGCAAGTTGGCCACCCGGAAGTCATCGTCGACGATCAGCACCTTGATCGTGGTTTCGTTCATCCCGGGTCCTTCCCGTCGGTCTCGGTCATCACCGATGGCATCCGCGCACTGAATTCTGCACCCGCAAGCCCGGGGCCTGTCCCCGCTGCCGTCGCCAGCCACACATCGCCGCCCAGCCCCCGGGCGATCTGGCGCGACAATGCCAGACCCACTCCGCGGCCACCCGGCACTGCGGCATGCTCCTTGGTCGAGATCCCTTCTGCGAAAAGATCATCCGCCACGCATTCGGCAACGCCGTCACCGCTGTCGGCGACACTGATATGCAGCGTAGAACCATCCTGAACCACACCGACCTCGACCCGACGGTTCGGGTCAGCCCCGGTACGTGCCGCATCGATCGCATTGTCGATCAAATTGCCCAGCACAGTCGTGACATCAACGGGATGCACGAGAGTGCCGGATACCCAGGTGTTGTCGCCCAGTGTCAGAGTGACGCCTGCCTCGCGCGCGTTCGCGGTCTTCGCCGCCACAAAGGCCTGAAGATAGGGATCGCCCAACGTCTCGATATCCGGAAGCGCCGCACCCAGCGGTCCGGTACCGAGCAACTCATCCAGGAGCCGGGCAGCCTCCTGCGTCCGGTTTCCATGCACCAGCCCGCTCAGCAGGTGCAAGCGGTTAGCGAACTCATGCCGCTGCGCGCGCAGCACGGCGCTCATCGACTGGACCGCATCCAACTGCCGAGTCAGGGATTCGACATCCGTTCGGTCGCGCACGGTGAGCACCGCGCCGAGCTCACGGCCGGCCCGGGTCACCCGCCGAGCGGTCACCACCACAACCCTGTCCCCCACCGTCGCCAGAACCGGCGCCGCCGACTTCTCCCGAAGTACCCCGAGAATCCTTGGCGTCAAGCCGATATCGCTATCCGGCTGTCCGGTCACCTCATCCAGCCCCAGCAGACGTTTCGCTTCATCGTTGACGACTGTCGTGCGCCCCTCGACATCCACGGCGAGGACCCCTTCGCCGATGCCGTGGAGAACCGCCGCTTGTTCTCTGACCAACTCGGCCAACTCGGCCGGCTCCAGGCCCAGAGTGAGGCTTCGCCACCGGCGAGCCAACAACACCGAGCCGCCGATTCCGAACAGAAATGCCACACCGACAACGCATCCCGCGATCCTCAGATCCGAGAACAATCTGTCGCGCACAGCGGTGGTCGATACGCCGACACTGACCTCCCCCACCACGGTTGACGAACCAGGCTGCCGGACCGGCACTTTGGCCCGTACTGAGCCTCCCAGCGTCCCCGTCTCCTCGACGACCACATCTCGTCCGGCGAGAGCTCCCGACGGATCGGTGCTGACGGGGTGGCCCAGTCGCTCCTGTGTGGGGTGCGCCAGCCGGAGTCCATGCTCATCGGTGATCACCACGAACAGCGCGTCGCTGCGCTCCAGCACCGCAGCAGCGATGTGTTGCAGCGGCCCATCAGAGAGCTCATCGGTGAGGCCCTGTCCCGGAATGAGCGTGCCCTGCGCATACTCGGTAACCCGTGCCCGTACCTCCGGCATGGCCGCCACCGTTCCCGCGATCGCCAGCGCCCGCTGGCCGTACTCGGAGGAAAGCCGCCGATCGCCCACCGCGGCGAGCACCGCGAACGCCAAACCCAATGCCAGAAAAATCACGGCGACCTGCAGAAGAAGCACCTGCGTGCGCAATCGCAGCACGGTGCGCTTCCCGGAACCCATGTGCCCGAGCCTAGGCAGGCCGTGCGCAGAATGCGCAAAACTGACGAAATCCACGATTTGCGCGGGTAGTGCGCACAAGCAGAAATCTGTGACGCCCACCACTTATGTTCAGTCTCCGTCGGCTAGCGAAGGAGAAGGCAATGACGCTTCCACTCATCGAACTTCAGGGCGCAACCAAACGGTTCCCCTCCAATCGAGGCGACGGTATCCACACCGCGGTCCGAGATCTGAACATCGACATCGGCGCCGGGGAATTCGTCGCCGTTGTCGGCCCCACCGGATGCGGTAAGTCGACCACCTTGTCCCTCGTGTCCGGACTTGAACCGCCATCGGCCGGCCGTGTCCTGGTGCGCGGCGAGGACGTATCCGATATCCCCGCAGGGGTGGGCTATATGTTCCAGCAAGATGCGGTCCTGCCGTGGAAGAACGTGATCGACAACGTCGCCCTGGGTCCGATCTATCGCGGCGCGAGCAAGGACGCGGCCCGTGAGAGGGCAGCGACCTGGGTCCGGACCGTGGGCCTGGCCGGGTTCGAGAAGTACTACCCGCATCAGCTCTCGGGCGGGATGCGCAAGCGTGTAGCGCTGGCCCAGACCCTGGTCAACGAACCCGAGATTCTGCTCATGGATGAGCCATTCAGCGCCCTCGATGTACAGACTCGCCAGCTCATGCAGGACGAACTGCTGCGGGTGTGGTCAGGCACCGGAGCGGCGGTCATCTTCGTCACCCACGACCTCGAGGAGGCGATCGTGCTGGCCGACCGAGTGGTGGTGATGACCGCAAGCCCTGCCACCGTCTGTGGTGACTTTCCCGTCACCCTCCCGCGTCCCCGCGATGTCGAAGAGGTGAGACTCACCGACGAATTCCGGACGATCTACCGCGAAATCTGGGAAACACTGCGCGATCAGGTCGAAGCCGCTCGCGCGAAGGGAGAGTCTCGTGTCGCATAGTCTGCTCATTCGTCCGGTGTCCGAAAGCGACGAGGACATCCTCGAGCGCGCCCGCCGCAACAAGCGTCGCAGCCAGATTCGCGTCTGGGGGCTGCGGACCCTGCTGGTGGTGGTGTGGCTGGCCTCGTGGGAGTTGGCCGCCACGCTATGGCTGGATCCCTTCTTCTATTCGAAGCCCTCACTGATCTGGGGCCGATTGATTGAGTGGTTCACCGTCGGCACCCAGTTCGGCTCGATATGGCTGCAGATCTTCACCACTGTGCAAGAGGCCGTTCTGGGGTTCCTGATCGGTACCGTCGCGGGAGTGACACTGGGTGTGCTGCTGGGCCGCAGCCGCTATTGGTCGGAGGTGTTGGCACCGTTCATCAAGGCGCTCAACGCTGTTCCGCGCATCGTATTGGCATCACTGTTCATCATCTGGTTTGGTCTGGGGCTGAGTTCCAAGGTGGCCACCGTGGTGGTTCTGGTGTTCTTCGCGGTGTTCTTCAACGCGTTCACCGGTGCCCGTGAGGTAGATGGAAACGTGATCAACAATGCCCGGATTCTCGGTGCCAGCCCTAGCCGCATCCTCACCTCAATCGTGCTACCCAGCGCGACAAGCTGGATTCTGTCGAGCCTGCACACCGCATTCGGATTCGCCCTGATCGGCGCCGTCGTCGGTGAATATGCGGGCGCTAGCAAGGGATTGGGCCTTTTGATCAGCAACGCCCAGGGCACATTCGACTCCGCCGGCATCTACGCCGGCATGATCATCATCACGGTCGTCGCCCTGCTCGCCGAATGGCTCATCGGTATCGCCGAATCCCGGCTACTGAAATGGCGTCCCACTCAATCCAGTTCGGGTCACGGAGTGTAGTGATGAGAAGACACGTACTCACCTTCGTTCTCATCACCGCTGTGCTGTTGACCGCTGGATGCCGGGACTCCCGGCACATCCCGATGGCCAATGGCAGACCGCAGGTCACCATCATGGTGGGCGGCCTGGAGAAGATCATCTATCTACCGGCGATGCTCACCCAGCAGCTCGGCCACTTCAAGAACAACGACATCGACGTGACACTGCTCAGTGAGCAGTCGGGCGCTACCGCGGAGACCGCGCTGCTCACCGGCGATGTGCAGGCGGTTGTCGGCTTCTATGACCACACCATCGACCTGCAGGCCAAGGAGCAATGCATTACCTCGGTGGTTCAGATGGCAGACGTTCCGGGTGAGGTGGAGCTGGTATCCGCCAGGGACACCGCGACCGTCTCGTCTCCTGCCGACTTCCGTGGCAAGAACCTCGGTGTCACGTCGCTGGGGTCATCCACAGACTTCCTGACGCAGGCCCTGGCAGGGCAGGCCGGACTGAACACCGCCGACTACAACCGGGTCAAGGTCGGTGCGGGACAGACATTCATCGCCGGAATGAACCATGACGGCATCGACGCCGGTATGACCACGGATCCGACGGTGGCGCAGATGGTGAACGCGGGCCAGGCCAAGGTCCTCGTCGACATGCGCACCGAGGCGGGAACACGCCAGGCTCTCGGCGGTCTGTATCCGTCGACCGCGCTCTACATGCGGTGCGACACGGTGAAGGCGCATCCCGAGATCGTGCAGAAGCTCGTCACGGCATTCGTCCAGACGCTGCGGTGGATCAAAGAGCACTCCCCCGCACAGATCGCGGACAAGATGCCACCTCAATATGCGGGCGGAAACAAGGACCTGTACCTGCAGTCGATCGCCGATTCCATCGGAATGTTCAACGGTGACGGGTTGATGAAACCCGAAGGCGCACAGAATGCCTTACGCATCCTCGGGATGTATTCCAAGAATGTGGCGCCCGTGAAGCAGCGTATCGACATCACCGCCACCTACACGACCGAGTTCGCACGGGCCGCACTTCGGGATTGACGCTACATATCCAAACCGATGTCGAGCACTCGGGCCGAGTGCGTCAACGCACCCACCGCAAGATAGTCGACACCCGTCTTGGCGTACGCGGCCGCCGTTTCCAGCGAAAGCCCCCCGGAGGACTCCAGCTTGAGTTGCGGAGCGCGTGCATCACGACGCTGCGCGGCCACCTGGGTCTGCCAGACCGGAAAGTTGTCGAGAAGGACGAGTTCTGCCCCCTCGGCGATGACCTCGTCGAGCTGTTCGAGAGAGTCGACTTCGACCTCACACTCGATGTTCGGAGCGGCCGCGCGGACCGCCCGCAACGCGGCCACCACCGAACCGGCGGCCACCACGTGATTGTCCTTGATGAGTGCGGCGTCGCCGAGGCCGAGGCGGTGGTTCACACCGCCGCCGGCACGCACCGCATACTTCTGCAGGAGTCGCAGTCCCGGAAGGGTTTTGCGGGTATCGCGGATCTGCGCGCCGGTTCCGTCGACAGCATCCACCCAGGCAGCGGTGGTGGTCGCGATTCCGGAGAGGTGACACACCAGATTCAGCATGGTGCGCTCGGCAGTAAGCAGATCGCGAGTGGGGGCGGTGACGGTGAGCAGCGGCGTTCCGGTACCCACGCGCGTGCCGTCGGTGAGGCGATTCTCGACGCGATAATTCCCTGCGCCGACAACCTCGTCGAGAACGATGAGGGCAATGTCAATGCCGGCAACGACTCCCCCCGAACGTGTCACCATCGAGGCGCTGCACTCCGCGTCGGCGGGCACAGTTGCCTGGCTCGTGATGTCGGGGCCATAGCGGAGGTCTTCTTCAAGAGCACGCTTAACTGCCGAACGCGCCTCGGCGAGTTCGGTTTCCGTCAATGTTTCGGTCAACATGGCACCCCCGACGGTAGCGCAACTTCACATCCGTCTGCGTCGCGGCGCACCGGAAGACTCACGGCAAACTCGGGATCGGTGTCCGGCCAATCCGAGCGGGCATGGCAGCCCCGGGATTCGGCGCGGGCAGCGGCCGCACTGACCACAGCGGCGGCGGTCAGAGTGAGCGCGGCGTCCTCCACGTCACGTGGATTCATACCGCTGGAATCGGACGATGTTGGGACGCATGAGCGCAACTCCTCGTCCAGTAGCTTGAGCCCGTCCGCATCACGCAGCACCGACGCCCAGCGAGTCATTGCTGCCTGAAGTCGTCGACGTTCGAGACGTGTCTGCGCACGATCACGATCTGCGGCAATGGCCGACCGGCCAACGACCCGGGCGGCGGCCTCGCCCGCACGCCTGCCCACCACGAGTCCTTCCAACAAGCTGTTGGAGGCCAGCCTGTTTGCCCCATGCATGCCGGTACGAGCGACCTCTCCGGCGGCGAATAATCCGGCAATCTCCGTCTGGCCGTGGGGATCGGTGACAACGCCGCCGCAACTGTAATGCGCCCCCGGAACCACGGGGATGAGCTGGACCGCGGGATCGATACCCGCCGCGACGCACGCAGCGGTGATGGTCGGGAATCGGCCCACGAAGTTGCCGATCGCGCGTGCGTCGAGGTAGACGCATTGATCTCCGGTCTCGCGCAGCCGCCGGGCGATCGCTCCGGCCACCACATCCCGTGGTGCCAGATCGCCCATCGGATGCACCCCGGCGGTCACCGAATCTCCCTGTTTATCAACAAGAACAGCACCTTCGCCGCGGACTGCCTCACTGATGAGAGGACGGCAGCCGGTGGCCCCGGGACTATGCAACATGGTCGGGTGAAACTGGATGAACTCGATATCGGCCACTGGAGCGCCCGTACGCAGGGCCAGTGCGATCCCGTCGCCGGTGGAGCCCGCTGGATTGGTGGTCGCCGAGTACAGATGTCCGAGACCGCCGGTGGCGAGAATCACGGCCCCGGTGCGGATCACGCCCAGACCGTCGCCGTTCTTGACGAGCACACCGCCCACACCGTCGGGCCCCGTGAGAACGTCATGCACCACGTGACTGCGCCGGATGTCTAGCGTCGCCGCGGCGTGATCGAGTGCCCGCTGCACCTCCGCGCCGGTGGCATCGCCGCCGGCGTGAATGATCCGACGGGTGCTGTGTCCGCCTTCACGCGTCAATGCCCATTGCCCGGAACGTGTTTCGTCGAATCTGGCACCGTCTTCCACCAGATCACGCACCGCGCGGTAGCCGTCCGACACGATGGAGCGCACCGCGTCGACGTCACACAGACCGGCCCCGGCGGTCAATGTGTCATGGACGTGCGCCTGGACCGAATCGTCCGTATCGGGAAGCACCACGGCGATACCGCCCTGGGCGAAATGTGTCGCCGTGGCTCCAACCTTGCTGAGCACCACGACCTTTCGGCCGAGGCGGTGTGCTGCGAGCGCCGCCGCCAATCCGGCTACACCCGCGCCGACGACAACCACATCGGCCTCGGCCGACCAGGTGGTCCCCGCCGGTAGCGTCATTCTCCGCCGCCGGGCTGTCCGATCTCAATCATCCGCTGCACACTGCGCCGGGCCAGCCGCGCGGTGTCCAGATCCACATGTACCTCATCGCGGCCCTCGACAAGGCAGCGCAGCATCGCCGCGGGGGTGATCATCTTCATGTACGTGCACGAGGCACGGTCGTTGACCGCCAGGAAATTCACGTCGGGAGCGGCCTTGCGCAGCTGGTGCAACATGCCGACTTCGGTGGCCACCAATACCTCTCGCGCCCGAGTCTCACGCGCCGCGTCGAGCATGCCGCCCGTGGACAGGATCTTCACCCGGTCGTCGGGGACGGCACCTTCTCCCGCCAGATAGAGAGCCGATGTCGCGCATCCGCATTCGGGATGCACGAACAGTTCGGCATCCGGGTGTGAACGCGCCTGTCCGGCAAGTTCGTCGCCATTGATTCCGGCGTGCACATGGCACTCGCCCGCCCAGATCTGCATGTTCTGACGGCCTGTCACCCGCTTGACGTGTGCGCCGAGGAACTGGTCAGGACAAAACAACACCTCGCGGTCCGGGTCGATCGACGCGACGACGTCGACAGCGTTCGAGGATGTGCAGCAGATGTCGGTGAGCGCCTTCACGGCCGCGGTGGTGTTGACGTACGAGACCACCACGGCGTCGGGAAACTCGGCCTTCCAGTCGCGCAGTTCCTCAGCGGTGATGGAATCGGCCAGCGAGCAGCCGGCCCGCTGATCCGGGATGAGCACCGTCTTGTCCGGACTGAGAATCTTGGCCGTCTCGGCCATGAAGTGAACACCGCAGAACACAATGGTGTCCTCGGGCGCCTCCGCGGCGATACGGGAGAGCGCCAGGGAGTCGCCGACATGGTCCGCGACGTCCTGGATGGCAGGAAGCTGGTAATTATGCGCGAGCAATGTGGCACCGCGCTGCTTGGCCAGCCGACGCACTTGCTCGGCCCAACGGGCATCGCCCTCCACTCCGGTGTATCCACCGGGGCCGTCGATCACGCCGTCAAGTACGACGTCAGCTGCCGTCATGGCCGCCTCCTCGCGCCCTTGGGTCTCGGTCAGCCTTCGGGCTGGGTTTGGTCGACCGAGGTTTTCGACTTATGATCGAAAACATGGTCCATACTAGCACCGAGCACGAGGTGTTAGCCGTGGTGTTCCAAGTACGTCATTTCGAAGACACCCCAACCAGGGCGGATGCGCCGACATCCACTCCGGAACTCGCCGTGTTGCTCTGGCAGCGCGCGCTCGAACCGCACCGCGGCGCGTGGGCACTGCCGGGCGGCCAGGTCCGCACCGACGAGGATCTCCCCTCCTCCATCCGCCGGCAGCTCGCCGAAAAGGTGGATGTGCGTGAGTTGGCACACCTCGAACAGCTGGCCGTGTTTTCTGCACCGGGGCGCGTTCCCGGTCCGCGCACCATCGCCTCGACCTTCCTCGGCCTCGTCCCCTTCCCCGCCACCCCCGAGCTTCCCGCCGACACCCAGTGGCACCGGGTGAGCAAGCTGCCCGCGATGGCCTTCGACCATCAGGTGATGGTCGAACACGCGCATACCCGCCTGATAGCCAAGATGTCCTATACCAACATCGGATTCGCCTTGGCGCCACAGGAATTCACGCTCTCGATGCTCCGCGACATCTACTGTGCGACGCTGGGATATCCCGTCGACGCGACCAATCTGCAGCGCGTGTTGGTGCGGCGCGGTGTACTCACCCCGACCGGGACCACCGTGCGATCGGGCCGCAGCGGCGGTCGGCCCGCCGCGCTCTACCGATTCACCGATGACCGGTACCGGGTCACCGATGAATTTGCCGCGCTACGCCCTCCCGGCTGACGGGACTAGCCTCTTAGAGTCTTCTTAGGGTATGAATGCCAGGGACCTTGAAGGGAGCTCGGGCATGGCACCCCACGACCTGGCGATATCCGGTGACGTCAAGTGGATCGGCGAACCGCCTCATCAGGAGCTCGAGCGCGGCGCGCGCCCGCTGCTGCCCACCGAGGATCCGTTCTATCTGCCACCCCGCGGATTCGAACACGCCCTGCCTGGCACCGTGCTGCGCACCCGCGATGTCGAGATCGGGTTCCTGGGCGTGATACCGCAGCGATTCACCGCGACTCAGCTGCTGTACCGCAGCAATGACCTCAATCGCCGCCCTGAAGCGGCGGTGACCACCGTTCTCACGCCCACCGGCACCGACCCGGCGGCATCCGTTCCGATCGTCTCCTACCAATGCGCCATCGACGCCGTCACCGACCGGTGCTTCCCCTCCTATGCCTTGCGCCGCGGTGCCCATGCGCTCGGCTCCTTCACGCAGCTCGAACTGCTCCTGATCGCGGCACTGCTCGCCCAGGGCTGGGCCGTCTCCATACCCGATCACGAGGGCGTCGACGGGACGTGGGGTGCGCCGGAGGAGCCCGGGTATCGGACGCTCGACGGAATTCGGGCGGCCCTGGACTGTGAGCGCCTCGGGCTGTCCCGGCGTGCGCCCATCGGGCTGTGGGGGTATTCCGGCGGAGGACTTGCCACCGCCTGGGCGGCGGAAGTCAGTGCCGAGTACGCACCCGAGCTCGATATTGCCGGTGCGGTCCTCGGTTCTCCGGTAGGCGACCTGGGGCACACCTTCCGTCGCCTCAACGGCGGGCTGTTCGCCGCGCTGCCCGGGCTGGTCGTCGCCGCCCTCTCGCACGTGTATCCGGGCCTCGAGCGGGTGATCGAGGAGCATGCGACGCCCCAGGGCAAGGAGTTCCTCGGTCGGCTCGAAGGCATGCCAACCTTGCGGGCGATCGTCGCCATGGCCTTCAAAGACATGGACGATCTGGTGGACCAGCCGCTGGATCAGCTCCTCGAGACCCCTGAGGTGCAGCATGTCTTCGAGAGCATCAAGCTCGGAAAGACCGTCCCCACTCCTCCGGTCCTCATCGTCCAGGCCGTGCACGACCAGATCATCTCGACGTCGTGCATCGACAAACTCGCCGAGACCTATCGCGGCGGTGGCGCCCACGTCGCCTACCACCGTGACCTGCTCAACGAGCACCTGCTGCTGCACCCGATGTCCGCACCCATGTCGATGGCATGGCTGCGCGCACGATTCGCCGGCGACGGCCTGGGAACGGAGCCGCGGCGTACGAGCTGGCCGCTGGTGTTGAAGCCCTCGACCTACCTGGGCCTGTTCAAGCTCGGCTGGGTCAGCGCCAAGGTGCTGGGCGGCCGTCCTCTCTAGAGAAGGGTCAGCTGTTCAACGCGGCAAGGGCGGCGTCCACGGCAGTCTTCTTGACCTGTGTACGTGTTCGGCCCGCGTACTCGATGGTGCAGTCCGACAATCCGCCGAGGGCCACTGTCGCCCGAATCATCTGTACCGGCGAGGGTTTGGTGCCCGCCAGAAGTGTGATCAGCTTGCGCCGCCATTCGATCATCCACTCACCCAGTTCGATCTGTCCTAATGTGGCCAGGTCACGCACGATGATGCCCAGCACCACACGATGCGCCCACAGCACGTCGAAATAGTCCTCTAACAGTTGGCGCGCGTCCCGTGATCCGCCGGTGGCCAAAAACGCCTCCAGGTCGTCCACCATCGGCTGCACGATGCTCCGTACCAGATCGTCACGCGACGAAAAGTGGTAGTAGAGAGCGGGCTTGGTGATATCCAGCCGGGCCGCTATGTCCCGCAGGCTGGTGTTGCGCAGCCCCTGCTCGGCGAAGAGATCTCGCGCGACCGCTTGGATGCGCTCCCTGGTGTTGATCGCGACGGGCGCTTCTGGGGTCATCGTCCGATAATAGTCGCTGACTTTCCGGTCGGTAAGCAGTATGCTCGATTTACTTACCGATCGTTAAGTAAGGAGGCGGACATGCGGGTGCTCATTTCTGGCGCGAGCGTCGCCGGTCCCACACTGGCTTACTGGCTGGCGCACTATGGATTTGACGTCACAGTGGTCGAACGCTCACCTGCTCCACGCAAATCGGGGGGCCATGCCGTCGATTTGTTCAAACCCGCGATGGACATCGTGGAGAAGATGGGTGCTCTCGAGAGGATCGAGGCCCGTAAGGTCGGCACCGACCTGCTGTCCATCCATCGCGAGGGTAAGCCCGACCTGGTGGATCTTCCCGAGGCGCTCATCTTCTCGGCCGTCTCGCAGCGCCACGTCGAGATCATGCGCGACGATCTCAGCGAGATCCTGTATGACACCAGCTCCTGCACCACCGAGTACATCTTCGGCGACTCGATCACCGCGCTTACCGAGGACGGCACCGGCGTTGACGTCACTTTCGAGACGGGCCCCGAACGCCGCTTCGAACTCGTCATCGGCGCGGACGGTTTGCACTCGAATGTTCGCAACCTGGTATTCGGCCCCGAGGCAGGCTATTCACATTGGCTGGGCGAATATCTCGCGGTCGCATCGATACCCAACTACCTAGAGCTGGACGATCGCGCTGTGATGTTCCCGCGGGTCGATCGGATGGCCGGCATCTACAGCGCCGCGCTACTCCCGGATGCGCGCGCGTTCTTCCTGTTCCGCCCGCCGGCACCACTTGAGTACCACCACCGGGATGTACCACGGCAGAAGGAGCTATTGCGCGAGGCGTTCGCAGACTTCGGCTGGGAAGTGCCACGGATGTTGGCGCAGGTGGACGCGACCGACGCGTTCTACATGGACTCCATCACCCAGCTGCGGATGGACACCTGGTCAAAGGGCCGGATCACGCTCGTCGGTGACGCCGGATACTGCCCGGGTCCGGCGGTGGGTGGAAGCACCAGTCTGGCCGTGGTTGGGGCCTATGTGCTCGCCGGGGAAATCGCGGCCGCGGCAGGCGATCACACTCGCGCCTACCCCGCCTGCGAAGCAGCCCTGGGTCAGTATGTGCGCCGGAGCCGTCAACTGGCCCTGACCGCATCGGACACCTTGGTGCCCAGGAACCGTTTCGGACTGTGGACTCTTGTTCACGGCGCGCGAATCCTTGGTCATTTGCCGCCGTCATTGGCACGCGTCGCTTCCCGGCTTGTCGCGGCACGCGCGCTGAGCATCCACGATACCTTCGCCATCCGCGACTACCAGGGAATGATCCGCCGATAGCACATCGACCACGGTCCGGATCAAGAAGCGCCAGAACGTCATTGGCGATGGTGATCAGCGCGTTGCTAGCCGACACCACCTCATTGCGGTGGCCAATTCACGCGTGAGCACCCCGTACGCTGACATCCGGGTCGCTTCGAACCAGACAGAGGAGTGAGATGGACCGGACCGCCAATCCCTTGTTCAAGGCGGGTATGGCCGCTATCACCGCAACCGCCTTGGTTGTCGCGCCAACGGCCGTTCCGCGCACGCCGCAAGCCATCTCGCTCCCCGACATCCGATCAGCCGCAGTTCGTCTGAGCTCATTCGCATTCACACCACAAGCCGACAACGGCCCGCTGGGAACGCTGACCGGGCTGAAGTACCCGCTGCCGTCGAGCGCGCCCGGGGCATCCGACGCGCCGGCCGGGCCGCTGCCGCTCACTCCGATCACCAGCACCAGTCTCCTGGCGCAGCCGCGTGCGGCGGCAGCCTCACCTGACACCCCCTCCGTCGCGCCGTCTCGGTCCAGTGCTCCCATGGCCGCGGCTGCGGGTCCCGCCGTCGCGAACTCCATCACCAATGGCATCGACCAGGCCTATCAGTTCATCCAGTACTGGGTGGACTACGGCGTAGACCTGGCGCAGTGGGGTGCGGGGTTTGTTCCCGTCATCGGCGGCCTCGTCAGCGCGCAGATCGGCATCGTCTACGACAATCTTGTTCGGCCCATCGCCAACAGCTTTGTCTACAACCTCGTCGACCCGATCATCAACGACCCCAGCTTCTCCAACATCGTCAATTCGTTCGGACGATTCGGCAGTGACATCGTCAACTCCGTCATCAATTTCGCGTGGGCAGAGGCACGCTACTTCCTGCCACCACTGCCGCCGCTGCCCGGTTTGGCCCTGCAAGCGACGGCCGATTCGGTCGGTGCGACGCCCACTTCCATTCACGAGGCATTGGCGCCGTTCACCAAGGCCTTCAAGGACGCCCAGGCGCATTTCGCAGAGACTCTGGGCCTGACGAAAGCCGATCAGAAACTCGCAAGTCTCGAAAAGAGCGCCATCACAGCGGAAACCACCACAGACATCACTGACGGCGCCGCTAAGGAAGACGACAAGACCGCGGCAGCAACCACTGCGGCTGTTGATAGCAAGGACCGCGCCGAGACCAAGACTCCGGGCAAGGACAAGGCCGCCACCGCAGCCGTCGACAAGGACACGAAGACGGACGTGAAGGCAATCTCCGACACCAAGGAGGCCGCGCCCGGCGCCACCAATCAGTCGCCCAAGGACGCTCCTAAAGACGCCACGCCCGGCAGCGCGACGGCCGGTACCCAGGGAGATTCCGGCGAGGCGCTCACGGGTACTAAGCCAGCCAAAGATGTAGACAATCTGAAGGATTCGACTAAGGAAGATAAGGCACCCACCGCCGCGGTGATCAAGGAAAACACCGACAAGCCGGCCAAACCGAAGGCTCCCGCCACCAACACCACCGAGCACGGCACCGTCAGCGCGCAGGGCACCGTCCGCGGACCCATCTCACAGTCGACCACCGGACAGCCTGCGGGGTCCGCCCCGGGCTCCCAGAACCCGGCAGGCAAGACCTCCGATGCCCAGGCACAGGGTGCGGAGTCGAAATCTTCCGAGACTAAGACCTCGGAGACGAAGACTTCCCAGACCAAGACATCGGAAACCAAATCATCGGTCACCAAGCCATCCGAGTCCAAGAGCTCCGGATCCAAGCCGCCGAGTGCGTCCACGGCGCATGACTCGGCGAGCAAGTCCGCCGGATCGGCAAGCGGCTCGTCCAAGTCAGGTAGTGACGGGTCTAAGTCGAGCGGAGGCGGCCACGACTAAGCGGTCTCTGCGCTGTTGATCGCCGTCGGCGAGAAATTCTGCAGCAGAAAGTCATTCAGGCGCTGAGTAGATGCGGCACGGGTGGAGGTGCCCCACGCCAGCGCAATTGATCGGTGGTAGCCGTCGCCGACCAGCGGTATCTCGCGGATACCTGGTGGTGTGCGGTCGTCATGCGGCAGCAGTGCGATGCCAAGCCCCCGGCTGATGAGTTCACGGATCGTGCCGAACTCAGTGACTTCGATGGCAATATTCGGAACGTAACCCGCTGCACGACACCAAGTCTCGGTGAGCTGCCGAAGGTTGTAGCTGGGCGGATTGGCGATGAATGTCTCGCCGGTCAGCTGGTCCAGGCTTAGTCCGGTCTCCCCGGCGAGCCGGTGATCCATGGGTACCGCGACCTGAATCCGCTGCGCACCGATCGTGGTGTGGTGCAGACGCTCTGGCGCGGGAATCACGACGGCGAGGTCGAGATTCCCGGTCATCAGCTCTGCACCGAGTTCTGTTCCGTGCGCCTGTTTGAGCAGTACCCGGATACCCGGGTGTCGGTGCCGGAACGCAGCGAGAAGATCGGGGATATGGCCCGACCCCATGGTGAGCGGGAACCCGAAACGCACCGTCCCATGCTCTGGGTCCGCATCTCCGGTGAGCTCCCCAAGAGTGCGATCGAGTTCGGCCAGGGGCTCACGCGCCCGGGCCGCGAGGCGACGCGCCTCAGGGGTCAGCCGAACCGTCCTTCCATCATGAATGAGCAGTGGCACCCCCAGCGCCGTTTGCAGCGAGTGGATTCGCCGGCTCATTGACGACTGCGGAATATCCAGCGCCAGTGCTGCCTGCGTCATATGCCCGTCATGCGCGGACAACTCCACGAGTGCCCGCAACTGGGGAGCCAGTTGAGATGTCCATTGATCCATTACCGGATGATACTTGCCCAATCATTCATTGGACGGAATGAATGTCAGCGGCGGATGGTGGCTGCCATGAAGAACGTCCCGCGCACCTCCGGTGCCCATGACGATGCTGATGTGGTGTTGATCGGTGGCGGCATCATGTCGGCGACCTTGGGTTCGATGCTGTCAATCCTGGAGCCCGAATGGCGAATTGTGCTGCTGGAACGCGCCGATGCGCTCGCCACCGAGAGCAGCGGTCCCTGGAACAACGCCGGCACCGGGCACAGCGGATTCTGTGAACTCAACTACATGCCCGATCCCGCGGACGGCGCGAAAGCCACCGGGATCGCCCGGCAGTTCCATCTCAGCCGTCAGTGGTGGTCCTATCTCGCCGAGAACGGTCTACTCGAGCCCGATGCGTTCATTCACCGGGCAGCACACATGGACGTGGTGTTCGGGCACCGGGATACCGACTATCTGCGGCGTCGATACGAAACACTCTCTGCCGAGCCGATGTTCACGGGAATTCGGTTCAGCGATTGCCCCACCACCATCGAGGACTGGGCGCCGCTGGTGATGCGTGGCCGCGCACCCGATGAACCCGTCGCCGCCACCCTGCATCCCGACGGGACCGATGTCGATTTTGGCGCCCTCACGCGTGCGCTGACACAGATGATCATCGATCGCGGTGCACAGGTGCGCCTGGAACATGAGGTACGCATACTCAACCGGGCCAGCGACGGCTCATGGATGGTCAATGGGCTAAATCCCCATGGCGACTTCACAATACGAGCCCGCAGCGTGTTCGTCGGCGCTGGCGGGCACGCGCTGAGGATACTGCAACGCGCCCGGCTTCCCGAGGTGCGTGGTTACGCCGTCCTACCCGTTGGTGCCGCGTTCCTGCGGTGCGGGGATCCCGGCGTGGCGAACCGGCACACGACCAAGGTCTATGGCCAGGCACCCGTCGGCGCACCGCCGATGTCGGTACCGCACCTGGACAAACGCCTGGTTGGCGGGCGGCCGTATCTGATGTTCGGCCCCTACGCGACATTCAGCACCAAGCTCCTCAAACACGGCCGATGGATCGATTTCTTCACCACGGTGCGCTGGCACAACATGCATGTGATCGCGGCCGCGCTCGTCCAGAATCTTTCACTGATCGGATACCTGATCACACAGCTGGTGGCGGGCCCCCGCCAACGATTCGCCCAGTTGCGCCGCTACTACCCCACCGCCGAACCCGGCGATTGGGAGCTTGTCCCGGCAGGTCAACGGGCACAACTCATCAGGCCCGATCGCCGGCGCGTGGGCGTACTCCAGCAAGGCACCGAACTGGTGGTCAACGCGGACCACACCATCTCGGGGCTACTTGGCGCCTCCCCCGGCGCCTCCACGGCGGTTCCGATCATGCTCGACGCCCTCCAACGCTGCTTCCCTGAGCGCTGGCACACGTCGTGGCGCACAACGATGTTCACCGCGATCCCGGGTGCCGCGGCCCCCGTCTGGGATACGGCGGCCGTCACCGACTCCGTACGGGTCACCGCACGCGCGCTGGGCCTCGACGAAACTAGGCCGTCGAGTTGACGCCGTCGACTGGCGGGACGGCCACGGGCACCCGGTACAGCGGGCCAGTCACTGGTGGCCAGGCATCGAGATCGTCACGCACACAAGCCACTACACAGAACATGTACGTGACCGCCGCCAAACACGGAGCCAGCGCCAGGGTGACGGCGATCTGAGCGGGCGTGTGACCGTAGAAGACAGCGGGAGCCTCGACGACATACTTGATCCGATGTCCCTCGTCGAGCTGAGCACCGGCGATATCCAGTGCCCCGTAACGTAATCGGACCAGTGCGGCCCCGACACCGGCCGCGAGCGCCGAGCCTGCCAGGGCGCCCAGGGCGATCCCGCCCACCATCACCGGACCACGATGCGCCCGCCACTGCCAGGCCGCGGCCGATACGACCACCGCAACCACCGCCGCCATCCCCGTCAGCAGCGTGGTCGCGATGAAGAAGTTGTCGGCCTGATTGCCCAGATGAACAAACACGCGGCCGTTGTCCCGGGTATCGGCGATGGCGCCGTGCACACCCGGTGCGATGACGCTCCACAGCGCCCCCACCAATACCCCTGCAACGCTCAGGACACCGAAAACCACCGTGACTGCCTTGACGTGTGAAAAACGCGGCGCGACAGCCTGATCCACGACCGCCGAGGTGACAGTCGCGGGCGTCGCGGGCCCTTCGCCGGCGCTCATCGCTACCCCTGGCTCTTCGCCGGCGCTCATCGCTGCTCGAGCTGCTTGGAGTCCGCCTCACCATGACGTGAACACTTCGCGTGCCAACCATCCGGGCGCACCTGCACGATCATCCGCCGCCCGCACGCCGCACAGAATCGCGGCGGCTCCAAGCCAAGCTGTGCCGCCGTCGGCATGACCAGACCAGTCAACCCGTCCATTGATTCGCCGGTGTACACGTTGTACTTACCGGCGGCCACCGGTTCTGTACCCATCACGTACAGGCTATTGGTCACAGGCTGCTGTTGAGTGCCTTGATCGGCATCTGCAGATCGACGAGCAGTTCCAGGTCCGCCTCGGCCGGACGGCCCAGTGTCGTCAGGTAGTTGCCGACGATGACGGCGTTGATGCCGCCCAGAATGCCCTGCTTGGCACCCAGATCACCGAGGGTGATCTCACGACCGCCGGCGAAGCGCAGCATGGTGCGCGGCAGTGCGAGACGGAACGCGGCAACGGCGCGCAGCGCGTCAGCGGCCGGGAGCACCTCAAGATCCCCGAAAGGCGTTCCGGGGCGCGGGTTCAGGAAGTTCAACGGAACCTCATCGGGTTCCAGCTCGGCCAGGTTGGCGGCGAATTCGGCGCGCTGCTCAAGCGTCTCACCCATACCGAGGATGCCGCCGCAGCAGACCTCCATGCCCGCCTCGCGAACCATCCGGAGGGTGTCCCAGCGCTCCTCCCAGCTGTGCGTGGTGACCACGTTCGGGAAGTGCGATTTGGCTGTTTCGAGATTGTGGTTGTAGCGGTGCACGCCCATCGCCGAGAGGCGATCCACCTGCTCCTGAGTCAGCATGCCCAGCGAGCAGGCGATCTGGATGTCGACCTCATTGCGAATGGCCTCGATACCGGCAGCGACCTGAGCCAGCAAGCGCTCGTCGGGGCCACGAACCGCGGCCACGATGCAGAACTCGGTGGCGCCGGACTTCGCGGTCTGCTTCGCGGCCTCGACCAGGCTCGGGATATCGAGCCACGCGCTACGTACCGGGGAAGCGAAGAGACCGGATTGCGAGCAGAAATGGCAGTCCTCGGGGCAGCCACCCGTCTTGAGGCTGATGATGCCCTCGACCTCGACCTCGGGGCCACACCACTGCATCCGGACCTCGTGCGCGAGTGCGAGCAGCTCCTCGAGGCGCTCGTCGGGAAGCTGGAGCACGCGCAGGACCTGATCCTGCGTCAGGCCCACCCCCTGCTCGAGCACCTGCTCACGGGCGGTAGCCAGTATGTCGCGATCCGTATCGCCCGCGGTGGTTGCTTCGGCTGCCTGAGTCACGCAGCGCTCCTCACTAGGTCCAAACCTGATACTCAATCCTGAACGGTGTTCAGGTTAGAGTATGGCCATCACCGAGCCAAACAAGGGGCGCGCCGCCCCGCTGAACCGATACGACCTGGTGCGCCGGGCCACCGCGATTCTCGACGACTACGGGATCGCGGATCTCACGATGCGCCGGCTGGCTCGTGAGCTCGATATCGCGCCGAGCGCGCTGTACTGGCACTTCGCGAACAAACAGCAGCTGCTCGGCGCGGTCGCCGATCACGTGCTGGCGCCTTTGGCTGAAACTGATTGTCGCGATGTGCCATGGGAGCAGCGCATCGAATTCCTGTGTGCCGCCCTGCGTGACGCTCTGCTATCGCACAAGGACGGAGCGGAGCTGGTGTCGGCGAGCTTCGCCTCCGGCCAGACCTCCCACATGATCACGGTGGTGAACCGCTTGGCCGAGGCCGCCGTCACCTCCGGACTGGGCGCGGTACCGGCAGCCCTGGCCGCCCGCAGCATCGTCTACTACGTCTTGGGTTATGTCGCCGACGAGCAGTCCCGGCTGCAGTGGGATTCGGCCGGTGCGCTGCAAGACGGCCAGTCATTGCTCGCCGATGGCGCGGGGCTGACGGACCCCACCGCGCAGTTCGGATTTGGCGTGCGCCTTCTGGTGGACGGCATCGGCCAGCTGGCCCGCCAGTCCAGCCCGATCAGTTAGAGGCCACCAGCTCCTTGACCCACTGCGGGTCGAAGAGCGCGACGCTCATCTCGGCGAAGACCGCGGGCATCAGCCGCCCGGCCCCCTCGGGAATCACCGCACGCACCGGCGTCTGGAACTGGTTCGCCAGGTCCTCACGATTGAGCCGCTGCGCCAGATCCGGCTCTGCCGGGAAACTCCCCACCACCAGGCCGGCACAGGGCACTGACTGCGCCGCCAGCGCCTCTAGCGTGAGAGCGGTGTGGTTGAGCGTGCCCAGGTCGGCGGTGGTTACCACCAGCACCGGCGCGTCCAGAACAATCGCCAGATCGCGCAGGGTCTTCCCCCCGGCGGCCAACTCCACCAGCAGGCCGCCCGCGCCTTCGACCAGCGTCAGTGCTCCGGGCCTGTCGAGGGCGAATATCGCCGTGGCCATCTGCACGTGGTCCAGCAGGCGAAGGCCCGCCCGCGATGCCGCAGCCACCGGAGCAAGCGGTTCGGGATAACGCGCCAAGGTCTCGACGCGTGTCACGCCGGACAGCCGGGCAACCTCGTCGGCGTCACGGTCCTCGCCGGTTTGCACCGGCTTACACACCGTCACCTCAATGCCTTGGCTCACCGCGGCCGCGGCCAGGGCCGCGGTGGCCACCGTCTTGCCCACTCCCGTCGATGTTCCGGTGACCAGGAGGACCGTCATCGGCGGGCCAGCGCCAATACTCCGGCGAGCACCTCACGTACCCGATCCATATCGGCATCGGTGAGGGAAGCGCGCGCCGTCAGGCGCAGCAGTGACTGCCCTTCGGGGACCGACGGCGGACGGAAGCAGCCCACCCGGACACCCTGCTCCAGGCATGCCTTGGCGGCGTTGAACGCGACCGTGGGGTCTCCCAGCACCACCGGCACCACAGCAGACTCGGGTCTATCCGCCAAACCGCACCACTGACCGAGCGTGGCCGCGTGGTCAAGGACGGCGTGAACCCGTTCCGGCTCGGCAGCCATCAGGCGCAACGCCGCCAGCGCCGACCCGACCGCGGCTGGAGCCAGACCAGTGTCGAAGATAAACGGCCGCGCGGCGTCGACCAGATGTGCGCGAACAGCCTCCGAGCCCAACACCGCCCCACCCTGGCTACCCAGGGCCTTGGAAAGCGTGACGGTGACGACGAGGTCCTCACGTCCGGCAAGACCTACTTCGGCGACCAGCCCGCGACCACCGGCTCCGCGTACACCCAGCCCGTGCGCCTCATCGACCAACAGCACCGCTCCGTGACTGCGACAAACCCCGTACAGGTCGGTCAGTGGTGCGAGTGCGCCATCGGCACTGAAGACCGCGTCGGTGAGGACAAGTGCGCGTTCCTCGGGGCGTTGCGCCAGAGCCGCGGCCACCGCCTGCGTATCGCGATAGGGCGTCACCACTACGCGCGCCCTCGACAGGCGGCAAGCATCGATCAGCGAGGCATGCGTGCGCGCATCCGAGACAATGAGCGTTCCCGGACCGGAAAGTGCCACCACCGCACCGAGATTGGCGGTGTACCCCGAGGAGAAGACCAGTGCCGACTGTGTGCCCATGAAGTCGGCAAGCTCCCGCTCAAGCTCTTCATGCAGTTCGGTGTTGCCGGTGACAAGGCGCGAACCGGTGGAGCCCGCACCCCACACCCGCAATGCTTCGACGCCGGCCTCGATCACCTCCGGGTGTCGCGCCAGGCCCAGGTAGTCGTTGGACGCCAGGTCGATCTCGGGCTCGGCGGCACTGCGGGTACGTAGCCGCCGACGCAGTCCTGCGGCTTCCCGTTGACGCTCTACCTCACCCAACCAGGCAAGCGGTGATGATGCCTCGACCACCGACGCCTCCTCTCCTGAACGGTGTTCAGGTTAGCGCACACGTGGAAGCCCCCGTCACGGCGTTCGGCCTGGCGACGCGGCCCCCACCGCCGCCGCGGCACGCACCATCGCATCGGCAATCCGCTGTATCTCGTCCTCGCTGCAGATGTACGGCGGCATCGTGTAGATCAAGGTCCGGAACGGCCGCAGCCACACCCCGGCGTCGAGCGCCGCATCGGTGGCGATGCGCATGCCCTGCTGCCCCAAGGGCAGTTGCATGTCAATCACACCGATGGCGCCGCACACCCGCACATCGGCAACTCCATCGAGACCAGCAGCGGGCGCCAGGCCGCTGCGCAGGCCCTCGGAGATCGCCGTAACCCGCGATTTCCAATCCCCTGACTGCAGTAGTTCTATCGAAGCGACCGCTACCGCGCAGGCCAACGGGTTGGCCATGAAGGTCGGGCCGTGCATGAGCGCGCCCGCCGCACCGTCACTGATGGTGCGCGCGATTTTCGCGGTACACAGCGTGGCGGCCAGGGTCAGGTAGCCACCGGTCATCGCCTTACCCACACACATGATGTCGGGGCTGACCCCGGCATGGTCGGCTGCGAACAGCTCACCGGTGCGCCCGAAGCCCGTCGCGATCTCGTCGAAGATCAGCAGCACACCGTGCCGGTCGCACATGGCGCGCAGCTCTGCCAAATAGCGCGGATCGTGGAACCGCATTCCGCCGGCACCCTGAACGACCGGCTCGACGATGACGGCCGCCAGTTCGGCGGCATGCTCGGTCAGCTCCGCCTCAAAACGCCGCCTGTACTCGTCGTCGTACGCGTGGGGAACCTTCTCGGCGAAGACCTGCTCGACCAGCACATCTGTCCACAGCGAGTGCATGCCGCCTTCCGGATCGCACACGCTCATCGGGGCGAAGGTGTCGCCGTGATACCCCCCGCGCCAGGTCATCAGGCGATGTTTGGCCGGCAGCCCCAGGCTGCGCCAGTACTGCAGCGCCATCTTGATCGCCACTTCCACCGATACCGATCCGGAGTCGCAGAAGAAC
The DNA here is from genome assembly GCF_001440005.1 of Mycobacteroides sp. H001. Taxonomy (NCBI): domain Bacteria; kingdom Bacillati; phylum Actinomycetota; class Actinomycetes; order Mycobacteriales; family Mycobacteriaceae; genus Mycobacteroides; species Mycobacteroides sp. H001. The sequence continues at coordinate 48,636 of NZ_LJYH01000025.1, forward strand.
ACCGTCTCCAGACCGGCCGGAGTCAGCTCCACCAGCAGCTGGGCGAGGCGCGCGGCAGGTTCGTGGGTGAGCCCACCGAACATGACATGGCTCATCGAGGCCAACTGTTCGGTCACCGCACGGTCCAGAGCGGGATGGCCGTGGCCGTGGATGCACGACCACCATGAGCTCATCGCGTCGAGCACCTCGACCGATCGGCCATCACGCACCACCGTGATGTTCGGACCGCTCGCACTGGTCACCACCAGCGGCCGTTGCGCGGCATCGGGATCACCGATCCCGCTGTACGGATGCCACAGATGCGCAGCATCGACGGCTCCGACTTCATCGGGTGTCAACCTCGGCACAATCATCGAGCCTGTCACAAACCCTCGGCACGGAGCCATTCGCCTCGTGCGCACACGCCGTTGGCGCGCACCTGCGGAGACTCTCGGCAACCATGGGTACATTGGGGGCGAAAATGTTCTTCGTCTCAGCAACCAAACCCGTGACCGATCCCGAGGTGCCTCCCACCGCGGCGATGGACGCCACCCCAAAACCCAAGAGCAGCAAGGCGTTTTATCGGCACGACCTCGACGGATTACGCGGAATCGCGATTTTTCTGGTCGCGGTGTTTCACGTCTGGTTCGGCAGGGTGTCGGGTGGAGTTGACGTTTTCTTAACCCTTTCGGGCTTCTTCTACGGCAGCAAGCTACTTCGCACAGCGACTACACAGGGAGCCTCGCTCAACCCCGTACCGGTACTGAAGCGACTGGTCCGGCGCTTGCTCCCCGCGCTGGTTCTGGTGCTGGCGGCCTGTGCCGTACTCACCGTCTTAGTGCAACCCGAGACCCGGTGGGAGACGTTCGCCGAGCAGAGTCTGGCCAGCCTCGGCTACTACCAGAACTGGGAGCTGGCCAACACCGCCGCCGACTATCTGGCAGCCAGCGAGTCGGTCAGCCCACTCCAGCACCTCTGGTCGATGTCGGTTCAGGGCCAGTTCTACGTCGGTTTCCTGGCGTTGGTGTATCTGCTGGCGGTTCTGCTGCGCAAACCACTCGGCCGGCACATCCGCACCGTCCTGGTGGCCGTGATCGCAAGCCTGACCGCCGCATCGTTCGGGTACGCGATCTACGCACATCTCGACTTCCAGTCGATTGCCTACTACAACACGTTCGCGCGGGCGTGGGAGTTGCTGCTCGGCGTGCTGGTGGGCGCGCTGGTGGCCGGAACCCGCTGGCCGATGTGGCTGCGCCAGGTCCTGAGCATCGCGGCGCTGGCGACGATCCTGTCCTGTGGCGCGCTCATCAACGGCGTGCGGGAGTTCCCGGGCCCGCTGGCCCTCGTACCCGTCGTCGCCACACTCGTCCTCATCTTGTCGGCGGCGAATCTGCCCACCGACACACCACAACCGGCGGCGAACCGGTTCCTGGCCACCAGGCCCCTGGTCGAGCTGGGATCACTGGCCTACTCCCTTTACCTATGGCACTGGCCGCTGCTGGTCTACTGGCTGGTCTATAGCGGTCAGCCCAAGGTCTCCTTGTGGGAAGGTGCCGCCATCCTCGGCATATCCCTGGCGTTGGCCTACCTGACCAACAAATACGTCGAGACTCCCCTGCGCTACCCCCGACCGGTGGCCAAGCCCTCCACGCTATGGACCAGGCTGCGGCGCCCCACCTTGGCGCTCGGGACCTCCATCGTGTTGATGGCGGTCGCGCTGACCGCCACCTCATTCACCTGGCTCGAACATGTCACCGTGCAACGGTCCAACGGCAAGGAGCTCTCCGGCCTGCGTCCACGGGACTACCCCGGTGCCGCAGCCCTGCTCTACGGCGACCGCGTGCCCGACCTCCCGATGCGGCCCACCACCCTGGAGGCCTCCGACGACCTGCCCATCACCACCGAGCAGGACTGCATCAGCGACTTCCGCAATCGCGCGGTGATCACCTGTACCTACGGCAATCCGCACGCCACGCGAACCATCGCACTGGCCGGTGGGTCGCATGCCGAACACTGGATCACCGCCCTCGACATCCTGGGGCGCCAACACAACTTCAAGATCACCACCTATCTCAAGATGGGTTGCCCGCTCAGTACCGAAGAGGTCCCCCGCATCGCCGGGTCCAACGACCCATACCCCGATTGCAAGAAATGGGTCGACGAGGTGATGGCGCGGTTGATCAAGGAACACCCCGACTACGTCTTCACCACCACCACCCGTCCCCGCTCCGCGCTCGGCACCGGCGATGTGATGCCCGACAGCTACCTGGGCATCTGGTCGGCGTTCGACGAGGCGGGGATTCCTGTTCTCGGCATGCGCGACACGCCCTGGCTGATCGACAGGGACGGCACTACCTACACCGCCGCCGACTGCATTTCGGCGGGGGGAACCTCCGATTCGTGCGCCATGGATCGCAACCGCGCGCTCGATGACGTGAATCCCACGCTCGCCATCGCGAATCAGTTCCCACTGCTCAAGATTCTCGATATGACCAAGGCCGTCTGCCGCTCCGACAAATGTCGTGTAGTTGAAGGAAACGTGTTGGTGTATCACGATTCTCATCACATCTCTGCGACCTACATGCGCACCATGACCAAGGAGCTGGGACGCCAGATCGCGCTCGCGACCGGTTGGTGGCGGACCAGCCCGCCGGGCAAGTGAGGCGCGCGATTCCGGTGTAGACCGATAGGGTCTATCACTATGACCCTGCCACCGCTTCAGGTATGGCCGGGCAACCCGTATCCGCTGGGCGCTACCTATGACGGAGCCGGCACCAACTTCTCGTTGTTCTCCGAGGTCGCCACGGCCGTCGAACTGTGCCTGATCGCCAAGGACGGCACGGAAACCCGAGTGCCACTCGATGAGGTCGACGGGTACGTGTGGCATTGCTACCTGCCAACTGTCTCCCCCGGCCAGCGTTACGGATTCCGGGTACACGGTCCCTGGGAGCCTGAGGCCGGGCACCGCTGCGACCCCAACAAGCTGCTCCTCGACCCGTACGGCAAGGCCTTTCACGGCGAGTTCGGCTACACCCCCGAGGCGGATCCGCCGCTGCTCTCGTACCAGACCGATCCACTGGACACCGAGACACTCGTCGCACGCGACTCGCTGGGCCACACCATGACCTCTGTGGTCATCAATCCCTACTTCGACTGGGGTTCGGATCGTGGCCCGCGCACTCCGTACCACGAGACGGTGATCTACGAGGCTCATGTCAAAGGCATGACACAGACCCATCCCGGTATTCCCGAGGAGCTTCGGGGCACCTACGCCGGTCTGGCGCATCCGGTCGTCATCGAGCACCTGCGTTCCCTGGGTGTCACCGCCATTGAACTGATGCCCGTGCACCAGTTCTTCCAAGACAGCCGGCTGATTGCCCTCGGGTTGCGAAACTATTGGGGGTACAACACCTTCGGATTCCTGGCTCCGCATGCGGGGTACGCGTCATCGCCGCACGCGGGCGGCGCCGTCGCCGAATTCAAGGCAATGGTTCGCGCTCTGCACGAGGCGGGTATCGAGGTCATCCTCGACGTCGTCTACAACCACACGGCCGAGGGCGATCACATCGGCCCGACCCTGAGTTTCCGCGGCATCGACAATCGCGCCTACTACAAACTCAACGACGACAACCTCGCGCGCTACACCGACTACACCGGAACGGGAAACAGTCTCAACGCTCGCCACCCGCACACGTTGCAGCTCATCATGGACTCGCTGCGCTACTGGGTCACCGAAATGCATGTCGACGGATTCCGGTTCGACCTGGCCTCGACCCTCGCCCGCGAGCTGCATGACGTCGATCGCCTGTCCGCCTTTTTCGACCTGGTGCAGCAAGACCCGATCGTCAGTCAGGTCAAACTGATCGCCGAACCCTGGGATATCGGCGAGGGCGGATACCAGGTGGGCAACTTCCCCGGCTTGTGGACCGAATGGAACGGGAAGTTCCGCGACACCGTCCGCGATTACTGGCGCGGAGAGCCCGCCACCCTCGGCGAATTCGCTTCGCGCCTCACCGGCTCCTCAGATCTCTACGAGGCGACCGGGCGCCGCCCCAGTGCCAGCATCAACTTCGTCACCGCGCATGACGGCTTCACACTGCGAGACCTGGTCTCGTACAACGAGAAACACAATGAGGCCAACGGTGAGGACAACCGGGACGGAGAAACTCACAACCGCTCGTGGAACTGCGGCGTGGAGGGTCCCACCGATGATCCGGAGATTCTGGCGCTGCGTGCCCGCCAGATGCGCAACATTTTCGCGACCCTGGTGCTGAGTCAGGGCACGCCGATGCTCTCGCACGGCGACGAGATCGGCCGCACCCAGCAGGGCAATAACAACGTGTACTGCCAGGATTCAACACTGTCCTGGATGGACTGGGAGCTGGCTGAGACAAATTCCGACCTGCTGCAGTTCGCCAGAACGGTGATCGCGCTGCGTAAACAGCACCCGGTGTTCCGCCGCCGCCGCTTCTTCGCCGGACGACCGATCCGCGAGGGCGAAGAGGTACGCGACATCGCGTGGCTGACACCCGCAGGCGAGGAAATGACCACCGCCGACTGGGACAGCGGTTTCGGCAAGAGTCTGGCCGTCTTCCTCAACGGCGATGCGATCCCCGAACCCAATGCCCGCGGCGAACGCGTGTCGGGCGACTCGTTCCTGCTGTGTTTCAACGCCTATGACGAACCGCTGGATTTCGTGACACCCGACGGCGACTATGCGACGCAGTGGACAGCCGTCCTCGACACTGCCGAACCCGACGGACAATGCTCGGCGATAGTCGACGCGGGCAAGGCCGTGCGCGTGCAGGACCGCGCCCTGGTTGTGCTGCGCAAGAGCGGATAGTCGGCGCTACGTCAGGTAGCGGAATGCCGCCGAATCCGGTTCCAGCCGTTCGATATCAAGGTCCGACGCGTACATGCGGTCCAGCAAGCCCGCGAGATCCTCGGCATTGCTGAGCTCGATGCCCACCAGGGCGGCACCCATCTCGCGGTTGTTCCGCTTGACGTACTCGAACAGCGTGATGTCGTCGTTGGGCCCGAGTATGTCGCCCAGGAATCGGCGCAACGCACCCGGCTCCTGCGGGAAGTCGACCAGGAAGTAGTGCTTGAGCCCCAGGTGCACCAATGAGCGCTCCAGGATCTCGCCGTACCGCGAAACATCGTTGTTGCCACCGGAAATCAGGCAGACAACCGTCTCGCCGGGGGCCAGATCAAGTTCTGACAGCCCGGCGACCGACAGGGCGCCGGCGGGCTCGGCGATGATTCCTTCGTTCTGGTACAGCTCGAGCATGGCCGTGCAAGCGGCACCTTCGTCGACGGTCATCAACGTCAATGTCTCTCCGGCCGCAGCCAGCAGCCGGTACGGAACCGCGCCGGCCACCTGTACCGCGCAGCCGTCGACGAACGGATCGACATGATCGAGTGGGACCGGACCACCGGCCCGCATCGCGGCCGCCATGCACGCCGCACCGGCCGGCTCGACACCGACGACCCGCACCTGAGGAGCCCGTTCCCGCAGGTACGTGACGATCCCGGAGATGCACCCGCCGCCACCGACCGGAACCACCACAACGTCCGGCCGGACATCGAGCTGGTCGAGGATCTCGGCGGCAATGGTGCCCTGCCCGGCAATGGTCCGCGGATCGTCGAACGCCGGGACAAGGGTGGCCCCAGTGCGTTCGGCGTCGGCCTTGGCCGCCGCAGCCGCCTCGTCATAGCCGTGCCCGACAGCGATGAGCTCAACAAACCCGTTGCCGTGATAGATGATCCGTTGCCGCTTCTGCTTCGGAGTCTTGCTGGGGATGTATACGCGCCCGTGTACACCCATCGAATTGCAGGCCAGCGCGAACCCCTGGGCGTGGTTTCCGGCGCTGGAGCATACGACGCCCGCAGCCTTCTCCTCGTCGCTGAGCTGCATCAAGAGGTTGAACGCACCACGCAGTTTGTACGAGCGAACCGATTGCAGATCTTCACGCTTGAGATAGACGTTGGCCCCGGTGAGCGCCGACAGGCGATCGGCGTGCTGGACGGGAGTCGGGTGCACCACCTCGTCGATGCGCTTGGCCGCCGCGTCAATATCACTGGCGGTGACGGCCTGAGCCGTGCTCAAGAGACAGGTGTCAGCACGAAAACCGGGATCTGACGGTCGGTCTTGGTTTGGTATTCCGCGTACGGCGGGTAGGCCTCGACGGCGCGATCCCACCACTGGGCCTTCTCGTCGCCGACCACCTCGCGTGACTGGTAGTCCTTGGTGATGCTGCCGTCCTGCAGCTCGACGAGCGGGTTCTCTTTGACGTTGTAGTACCAGACGGGGTTCTTGGGTGCACCGCCCAGCGAGGCCACGATGGCGTACTCGCCGTTGTGCTCCACGCGCATCAGGGCGATCTTGCGCAGCTTGCCGGACTTAGCGCCCAGTGTGGTCAGCAGAATCACCGGCATGTCCGCAATGGTGATGCCGTCGGTGGTCCCACTCTCGATGATCTTGGCCACCTGCTTCTGCGACCAATCGAGTCCACTGGGTTCGTATTCACCGGTTAATGGCATGCCGACAACTGTATCGCCCCAGGCATCGGGGAATCACGCCGATAATGCCGATCGCCCGGCAACCCTGCCCGCATCGGACACCCCCCGACTTTAGTTTTAGCGCCCACGATGGGAGTGTTCGGTTGACCGAACTTCCCGGTTAGGCATATCCTTCATTCATGACGACGTTCGAGCGCGCAGCACATGGAGTGCGGCCGATTGACGTCGCGGCCATGCCCGCCTACAAGCTGCTGGCATTGGGAGTCGGCACGGCGGTGTTCGTGGTGGCGCTCTTGCTGGTGGCATCGCTGTCGACCGCGGTGCTCTCGGCCGTCGCGGTGGCCAGCATGGTCTGGCTGACCGGCTCGTTCATTCACTGAGCAGAACCATCCAACGGGGTGTAATACATCCCCATGTCTTCACCAAGCCAATCGGCCGCCGGGCATCCCGGTGAGCACCGCATGGAGCGGCTGGCCCACGAGGTGACCGATGACGTACTGGCCGCCGAGAAACATCTCCCTTCCTGGTTGCGCCCCGGCGCTCCGGAAAGCCGGATACCGGTTCTTGTCGCCCTTATCGCGGCGATCGGCCTTCAGCTGGCCATCCCCGCACAGTTCAATCTGACGCCACGCTGGCCGCTCCCGGCCCTTGAGTCCGCGCTCCTGATAGTCCTGGTGATCCTGAACCCGATAAAGTTCACGCGTTCAACAACTCTCGGGCGTTGGGCGACATATGTGCTGATCGCTGCGATCACCGCCGACAACACCATCTCGGCGGCGCTGCTGGATTACAAGATCGTCACCGGGCAGATGGGTGACAATCCGCGGGTACTCCTGGGCAGTGGCCTGGCCATCTTCATCACCAACATCATCGTGTTCGGCATGTGGTACTGGGAGTTCGACCGCGGCGGACCGTTCGCGCGCCACACCACCGAACGGCCACACCCGGATTTCATGTTTCCGCAGATGGCCAATCCCGAACTCGCTCCGCCAGATTGGCGCCCGAAGTTCCCTGACTACCTCTACGTGAGCTTCACCAACGTCGTCGCGTTCTCCCCCACCGACACCATGCCCTTGTCGCGCTGGGCGAAGATGCTGATGACCTTGCAGTCGATGGTCGCGCTGTCCACAGTGGCGCTGGTGCTGGCCCGCGCCGTGAACATTCTGGGCTAGCGGTGATCCCGCAGGGTTCGGCCACGACATCGGAGGTCCCCGGGACTCTCAACCGGATTCTGCACCTGGCCACGATGCTCGCGGTGAACGCGATTCCCCTCACCGGCTGGTTCGTGGGCGGGTGGACCGCCGGCACGACGCTGGCGGTCTACTGGTTCGAGACCGTGGTGGCGTCCCTGTTCGTCGCACTCCGGGCACTTCTTCACAAACGGTGGAGTCCGCGCCATGGGCACTTCCGGTACGAGGCACCGGGACCGGATCAGCGCTACTCCCGAACTTCCTTCATCAAGGGATTCCTCTTCACGACTCTCATCTTTTCGGCGGCGCACGGGTTCTTCCTGGCCGTCATCGTGTTGCTGCTCACCCACAACGGCAAGGCCGCACTGATTGGCATCGATTGGCACACTGTCGGATTCGGATGCCTGCAGGTTCTTGTCGCGCTGGCCGTCGACTTTCTGATCGACCTTCCATCACTGCGCCGTTGGTCTTTCTGGCAGCTGGAGGTGATGGCAAGCCGTGGCTTCATGCGCGTTGCCGTCGTGCACCTCACCTTGATTTTCGGGATGTTCGCGGTCGCGGTTACCGACGCACCCTCGGCGCTGTTCGGCGTGTTCGTCGTTCTGAAGACCATGTATTCGCTCAGTGTCACGTTCCCGCAGTGGGAGCCGGCCACCCCGCCGCGCTGGCTCAGCCGGGCGATGAACCGGATCCCCAGCGCACGGCCCGGACTGACCTTCGAGCAGCAATGGGCCAAGGACCGGAACGCAGAGGCAGCACGGCGGAAGAAGAATGAAGAGCCCTGGACAGGGACGCGGCGTTGAACGCTTCTCAGATGGGGTCGCTGCTGGAGTAGGTGTCGGTCGACTCCGGGCGCGCGCCGTAGCGCTGGGCGTAGGTCTGGTGCTTGCGCGCATGTTTTTCGCGGTTACCGATATCGGCGAGTTTCGGGTCCAGATCGTGCTGGGCCAACCGGTAGCGGCGCCAGATCTTGTTGAGAGCGTGGGTCATCAGGATCGCCCAGACGTAGATGGGCAGGGTGATCGCCACATGCAAGAGCAGTCCACCCGGTAGGAGCCAGAACGGCGCCAGGATGAAATGCGGCGGGATCACGTACCGGATCATGTGCCGCCGCACCGCTCCGGGGCCGGACAGGTCGTTGGTCACCCAATCCCGCATCGAGTCGGGCAAGCGCTTTCCGTAGGCGTAGGTGATGTACTGCCCCGCGGTGGGCCGATCCGTTGTCATACACACTCCTGGCGTCTTATGCGGCTCTCGCCGGAGTGAGCAGCAGACAGCCCTGCTGAGTACAGGTAAGGCCCCGACGAGAGCCGTCAGGAACTATAGACGGGCCCCTGTCCTGCGGTGTTGCCGGGTTGCTAATCTTTGCAAGTTGTTGTGTGGTGAGGTGGACTGGATATGGATGCGCGTCAACCGCTGTACCGAATGAAGGCGGACTTCTTCAAGACATTGGGCCATCCGGTGCGGATTCGGGTGCTGGAGCTGCTCAGCGAGCGCGATCAAGCCGTGTCGGAAATGCTGCCCGAAGTGGGTATCGAGGCGGCCAACCTGTCGCAGCAGCTGGCCGTATTACGGCGTGCCGGCCTGGTGACCGCCCGCCGCGAAGGACTGTCCGTGCTGTACACACTGACCTCACCGCGCGTCGCCGAGTTACTGGCGACCGCACGCAAGATCTTGACCGGTGTGGTGGCCGATCAAGCCGAATGGCTCGACTCCGCCGATCCCGTCGTGCCCGAGCTCGCCGATGCCGCAGCGACCCGACACGCGCAGACTTAGCCGCCCAGGCAGCCCGGCCCGAGTAGTGCCTTGAGGTCACCCATCAGCGCCGATGATGGCGTCACCCGAAGCGACTGATCGAGTTCGAGGGTGGTGACACGCTCTCCGCTGATCAAACGCAGATGAACCTGGTTGGTCCCGGGATGCCGCGCCAACACCTGCTTGAGTGCGGTCACCTTGTCGATGGTGCACTGCCGCGTCGGCAGCGTGACCGCAACCGGACGATCGTCGGAAGCCTGCGAGAAGTCGGGCACCACAAGGTCATTAGCAATCAGTGAAATCCGGTCATCGCGGATCGCCACCTTCGCGTTCACCAGAACGACCGCGTCATCGGCGATCTCGGCACCGTACACCGAATAGGCCTGCGGGAAGAAGAGCACCTCGATGCCACCGGTTAGGTCCTCGAGTTGCGCAGAAGCCCAGGGCATTCCGTTCTTGTTGACCCGACGGTTGACCGAGGCGAGGATTCCGCCCACCCGCACCTGAGTGTCATTGGCGATGTCGCCCTCGAGGATCGTGGGAATCTGGGTGTCGGTCTGACGGCCCAGCAGGTGCGCCACCCCATTGAGTGGGTGCCCGGATACATACAGCCCCAGCATCTCTCGCTCAAGCGCGAGCTTATGCTTTTCTTCCCACTCCTCGTCGGGCACCTTGATGGCGAACACGCTGGATGCGTCGGCGTCGTCGTCCCCGGCACCGCCGAAGAGGTCAAACTGCCCCATCGCTTCGGCTTTCTTGGTGCCCAGCACCGAGTCGACGGCATCGGATTGGACGAGAAAAAGGCCCTTGCGGGAATGGCCTAGCGAGTCAAAGGCCCCCGCCTTCACCAGCGATTCCGTGACCTTCTTGTTGCAGGCCGCGATGTCGATCTTGTGCAGATAGTCCGAGAAATCGGTGAAGGCGCCCTTTGATTCCCGGGTCGCGATCAGGGACTGCACCACGTTGGCACCGACATTTCGCACGCCGCCGAGCCCGTAACGGATGTCCTCCCCCACCGAGGCGAAGTTGTGGACCGACTCGTTGACGTCCGGCGGCAGCACCGTGATGCCCAGACGACGGCAATCGGCGAGATAGACGGCCGCCTTGTCCTTGTCGTCACCCACGGAGGTGAGCAGCCCGGCCATGTACTCGCCGGGGTAGTTGGCTTTGAGGTAGGCGGTCCAGAACGACACCAATCCGTAGCCGGCCGCGTGCGACTTGTTGAACGCGTATCCGGCGAACGGCAGAATCGTGTCCCACAGCGCCTTGACGGCCTTCTCGGAGAAGCCGTTGTTGGTCATGCCCTCGTAGAAGCCCTTGTATTCGGCTTCCAGCACTTCAAGCTTCTTCTTGCCCATGGCCTTGCGGAGCGCATCGGCCTTACCCATGGAGTACGAGGCGACCTTCTGGGCGATGAACATGATCTGCTCTTGGTAAACGATCAGACCGTAGGTCTCCGAGAGGATGTCCCTGAGAGGCTCCTCCAGCTCGGGGTGAATCGGCTTGATCGGCTGGCGACCGTTCTTGCGGTCGGCGTAGTCGTTGTGTGCGTTCATGCCCATCGGGCCGGGGCGGTACAGCGCCAGCACGGCCACGATGTCGTTGAATCCGGTGGGCTGCATGCGGCGCAGCAGATCCCGCATGGGCCCACCGTCGAGCTGGAACACGCCGAGAGTGTCACCGCGGGAGAGCAATTCGTAGGTGGCCGGATCTTCCAGCGGAAGATGGTCCAGGTCCAGATCGATGCCCCTGTTGGCCTTGATGTTGTCCAGCGCATCACCGATGACGGTCAGGTTGCGCAACCCCAGAAAGTCCATCTTCAGCAGGCCGATGGCCTCACACGACGGATAGTCCCAGCCGGTGATGATGGCGCCGTCCTGCGCGCGCCGCCACAGCGGGATGGCGTCGGTGAGCGGCTCCGAGCTCATGATGACGGCACAGGCGTGCACACCGGCGTTGCGGATCAGGCCTTCCAGACCACGGGCGGTCTGATAGATGGTCCGCACATCGGGATCGGTGTCGATCAGGGTGCGAACCTCGGCGGCCTCTTTGTACCGCTCGTGTTCGGGGTCGGTGATACCCGAAAGCGGAATGTCCTTGGCCATGATGGGCGGCGGCAGCGCCTTGGTGATCCGGTCGGCGATGGCGAATCCGGGCTGGCCGTAGTGGATACGCGCCGAGTCCTTCAGCGCCGCCTTGGTCTTAATGGTGCCGAAGGTGATGACCTGCGCGACCCGGTCGCTGCCCCACTTATCCGTGGCATACCGAACCATCTCACCGCGGCGACGGTCGTCGAAGTCGATATCGATATCGGGTGCCGACGGTCGTTCCGGATTCAGGAAGCGCTCGAACAGCAGCCCGTGCGGGATGGGGTCGATGTTGGTGATCCCGAGCGCGTAGGCGACGAGCGATCCGGCCGCCGATCCACGGCCCGGGCCCACCCTGATTCCGACTTCCTTGGCATGGGTGACCAAGTCCCCGACGACCAGGAAGTATGCGGGGAAACCCTTCTGCTTGATGACGTCCAGCTCATAGTGCGCACGGGTGAAGTACTCCTCGGGTACCCCGCCGGGGACGCCGTCGAAGCGACGCTCCAGTCCACGGTCCACCTCCTTGCGCAGCCAGGAGTCCTGGTCTTCACCCTCGGGCACCGGGAACACCGGCATGCGGTCCTTGAAGCTCCAGACGTCTTCGTACGACTGCACCCGCTCGGCGATGAGCAGGGTGTTGTCACACGCGCCGGGCACAGCGTCATCCCAGAGGTCGCGCATCTCGGACGCCGGCTTCAGGAAGTAGCCGTCACCGTCGAACTTGAAGCGCGTGGGGTCCGACATGGTCTTGCCGGTCTGCACACACAGCAGTGCTTCGTGGTTGTGCGAGTGATCCTTGGTGACGTAGTGGCAGTCGTTGGTGGCCAGCGGAGGTATGCCGAGCTTCTTGCCCAACTCCAGCAGTCCCTCGCGCACCCGGCGTTCGATGGACAGCCCGTGGTCCATCAGCTCCAGGAAGAAGTTCTCCTTGCCGAAGATCTGCTGCCATTTGGCGGCGGCTTCGAGTGCCTCGGCCTCCTGACCAAGACGAAGCCGGGTCTGCACTTCACCGGAAGGACATCCGGTGGTGGCGATGATGCCGCTGGCGTGCTCGGCGATGAGCTCGGCGTCCATGCGCGCCCATTTACCCAGCTGGCCCTCGAATGAGGCCAGTGAGGATAACTTGAACAGGTTGCGCAGTCCTGTCGCGTTCTCGGCGACCATCGTCATGTGGGTGTAGGAACCCGAACCGGACACGTCATCGGACTTCTGCCCCGGATCGCCCCAGAAGACACGCTTGGTGTCGAACCGGGAGGCCGGCGCGATGTAGGCCTCGATGCCGATGATGGGCTTGACCCCGGTCGCGCTGGCGACGTTGTAAAACTCGCTGGCGCCGTACATGTTGCCGTGGTCGGTCATGCCGACCGCCGTCATGCCGAGGCGCTCAACCTCGGCAAGCATCGGCTTGATCTTCGCCGCACCATCGAGCATCGAGTACTCGGTGTGGTTGTGCAGGTGCACGAACGAAGAATTCGAGGAGCTCACACGTGCCTTTCGTACCGACCCACGATGGGGGCGTCAATCGCTAGAGGGGTCAGTTTATGGCGAGGGTCCGACAGTCCCGGGCGTGTCGGGGGTGTGTCGCCCCGCTCATCCAGCTACCCGAATCACAGCGGTCACAAAAGCCCCGTCAGCAACGGTCAGGGCCCGTTTTCCCGACGAACCCCCGCACGGGTGGCGGCTGCCGTTGCAGCACCCGATCCCTCTGCCGCAGGGACATACCCCGGCTGGCCCGCAGCGCCGCGTCACGCAACGGCGTCAACCACGAGTTCGAGACGAGTCCCAGCGCACCCAGTCGGCGGGAATCGCGTGCGATCCGCTGTGTCCGGCGTCGGCGCAACGCAATGGCGCGCCGGCGACGGTAACTGCGTGTCAGGTCGTCGCGGGCCGCACCCGGCGCGCACTGAGCACCGCGTCGACCGTGAAGACGACCAGCGCCGCCCAGATCAGCGCAAAGCCGGCCCACCGCTCCGGGGGCATCGCCTCATGCTTGACCAGCACACCCCAGAGCATCTGCAGCGATGGTGTCAGGTACTGCAGCAACCCAAGGGTAACCAGTGGAATGCGTTGTGCCGCAATTCCGAACATCAGCAGCGGCAGCGCCGTCACCACGCCGCTGAACACGATCAGCGCGGTGTGACCGGGGGTATAGCCAAGGAAGTGCTGCTGCCCGGCGAGACCGAGAAACGCCACGTAGGCCAGCGCGAACGGTGCCGCGACGATTCCCTCGGCCGTCAGGCTCACCCGCGGATCGACAGTCACCGTCTTCTTGATGGCTCCGTACCCGGCGAACGAGACGGCCAGGACCAAGGTGATGACCGGCAGCTGCCCGTAGTTGATCGTGAGCACGATGACTGCCGTGACTGCCAGTACCAGGGCCAGCAACTGCCATCGGCTGAGCGGCTCCCGGAAGATCAGCACACCCAACAACACCGTCACCAACGGGTTGACGAAGTATCCGAGCGCGGCGTCCAGGACATGCCCCGAGTTGACGGCATAGATGTAGACACCCCAGTTGAGGGCGATGAGAGCCGAGGCACCCGCGAGGAGGAACCAGTTGCGCGGCCCCATCGCGATGAGATCGCGCAATCGCCCGGAAACGGCGACGACGATCACCATCAGCAGCAGCGTCCAGATCATCCGGTGCGCCAGGATCTCCAGCGCACTGGCCGGCTTCAGCAGAGGGAAGAAGGCGGGAAACAATCCCCACATGAAGTAGGCGGCCGCACCGAATAGGTATCCGGACTTCAGACGATTCTCTTCGGGAGCGGTGACGATCCCACTCATCGCAGGACGTCGAGCGCGTGCGCCAGATCGTCCGGATACTCGCTGGTGATTTCCATCCAGCGACCATCGCCCGGATGTGTGAAGGCCAGCGACTTGGCGTGCAGCCATTGCCGTTCCAGCCCGAGCTTGGCCGCCAGCGTCGGATCCGCGCCATAGGTCAGATCACCGCAGCAGGGATGTTTGATGGCCGAGAAATGCACCCGGATCTGGTGGGTGCGACCGGTTTCCAGATGTATGTCCAGCAGGCTGGCCGCCACGAACGCCTCAAGGGTGTCGTAGTGGGTGATCGAATGACGCCCGTCCTCGACCACGGCGAACTTCCAGTCGTGTCCCCGGTGCCGCCCGATGGGGGCATCGATGGTGCCGCTGGACGGGTCCGGATGTCCTTGTACGAGAGCGTGATAGCGCTTCTCGACGCGCCGGTACTTGAAGGCGCGTTTGAGCTCGGTGTAAGCCTTCTCCGACAACGCGACAACCATGACGCCCGAGGTTCCGACGTCCAGGCGGTGCACGATTCCCTTGCGTTCCGGCACACCGGAGGTAGTCATCCGGAACCCGGCGGCGGCGAGCCCGCCAAGCACGGTGGGACCGCTCCAGCCGACTGAGGCATGGGCCGCGACGCCCGCTGGTTTGTCGACGGCGACCAGATCGTCATCGGCGTAGAGAATCTTCATGCCCTCGATGGCCTCGACCCGATTCTCCGGCGGGGCCTTGGGTTCGGGGAGGGTGACCTCTAGCCAGGTGCCCGCGGTGAGTTTCTCGGACTTGGTGACCGCAACCCCATCGAGAAGCACCGCGCCCTCTTCGGCGAGAGTTGCCGCGGCCGTGCGCGACAGCCCGAGCAGGCGTGCCAGCCCGGCGTCGACCCGCATGCCGGACAGGCCGTCGGGCACCGGCAGGGAACGCGAGGTCATGTCGGCTTGATCTGGGAAGCCTGCGCGTCGGCGTCGTCCGCCGTCGTCTCGTCGTCTGTGCTCGATGCTCCTCGCGTCGAGCGCTCGTCTGTGCTCGATGCTCCTCCCGTCGAGCGCTCGTCTGTGCTCGATGCTCCTCCCGTCGAGCGCTCGTCGGAGTCGTAGTCGTAGCCGAACAGTGACAGCGCCACCAGCAGGATCGCTCCACCTACCACCGCCGGATCGGCCACATTGAAGACCGGCCACCACCCCACCGAGAGGAAGTCGACCACGTGACCGCGCAGCGGCCCGGGTCCCCGAAAGAACCTGTCGACGAGATTGCCCAGCGCACCGCCGAGGATCATGCCCAAACCGATCGCCCACCACGTGGAGACCAACCGGCGGCCGATGAGCAGGATTCCGACCACAACCGAGATGGCGATGAGAGTCAGCACCCAGGTGTATCCGGTGGCGAAGGAGAACGCGGCGCCCGAATTACGCACCAGCGTCCAGCTGACGGTGTCACCGATGATGGGCACCGGCTTACCGGGCTGCAGCAGTTTGACGGCGAGAACCTTGCTGACGACATCCACCGCGAGTACCACCGCCGCCACGATGAGCAGCAGTTTTATCCGCCGCTTGGGCTTCGGGGCGGTCTCGGGCTCGTCACTCACGCCACCCATCATCCCTTACTCGGTGAGGCGCTTTGCGCAGCGTGTCTGCGATGATCGCCGCTGTGCCCGATGCTCTTCACCCCAAAGGCCCGTCACCGACCCTTGTGCTGCTGACCACCGGCGGAACCATCGCGACCGAGGTAGGCAGCGACGGCATTGCCCGGCACCGCAGTTCAGGTGATGACCTGCTCGCGGCGTCAGGGTACGGCGAGGTCGTGGTCGACGACCTGATGACGATCGACAGCTCGGAAATGACCCCGCAGCGCTGGCAGCAGATCGCCGCGTCAATCCGCGCCCATATCGCCGGCGGCGCCTCCGGAGTCGTCATCGCGCATGGCACGGACACCTTGGAGGAAACCGCGCTCTGGCTCGCGCTGACCTGCGCGGTGCAGGTACCCGTCGTCCTCACCGGGGCGCAGCGCAGTGGCGACCACCCCGAATCCGACGGCCCGGGAAATCTTCGCGATGCGTTGACGGTGGCCGCAAGCGGCGAGACTCTGGGCGTGGTGGTGTGCTTCGCGGGGCAGGTGTATGCGGCGCCGGGCCTGCGCAAGATCGATCTGGCCGATCCCGCCGGATTCGCCGGTGCCACCACCGTCGGGCACGTGCGCGACGGCGTGTTCGTTCGCAGCTGCGATGCCCCCGCCCCATTCCTTGGCACCGTGACCCGCGCCGCGTTACCCCGCGTCGACATCGTCAGCCTGTACCCGGGTGCCGACGCGGTGGCGCTCGACGCCTACGTGCGAGCCGGCGCCCAGGGACTGGTGCTGGAATCAATGGGCGCAGGTAACGCCAATGATGTTGTCATCGAGACAGTTTCGCGTCTCGTTGAGAACGGGATACGCGTGCTGGTGACCACCCGGGTGCCGGGCGGGGCGCTGACGACCGGATATGCGCCGGGCCAGAGATTGATCGACGCCGGTGCGGTGGTGGTGCCCCGGTTGCGTTCCGCACAGGCGCGGGTGCTGTTGATGGCGGCACTGGCCACCGGATCAGATCTGCGCGCCATCGTCGACCGGCTCGGCTGACTCCTGCGGCCAGTCCAGACTGGCCACCGGATCGGCACGGGTGACATCCTGGTCATCGACACCGAAGGTGCGCGCGATGCCGGGCCCGCTGCCACGTGTCTCGAATCTCACGGTCATGACGCCGTGCCCGGTGCCCTGGATCCAACCGTGCCCGAACTCGGGATGGCTGACGTCGTCGCCGACGCCCCAGCTCGCCGCACGTGGTTCCGGCGTGGCGACAGCCGATGCGGCCTCATCGGTCTCGGCAATCGATTCGGTCTGGTCCAGGTCGGGAAAAAGAGAGGCCTGCTGGGTGTCGGAAAATCCCGAGAATCCCACGCCAACAAGGCGAATGGGGCCGATCTCAATAGGGTCGAGTAGCAGCCGGCGCGCAGCCGACATCAGTACCGCACGTTCAGTGGTGGCGTAGGGCAGAGTCGCCGATCTGGTCAGGATGCTCATGTCTGAGCGCCGAAGTTTGACGGTGACGGTACGCACGCCGCGACCATGCTTGATCAATCGCCGATGGGCGTGGGCGCCGATGGGTTCGATGGCCTCGCGCAATTGATCGAGAGTCGTCAGATCATCGGCGAAGGTGGATTCGGCGCTGATCTGTTTGGTTTCGGCACGTTCGGCGACCGGACGCTCATCGATCCCCCGTGCGAGTTGATGCAGCGCGGGGCCGATCGTGCCGCCCAGCACCGAGGCCACCTCACCGGTCTGCAGCACCGCGAACTGGCCAATAGTGTTGATTCCCAGGCGGTTCAGCCGCTCTTCGGCAACGGGTCCGATTCCCCACAATTTGCGCACCGGCAGATCCTCGAGCAGTGCGCGTTCCTCCGCCGGAGCGATGATCCGCACCCCGTCGGGTTTGGCCAATCCCGATGCGATCTTGGCGAGCTGCTTCCCCGACCCCGCCCCGACCGATGCGGTGAGCCCGGTCTCGGCCAGCACCCGGGAACGAAGTTCCTCGATGTACTGGCCTACCGTTTCGGTTGTGGCCCCGGCCAGTTCGGCGGGCTCTCCGAAAGCCTCGTCGAAGGAGAGCTGTTCCAGCACCGGAATCATCGATCGCACCGTCGCAAACACCCGTCGGCTCGCGACGCCGTACACCGCCCCGCGAGGCGGCAGCACAACGGCGGAGATGCCCACGAGGCGCCGCGCCTGATGCATGGGCATAGCCGAGCGGGCACCGAAAACCCGGGCCTCATAGCTCGCGCCGGCCACCACGCCCCGACCTCCCGTGCCGCCGACAAGGACCGGTCGCTCACGCAGGGTTGGCCGGGTCAGCTGCTCGACCGAGGCGAAGAAGGCATCCATGTCGAGGTGCAGAACCCATCGACCGGCAGCACACACGCGATCATCGTATTGCGCAGGTCGGACATGCCCTGTCCGGCGCTGAGCACCACGATCGCCACCCGATGGCCGAACGCCGATAAGAAATGGCTGAATCACGCTACTCGGACAGCCGATGCGCCCCTAGCCTGATGTCATGGCAATGAACTTGGTGCACCGGTGGTGTTGTAGCTCGGAGATGTGGGCACGTAAGACCGAGTCGCAGCTCCTGCCGTGGGCGCTGCAGGACGTTGAGCTCGGTGCGGACACCTTGGAGATCGGGCCCGGTTATGGCGCGAATCTGCGCGTGCTGACCAAACGCACCCCGCAGCTGACCGCCGTCGAGATCGACGACACCATGGCCTCGCGGCTGCAGCGGCTCTATAGCGATCAGGCGACCGTGATCCAGGGTGACGGCACCAAGCTCGGTTTCGACGACGACCGCTTCAGCTCCGTGGTGTGCTTCACCATGCTGCACCATGTCCCGACAGCTGATCTGCAGGACCAGCTGTTCGCGCAGGCGCACAGGGTGCTGGCCCCCGGCGGTGTCTTCGCCGGCAGCGACGGAGTGCATTCCACGTTCTTCCGGCTGCTGCACATCGGTGACACCTACAACCCGGTGCCGACGACATCGCTGCCGGGTCGCTTGCGGGCTGCGGGTTTCACCGATATCGAGCATCACCTCGACGGCGGCAATCAGCGCTGGCGCGCGGTGAAGGCGGCCTAGAACCGACGTACTAGCCCGCCGTCTTCTTCAGGGACACCCGGACCCCGTCACCGAGATCGGTGGCGGGTGTCCGCATATTCTGGCCGGCTTCGCCGATTTCCAGTGTCGTGGCCAGGATTTCACCAGCGATCAGATCGCGGTGGCGTTCGGCCCAGGCACTGCGCTCGGCGGGAACCTCGAGGGTGACCTCGATACGGTCGGATACCTCCAGGCCCGACGACTTGCGAAGGTCCTGAAGCTCCCGGATGAGATCGCGCGCCCATCCCTCGGCTTCCAGCTCCTCGGTGACGGTGTCATCGAGGATGACCAGTCCCCCGCCCTCGGGCAGGGCCGCCGTGGAATCGGGCTCCGCGGCCACCAGCCGTGAGTCGAACTCGCCCTCCTGCAGGGTGATTCCGGCCGCGACGACGGTCCCGTCGGCCTGCTGCGCCCAATCGCCGGCCTTGACCGCACGGATGACGGTTTGCACCTCTTTACCCAGCCGCGGGCCCGCGGCGCGCGCATTAACGGTCAACTCGAACTTGCCATAGCCAGCGATATCGTCGGTGAGTTCCACGGATTTCACGTTGAGCTCATCGGCGATCAGTGCCCGGTAGGGCTCCAATCGCTCGGGGTTCGGCACCGCGACAGTCAATTTCAGCAGCGGCAGGCGCACCCGCAGCTTCTTGGCCTTACGCAGTGAAGACCCAGTGGAAGCCACCTTTCGCACCTCGTCCATGGCGGCGACCAGGTCGGGATCGGCGGGCAGTGCCGATTCGGACACCCAGTCGGCCAGGTGCACGGAGCGCTCCCCCGTCAACCCCTTCCAGATCACCTCGGTGGTCAGGGGCAGCAGCGGTGCGGCCAGACGGCAGGTCGTCTCCAAGACGGTGTGCAGGGTGTCGATCGCATCCGCATCTTCGTCCCAGAACCGCGAACGTGACCGTCGGACATACCAATTGGTCAGCGCGTCGGTGAACTGCCGCAGGTGTTCACACGCCCCGGAGACATCGCAGGTATCCATGGCCGCGGTGAGGTCGTCACGCAGCTGCGCCAGTTTGGCCAGGATGTACCTGTCCAGTACCTGCGTCGAATCGGTGCGCCATGTGCCCGGCTTGGGTGCATACAGCTGCAGGAAGCTCCACGCGTTCCACAGCGGCAGGAGCACCTGCCGCACACCCTCGCGGATGCCCTGCTCGGTGACGATCAGGTTGCCTCCGCGCAGGATCGGCGATGCCATCAGGAACCACCGCATCGCGTCGGATCCGTCGCGATCGAAGACCTCGTTGACATCGGGATAGTTGCGCAGCGACTTACTCATCTTCTGGCCGTCGTTGCCCAGCACGATGCCATGCGACACACAGGTTCTGAACGCGGGCCGATCGAAGATCGCGGTCGCCAGCACATGCATGACGTAAAACCAGCCGCGCGTCTGGCCGATGTATTCGACAATGAAGTCGGCCGGGAAGTGATTGTCGAACCACTCGGCGTTCTCGAACGGATAGTGCACCTGCGCGTACGGCATTGAGCCCGAATCGAACCAGACATCGAAGATGTCCGGGATACGGCGCATGGTGGACTTGCCGGTCGGATCGTCCGGGTTGGGGCGGGTCAGCTCGTCGATGTACGGCCGGTGCAGATTGGTTGGACGAACCCCGAAGTCGCGCTCCAGCTCGTCCAGACTTCCGTACACATCGATGCGCGGATACGCCGGATCGTCCGACTTCCAGACCGGAATGGGACTGCCCCAGTATCGATTCCGGGAAACTGACCAGTCGCGCGCACCCTCCAGCCACTTGCCGAACTGGCCGTGCTTGACGTGTTCGGGATACCAGGTGATCTGTTCGTTGAGCTCCACCATCCGATCGCGGAACTCGGTCACCTTGATGAACCACGACGACACCGCTCGATAGATCAACGGGTTTCGGCAGCGCCAGCAATGCGGGTACGAGTG
Source organism: Mycobacteroides sp. H001 (assembly GCF_001440005.1). NCBI lineage: Bacteria > Bacillati > Actinomycetota > Actinomycetes > Mycobacteriales > Mycobacteriaceae > Mycobacteroides > Mycobacteroides sp. H001. The sequence goes on from NZ_LJYH01000025.1 coordinate 69,528, forward strand.
GTCGTAGGTCTCGTGACGCAGCAGGACGGCATCGTTGATAGCCGCGGAACCGGTGCCGTTCTTGAGGTCTTTGATGATCTGCGCGTTGGCATCAAACACCTGCTGGCCCTGGTAATCGGGCACGGTGGCGTCGAATCGGCCCTTTGAATCGACCGGGGTGACGGGGGTAATCCCGGCCTTGTCGGTCACGTTCTTGTCTTCTTCACCGTAGGCGGGGGCCATATGCACGATGCCGGTGCCGTCGTCGGTGGTGACGTATTCAGCCGAGAGCACCGTGAAGGCATTCGGTGACGCATCCTGCTGGAAGTACGGGAACGGCGGAAGGTACCGCAGGCCCAGCATTTCGGCCCCGGTGTACGTGTCCAGTACGGTCGGCTCTTCACCCAGCTCGCGCGCATAGGCTCCGATTCGCGCCTGCGCCAACAGGTAACGCTCCTCGGAACCCTCGGGCTTCACCACCGCGTAGGCCACCTCTGGATTGACCGCGACGGCCAGGTTCGAGGGCAGAGTCCAGGGGGTGGTGGTCCAGATCAGCAGGCGTGCACCGTCGAGCGCCGCCCACCGGCTGTCCGCGTTGCCCGCAATCCGGTACCCCACGGTGACCGCGGGATCCTGGCGACTCTGGTAGACGTCGTCGTCCATCCGAAGCTCATGGTTGGACAACGGTGTCTCGTCGCGCCAGCAGTACGGCAGTACCCGGTATCCCTCGTACGCCAGTCCCTTGTCCCACAATTGCTTGAACGCCCAGATGACCGACTCCATGAAGGTCGGGTCGAGCGTCTTGTAGTCGTTGTCGAAGTCCACCCAGCGCGCCTGCCGGGTGACGTAGTCCTGCCACTCCTTGGTGTAGCGCAGCACCGATTCGCGGCAGGCGTCGTTGAACTCGGCGATACCCATGTCGTCGATCTGCGATTTGTCGGTGATGCCGAGCTGGCGTTCGGCTTCCAGCTCAGCGGGCAAACCATGTGTATCCCAACCAAATCGGCGGTAGACCTGATGTCCGCGCATGGTCTGATAGCGCGGCACGATGTCCTTGACGTACCCGGTGAGTAGATGTCCGTAGTGAGGCAGCCCGTTGGCGAACGGCGGACCGTCGTAGAAGACGTATTCCGGCGAGCCGTCCCGATTGGCGATGCTGGCGCGGAACGTGTCGTCCGCGTCCCAGTAGCGCAGCACCTGTTCTTCCAACGCGGGAAGATTCGGTGATCCGCTGCGCTGATCGGCGCCAAGATCGGTGCGTGGGTACGCGTCTGTGGATGAGCCGCTTGCGCGAAGACCATCAGGCATAGTCGGTACATCTCCCTGTGCTCGCCGGCACGGGGACGATGGGACGCCGTCGGCGTACCTCCGCGGTACCACCCCGCTTGCCCCTACTTGCCCGGGGCCTCTCACACAGGCTGTGACGGGCCTACCCGTCCGGCTCTACTCGGCGATCCGTGCTGCGCACGGAGCCTTTCTTCCGGAGACTCCCCGGTGATGGCCGGATCGATGTCTGTAGGGCAATTCTATTCGGGTGCGTTGATATGGCCAAACCGGTTTCGGAGCATCATCACGGCGGCCAGGACCAGGGCAATCGCCAGGAGGGCGCTCACGAAGAGCACCGTCAGCGCCCACCCGCCGGTCTGATACGCCAATCCGCCCGCTGCGCCTGCCACCGAGCTGCCCAGGTAGTAACTGAATAGGTACAGCGCGGACGCCTCCGCCCGGTCACGCTGCGCGACGGCGCCAACCCAGCCACTCGCGACGGTATGCGCGGCGAAGAATCCGGCGGTAAACACCCCCACGCCGATGATCACCGTGATGAGCGAGTCCGGGATGGTCAGTGCGAGCCCCACCGCCGTGATGGCCACCGCCGAGATCAGCACCAGGCCGCGGCCGCGACGGTCTGCCAGCCGCCCGGCCATCGCCGAGGACACCGTTCCCGCCAGGTACAGCAGAAACAACAGACCGGCAATGGCCGTGGGTAAACCGAACGGCGGGGCGACCAGCCGATAGCCCAGGTAGTTGTACACGGTGACGAACCCGCCCATCAGCACAAATGCCAACCCGAACATGATGAGCAGGACCGGGTTTCGCAGGTGCACGCCCAGGACCCGCATCGTGGTGCCGACCCGCACCCGCTTGGGCACAAAGAACTGGGACTTCGGCAGCAGCACCGCGAACAACACTGTGCATACCAAAGTCATTGCGCCACTGCCCAGTAAGGCGATCCGCCAATTACTCACATCGAGCAACGAGGAGGCCACGAGCCGTCCGGAAAGTCCGCCGACCGTCGTGCCGGCAATGTATCTGCCCATCGCCGAACCCAGTGAGCCCGGATGTACTTCTTCGGCGAGGAACGCCATCGCGACAGCCGGAATCCCCGCCAGTGCTGCACCTTCGGCGGCACGGCCGATCAACAGCACCGCGAACGTGGGACTGGCCGGGAGCAGTAGCCCAATGATCGTCGTCGCGATTGCCGAGACCAGCATCACCCGGGTACGCCCGTACCGCTCCGAGAGCGCGCTTGCCGGAATGATCGACAGCGCGAGCATTCCGGTGGTCACCGAGACCGTCAGCGCGGCGGCGGCGGGACTGACACCGAAATCTGCAGAGAGCGCCGGGAGTACCGCCTGCGTGCCGTAGAGAGCGGCGAAGGTCGCAAGCCCGGCGGCGAAGAGGGCGCCCGTCAGACGCCGATATCCGGCGGTGCCCGTCTCGTGGGGTATGGGATCGGCGGCGCTGATCGCCGGGGGGTGCTCGGTACTTGGAGCCATCGCCATGACAGGAAATGCTCCTCCCGACCAGGCATATCACGGAAATGAGCGATGTGACGATCTATAATTCAATTTGCGCATATAAGGAGGTGGCAGCGTGGCCGACGGCGACTACGAGTGGTACATCACACTCGCCGAACGACAAAACGTCACCGCCGCCGCCGAGCAACTGCAGATCGCCCAGCCCACGCTCACCCGGATGCTGGCCAGATTGGAGCGACGGCTTGGCGCTCAACTGTTCGACCGGCACGGCAAGCGGCTTACGCTGAACCCGTCGGGACGGATCTTCTATCAGCACGCCAGGCGCGCCCAGATGGAACTGGACTCCGCCCGCCGAACCATCAACGACCTCGCCAACCCCGCCGAAGGTGAGATCCGGCTCGGATTCCTGCACACCTTTGGCCCCACGCTCGTCGCCCGGCTGATTGCCGGCTTCGCCGCGACGTCGCCACACGTGCGCTTCGTGCTGGAGCAGGGCGCCGCAGGCAGCCTTGATGACCTTGTCGCGAACGGCGATCTCGACGTCGCGATTGTTTCGCCGCGTCCTCGCCGTACAAATCTTGCATGGCGCAACCTCTTCCGGCAGCGCCTGGGAGTGGCCGTACCGACGGATCACCGGCTGGCACAAGCCGAAGACGTATCGATGATCGATCTGGCCGACGAGCCTTTCATCGGGATGCATCCCGGGTACGGCATGCGCCGTCTTCTCGAAGAGCTTTGTGCTGCCGCACAATTCCAGCCGCGCATAGTGCTCGAATCGAGCAATCTCACCACCGTCGCGGGCCTGGTGGCGGCGGGCCTGGGCATCACGGTGCTCCCCGTCGATGCCACCACCTACCCACCCGATCTCAGGATGTTGCGCCTCGTGGATGCCGACGCACACCGGGACGTCGGCATCATCTGGAGCTCCGGGCAGCCTCTTTCGCGCCCGGTACGAGATTTCATATCCCACGCCATCGCCTCGACCTAGGTAACAATCATCCCCATGTCTGCCGACGTGCCGCCCGAGAACGGGATCGCCCTGGCCATAACGCAGATCGATATCGCCGCCGACGAGGCACAGTTCTATGCGGCCGTGACCGCGGTCCGGGCGGCGGTGGCACGCGAAGTGCGTGCGCGTACACCGGAAGCAGCGCTGGCTGCAGCGTGGTCGGAAGCGTTGCGGCATAGCATCCACGCGTCGGCACGACTCGTCACCAACGGTGTGAATCCGGGCTGGGCCTGGTTCGTCTCGGGAAGCGTGGCCCGGGGCGAGGCGGCACCCGGTTCCGATGTAGAGACGCTGCTTGTCGTCGACGACGAGGTTGACGCTGACGGCAAGACGTACCTCATGGAGACGGCCGCTCAGGTCCACGCCATGCTCGAACGTGCAGACATCGGCAGCGATGCCAACGGAGTCCTGGCAAGTCGCGGCCGATTCTGCCGCCGCAAGGCCAACTGGTTCGAGGGAATCGAACGTTGGTGCGCCAACCCGCCCGAGGACCGGGGTGTCGTGATGGCGGGACTGATGGCCGACTCTCGCGGGGTTGACTCGGGATCATTGTTGTCCGACAACGCACTTCGCAGTGAGAACGTCCGCTGTGCACAGCGGCACTACGCCATCCGGCTTGCCATGCTTCAGGACGCGGTGGCCGTCCGCGCCGGTTTCCCCTCGCGATTGCGGATATTCGCCACGCAGTCCGATGCTGTCGACCTCAAGGTCGCCGCGATCGATCCCGTGGTGAAGATCGCCCGCTGGGCGGCTTTGGCCGCCGGATCGGACGCCCTCGCGACACCGGATCGCCTCGACGCCGCCTCAGCGGCCAAGGTCTTGGACTCCGACGATGCCTCGACGCTGCGGGATTGCTTCACGTGGCTGCTGCGATTTCGGTGGCGGTCCCGGGCCGCAGCCTGGCAGGACGGACGGCAGCTGTCCGACACCGTGTCACTGGCCTCCCTTGCCCCACAGGAACGCGCGGTGCTGCGCTCCGTGGCGCGCGAGATCGCCGGCATCCGGCGCAAGCTCATCTACCTGTCCTCGACGTCCTCATTCCGATAACCGGTCGTACCAGCGCATGGCCCAGCGAGCATCGCCCAGGGCCGTGTGCCGCTGACCGGCACTCGGCGTTCTGACCCCGAATTGCAGCGATAGGTTCGAATAGTCGGCGTCCGGTATCAATCCGCGTTCACGGATCCGGGCCGCCGTCACTGCGACAACATCGACAAGATCCGGATTCCACGCCGGGTGAACCCCGTGTGCCAAGAACATTCGCGTCAGACACTCGGCGTCGAATTGAGGTATCACCCCGACGATCGTGGCTCCCGCCGTCCATTCCCCGACGAGCGACGCTGCCTCAGCGGCACGGAAGACGCGCGGGAACTGCAGCGGGCGCAGACGCACCTGCGGATGACGTTTGTGGAAACCGCTGATCTCAAGGCCGGCCGGATCCGCCGATTCCAGATCCAGATCCTGAACGTCCACGCACAGGTGCAGCTGCCGCTGCCCGGCATCGGTACGGCGAATGATCGCTATTTCCCATGGCTCTCGCTCACGGTGCAGCCCAGTGGTCTCGGTATCGAGAAAGACCAGGGCCACGGAACATCCTCTCGCGCGCGACTACGAGCTGAGCTTGAGCAATTGCTCGGCCGCCAGGGCGGGCGTCAAGGTTCCCTCGCGCACTTGCTGTTCGATATCCGCCCGCGCCGCCTTCACATCCGGCGCGTTGAGCACCCGATCCAGCACCGCGTCACGCACCATCGCCCACATCCATTCGACTTGCTGACGACGGCGTTTGGCGCCGAACTCCCCCGCCTCCGTCAATACCTCGCGGTGCCGCAAGACGGTCTCCCACATCTCGGACACCCCGCTGTTCTCCAATGCGCTCATGGTGAGAACCGGTGGGCGCCAGAGGGTGTCATGCGGATAGATCAAGCGTAGGGCACCCGACAATTCCCGTGCGGCCTTCTGGGCCTCGATGGCATGGGCGCCATCGGCCTTATTCACCACCACGATATCGGCGAGCTCCAGGACACCCTTTTTGATGCCCTGCAGCTGATCTCCGGTGCGTGCCAACGTCAGGAACACAAAGGTGTCAACCATGTTCGCGACGGTGACCTCGGACTGTCCGACACCGACGGTCTCAATGAGAATGACGTCGAACCCGGCCACCTCCAGCAGCACCACCGTCTCACGGGTCGCCTTGGCGACCCCGCCCAGCGTTCCTGAGGTGGGAGAGGGACGGATGTACGCATCGGGATGTACGGAGAGCCGCCCCATCCGGGTCTTGTCACCGAGGATCGATCCTCCGGTGCGAGTGGATGACGGATCGACCGCCAGCACCGCCACCCGGTGTCCCTGCTCGATGAGATACATGCCGAGGGCCTCGATGGTGGTCGACTTGCCCACCCCGGGCACACCGGTGATACCGACCCGTAGTGCTTCTCCCGCATCGGGCGAGATGTCCAGCAGTAACTGCTGAGCCTGCGCTCGGTGATCCGGGCGCGTCGACTCCACCAGCGTGATGGCTTTCGCGAGCGCGGAACGATCACCCGAACGGATCGCGTTGCTCAGGTCCATTTACGCGAGCTTGTATCCGAGTCGTTCAGCCAGCTTGTGCAACAACCCAATCGCGGCCTCAGCGATGACGGTCCCTGGGGGGAAGATGGCCGCGGCACCCGCCGCGTACAGCTCATCGAAATCACCGGGCGGGATGACACCGCCGACGACGATCATGATGTCGGGGCGGCCCACCTCTGCCAAGGCCTCGCGCAGCGCCGGCACCAGAGTCAAGTGCCCCGCGGCCAGCGAGGACACCCCGACCACGTGCACGTCGTTGTCGGCGGCCTGGCGTGCGACTTCCTCCGGCGTTTGGAACAGCGGGCCCACGTCCACGTCGAAACCGATATCGGCGAAGGCCGTTGCGATCACCTTCTGCCCACGGTCGTGCCCATCCTGGCCCATCTTGGCGACCAGCACACGCGGCCGGCGACCATCGGCGTCGGCGAACTTTTGCACGAGCTCGGTCGCTTGCGTCACGCTGTTGACGGCGCCATCCCTTCCCACCTCGTCGCGGTATACGCCGCTGATGGTACGGATTTCGGCTTGATGGCGCCCGTAGACCTTCTCCAGCGCGTCGGAGATCTCCCCGACCGTCGCCTTGTGGCGAGCGGCGTCGATGGCCAGCGCCATCAAGTTGTTGCCCAATCCGTCTTCCCCGGCACGGCTGGAATCAGCCGCGGCCCTGGTCAGTTCATCAAGTGCACGCTGCACCGCGTCGTTATCACGCTCGGCACGCAACTGCTGCAATTTGGCCAGCTGTTCGGCGCGCACCCGCGAGTTCTCGACCTTCAGCACCTCGATCTGCTGATCCTCGACCACCTGGTACTTGTTGACGCCGATCACCGGCTGACGGCCCGAGTCAATGCGTGCCTGAGTACGTGCGGCGGCCTCCTCGATGCGCAGCTTCGGGATGCCCTGATCGATGGCCTGCGCCATCCCGCCGGCTTCGGTGACCTCCCGAATGTGCTCGCGCGCACGAGATGCGAGCTGATGGGTCAGCCACTCCACGTAGTACGAGCCACCCCATGGGTCGATCGGACGACATGTGCCCGACTCCTGCTGGATGAGCAGCTGGGTGTTGCGTGCGATACGTGCCGAGAAGTCGGTGGGCAGCGCCAACGCCTCGTCCAGGGCGTTGGTGTGCAGCGACTGGGTGTGCCCCTGGGTGGCGGCCATCGCCTCGATGCAGGTGCGGGCGACATTGTTGAACACATCCTGCGCGGTCAGCGACCAGCCGGAAGTCTGCGAATGCGTACGCAGAGACTGCGATTTGGCGCTCTTCGGATCGAACTGCGCCACCAGCTCGCTCCACAGCAGACGCCCGGCCCGCAGCTTGGCCACCTCCATGAAGAAGTTCATGCCAATGGCCCAGAAGAAGGACAGACGCGGCGCGAACACATCGATGTCCAGGCCGCCCTCCAGCCCCGCCTTGATGTACTCGACGCCGTCGGCCAGGGTATATGCCAGTTCGAGATCGGCTGTGGCACCGGCCTCTTGGATGTGATAGCCGGAAATGGAGATCGAGTTGAACTTCGGCATCTTGGCGCTGGTGTAGGAGAAGATGTCCGAGATGATCCGCATCGACGGCTTCGGCGGGTAGATGTAGGTGTTGCGGACCATGAACTCTTTGAGGATGTCGTTCTGGATGGTCCCGGCCAGCTGCTGGGGACTGACACCCTGTTCCTCAGCGGCCACCACGTACAGCGCCAGAATCGGAAGCACCGCGCCATTCATGGTCATCGACACCGATACCGACCCCAGGTCGATCCCGTCGAACAACTGACGCATATCCAGGATGGAATCGATGGCCACACCGGCCATGCCGACGTCGCCCTGGACTCGCGGATGATCCGAGTCGTATCCGCGGTGGGTCGCCAGGTCGAAGGCCACCGACAGGCCCTTCTGGCCCGCGGCCAGGTTGCGGCGGTAGAAGGCGTTGGATTCGGCGGCCGTGGAGAAGCCCGCGTACTGGCGGATGGTCCACGGCTGATTGACGTACATCGTCGGGTACGGCCCGCGCAGAAACGGCACCTGCCCCGGGAAGGTATCCAGTGGGTACCCCTGCTCCCGCACGGCATCTCGGTCTGCGGCGGTATAGATGGGCTTGACGGTGATGGCCTCGGGCGTCTCCCAGTCGAGTTGCTCGGGCGTGTACCCGTGAGCGCCGGCGGCGGTACTCACCGCGGCCGCGACGGCGGCAGCGTCCGGCGCGACCGGCGCACGGTCACCGTGCAGCGGTACATCAGCGAAACTGCCCAGGGTGGTGTCGGATACCGAAAGATCCGTGAGGTCAGTCATGTCACGCCCCCAACTTGGTCAATATGGCTGAAAGCGCTTCGACAGCATTGATTTTCATGGTCAGATAGCCATCGGGTCGTGACGTCTGCGCGACCTCCGCGACGGACTTCTCGGGTCCCGCAAGGTAGACGTCGGCGATCCCCGCCGCCCTGGCCGCATCGACAACCGCACCCGCCTCAGCGGCGTAGCGGGCGTCGGTCCCACAGATCACCGCGATGCGTGCTCCCGCATCCGCCACGGCACCCGCGACGGATCCGGCGTCGAGTACACCGGGATTGACGACCTCGATACCGCCTGAGGCCAACAGGTTCGAGGCGAAGGTGGTGCGCACGTTGTGCTCTGCCAGCGGACCCAGCGGAATCAGCAGCGCGGCCGGACGCGCGCCCGACGCCGCCAGGGCTGCGTCGGAGCGATCACGAAGGGCCTCGAATTCGGCGGCGTACCGGTAACCCACCGCGGCATGTGGTGGCAGCGGCGCTTCCGACAGGTTCGGGAATTCGTTCACTCCGGTCACCGAGGTACGCCGGTGAGCGATGTCGTCGGCACGCTGGGCGCGCGTTGCGGCGATGCGTTCCCGAATCAGTTCGGCGGCCGCCTGGAATCCCCCGGCGCCCTCGATCTCGGTGAACAGCGACCATGCCTGCTGCGCAAGGGTTTCCGTGAGGTCCTCGATGTACCAGGAGCCGCCACCCGGGTCGAGCACCCGGCCGACATGGGACTCCTCGATGAGCAGGAGCTGCGTGTTTCGGGCGATTCGCGCGGAGAACGCCGGGGATACCGAATCCAGTCCACCGACGATCGCGTCGTCGAATTGTCGTACCCGCACGCTGTCCGCGCCACCTACTCCGGCGCCGAAAGCGGCCAAAGTGGTGCGCAGCATGTTCACCCACGGATCACGCTGGGCCATCATCGGCTCTGAAGTCACCGCGTGCATGAGAGCTCCGCCGGCCTCGGGCGCGCCGGCCACCTCAGCCACCCGCGCCCAGAGCACTCGGGCGGCACGGAATTTTGCGATCGACAGGAACTGATCATCGGTCGCAGCGAAGCGGAAACTGATCTGCCGCAATGCTTCCGCGATTCCCAGGCCCGCGTTCTGCAATAGCCGCAGGTAGGCAACCCCGGCGGCTATCGCGACCGCGAGTTCCTGGCTGTCGCTGGCGCCGAGTTCGTGGGCGATCGTGCCGTCTGCGGTGATGGCGCGGATCTGCCCGGTCCGAGCGGCCGCGCGCCTGGCCAACGCCACCGCGTCGTCGATCGCGACGCCCGAACGGCCGGTGAACGTGTCCCCGAGCGGATCGGCGCCAAGGTCCACCACAACACCGGCGGCATTTCCCTCGTAGGCATCCAGCACCGCGAAGATCGCCTCGGCCACCCCGATCAGCTCGGCACCGGCCTCCACCTGGATCGGAGCCAGATCGAGGTACACGTCCTGCAACGCGCGCCCTACAGCCTCGGGTGCAAGACCGGCCAGGACGACGGCACTGGTGCCCTGCCCCAGGGCGTCGAGAATGGCCTCATTCAGGAGCGCCGCATCGGCAGCGGCACCGTCGAAACGCTCGGCGACCTTCCATCCACTGTTCACATCGCGTTGCGGATCACCACCCCGGGCAAATGGCCATTGTCCGGGCAAGGACGACTCGGGAAGCTCATCGAGCGCCGTGTACAACGGACGGATCGCAATCCCGTCGTACGTTGGCGAGTCGAGCAGTCGCTCGGGGTCGGCGGGCAGATCCTCGACAGCCTTGCGCGTCGACTTGGCCAATACCCCGGCGACGTTCTTCTGCCACCGTGCGAAGTCATGCCTGATCTCGGGTACCTCAACAGTCACGAAACTGCTCCCTGCTGCTCGTCGTCGAGCGACATATATGGCACTCCATGCCGAAATGCCTATCACACTTAGTCATCAGGCTAAATGACGCCATCGACTACTGCCCAGTACGGGGGCACGGCCATCGCGACACCCGTGTCCTGTCCCGTTCGTTCATCCGACCTCCGTAGGCTGACGACCATGGGATTCCGGCAGGTCTGGGGCGCGTCCGTCGCGGCAGCGCGACGGATTCCGCCGCGGCAGCTGCTATGGACCGGTGTGGCCGTTCTCATCGTGGCCGCGGCCGTGCTGTTTCTTCCGCTGCCGACCGCCCTGCAGATGCGGGACTGGGCCCGTGAGCTCGGCCCCTGGTTCCCACTGGCCTTCCTCGCCGCACACACGATCGTGACAGTGCTGCCGTTCCCACGCACTGCCTTCACCCTGGCCGCCGGCTTGCTTTTCGGCACGCAGCTCGGCGTACTCCTGGCCGTCGTCGCGAGCACCGCGAGCGCGGTGCTCGCGCTGTGGGGTGTGCGGGCGCTGGGGTGGAAGCTCAGCACGCTGCATCACCGTCCCGGCGTGAAGAACGTCGACGATCAACTACGCCGTCGCGGGTGGATCGCCGTGATGTCCATGCGGCTCATCCCGGCCGTGCCGTTCTCGGTGCTCAACTACGCGGCCGGCGCCTCTGCGGTGCGGGTATTGCCGTACACGCTGGCCACGTTCATCGGCCTGCTTCCGGGCACCCTTGCCGTCGTCGTACTCGGTGATGCACTCACCGGGCACATCAGCGGCACGCTCTTCATGGTTTCTTTGGCCACGTCGGTGATCGGCGTGCTGGGCATCTTGTACGAGATCCGGCGCTACAAGCGCACGCACACCGAAATCGCCACGCCCGAGGCCTCCGATGAACCCGAACGGGTCGGCGGCTAAACCGCGGACTCGCGCTCCTGGAACCCTTTGCCCGCGAGAACGGCGAACCACACCAGCAGGCTTGCCGCGGGCAATGCGCGGAATGCCTGGTCGTGCGCACGGATGTGTGCGCCGACTGCCAGGGTGAAGTAGACGGTGAGCATGAAGGCGGTCAGCCGACCCAATGCCGTCCACCGGATACCGCCGAGAAGCCCCACAGCCGAAGCCAACTTGACGACCGGCAGAACCCACCAGATCCGTGGTGGCAAACCCACTTTCTCCAGCGCATCCTTGATCGGTTTGATCGGACGGACGCATGCCGCGGCATCGGCAGCCTGCACGACCGCCAACGCGGTCAGTACCGTCGGTGTCGCCAAACGCCGTTCTGTCATGACGATTTCGCCGCCAATCCCCTGGCTGCCAGCACACTGTAGGTGGCCAGCAAGGTCGAGGCTGATAGCGCATTGACACCGATATCGCGCACCCGCAGATGCGCGCCCACTGCCAGACTGAAGTAGATGGTGAGCAGCACCAGCGTCAGTTTGGCAAGCCCCGGAAAACGGACTCCACCCAATAGGCCTATCGCGGACGCGGCCTTGATCGGCGCGAAAATCCAACGGTTTTGCTGTGGATAATGCACGTCATCAAGGCATTTGGCTACATAGGGAACAGGCTGGACGCACAGCGCGGCGTCGATCGCCTGAAAGGAACCCAGCAAAGCCAAGACTCGGGGAGATACGAAAGCGTCGTTGCTCATTGCTCCAGTCAACCACCACAACATCGGGTAGTCGATGGCCGGCCGATTTCGGCTAGTGCGGTGCGTGCGCTCCGAGGGACGCCGAGATAACCGCCAGCGGCGAATGAGCCAGCTGCATGTTGGCGCGCTCCTGCGGGGTCAACCGATGGCGCTCCAGGAAAAGTCGCAACGCGCGAATACTCATGTCTTCATTGGACGCGGTCGCGCCGGCAGAATCCAGCGCGACCGCGTCTTCCCAACGATTTCATTACGGGTTACCCCGGCAGACACTCAACTTCCGTGTGCAAGTTGAATTGCCTTCACCACCAACAGGATGGCACCGACAACCAGGTATCCCCGAAGGGCGAGCATGCCCAGCTTCGTCGCCGGACTCCACGTGACCGGTTCCAGTAGGGCCAGCGGAGGCATACGCCAGGTCCGGGCGTCCACGCCTTCGAGGGCCTTGTTCATCGCTATCACCGCCGGATCGACGCCGTGCCTGCCCGAGACCCACCACAGGCCAATCCCTATCAACACCCCGAGGACCGCGACTCCTACCCCGAGGTCACCGGCAACCTGCACGACGTCCAGGTCCGGGAAAAGGGTGGTGGCCATCAAGATGCCGGAAAGGAACAGCAGCACACCGACGATGAGCCCAGCCACGATGTTGAGCCACGCCTTGTTGACCCACGGACCCAGCACCGCCTTGTCATTGCACAACAACAACAGGAACACGCTCGCGCTGGGCAGCAGCAGGCCGGCCAGGGCTTGCACCGCGGTGGTCATCAGCCCGAGCGGGGCGTGCGGGATCAGCACGATGGCGGCCCCCACGCCGACCATCACGGTGTAGGACAAGTAGAACGGCTTGGCGTCCTTGAAACTCCGGTGCAGCGAGTGCTTGAGCCCGAAGGTGTCTCCGAACGCGTAACTGGTCGCCAGGGTGACCGCCGCCGCGCCGATGATCGACGCATCCAGCAGGACGATGGCAAAGATCTTGCCCAGCAATGGCTGAGCCTGTCCCAACCAGCCGGCGATCAGACCCGCGTCGCCACCGTCGCCCCATTTGTCCGGACCAGAGTTCCCGGTGACGCGGGCTGCGTAGTCGGCCGTCATCAGCAACGCGGCCGCACCTATCACCACCACGAGTGAGCCGATAACGGTGTCAGCACGTTCATATCCGATGAACCGCGGAGTGATGCGCTTGTCCACGATGTTCGACTGCTGGAAGAACAGCTGCCATGGCGCCACGGTGGTGCCGACCATGGCGATGATCAGCAGTACCGCACCCGAACTGATTCCTCCTTCGATTCCTGGCACCACGAAATCGTGTGCTGCCCTTCCCCACTGCGGATCCGACATCAAGAACATGGGGATCTGCAGCAGCGTGATCACAATGAACACGAACATGGCGCGCTCCCAACGGCGGAAGCTCCCGGTGGCCATGATGAGAATCAGCGCGATCGCGGCAACGGGCACTGTGTAGTACTTGGGCACTCCCAGGTACTCGGAGGCCAGTGCCACACCGATGAATTCAGTAACGAGGGTCAGAAAGTTCAGGATGAACAAGTCCCCCACGGAGAACCAGCCCCAACCACGGCCGAACCGTTCGTTGATCAACCTCGCGTGTCCGACTCCGGTCACCGCGCCGAGCCGAACCACCATCTCTTGGTTGACGATGAGAACCGGGATGAGCAGCAGAAGCACCCACAACAAGCTGTATCCATAACTCTGACCGGCCTGGGCGTACGTCGCCACACCGCCGGCGTCGTTGTCGCCGACCATGACGATGATGCCCGGCCCCAGGATCGCAGCCATGGTGGCCATCCGGGTCTTGAAGGTCCGCGCCTGGCCTGGATCACTCACACTGATCTTGCCGAAAGCGCCCTCGATGTCGCCCAGATGCGCTGAGTCAAGCACCGCGCTCTTCGGCTGCACCGTGGCGACTCCGGGTCTCCCCGCCACGAAGTTCTCCGAGTTTCCCAACGTCGCGTCGACCATTCCCTTGTCGCTCATGGGCTGACTCCGTCTGGGCTCGAAGCGATCTGGCGCACCGGACGCGGAGCCGGTTCACGGCGACGCCAATCCTCGGGGATCAACGCGGCCAGCACATCGTCATAGGTGACCACGCCAAGCACCGTGTCTGCCTCATCGACAACGGGAATCAAAGCCAGGTTGTAGTCGGCCATCAACAGCGCGACATCGGTGAGGTCGGCCTCCGGGGAGACCCGCACCGGATCATCGTCCATGATCGATTCCACGGCGACGTCACGATCGGCCTGCAGCAGCCGGATCACCGACACGACACCCACCAATTCACCGTTATCGGCGATCACGTGCACCTTCAGAAGCGCCTCGGGCTGTAGGGATTTCGCCTCAGAGATCGCAGTAAGCGCATCAACGGCGCTGCTGCCGAGCACGCACGAAACAATGTCGACGTTCATCAGACCACCGGCCGACTCAGGGCTGAAGCCCATCAACGTGACCACTTTGGTGCGTTGTGGACCCGGCATCAGCTCCAAAACAGCCCGGCGACGCGACTGGCGCAGATCGAAGATCGCATCCGCCGCGTCATCGGCACGCATCCTGCCAAGGAGAGCGGCGACCTCGGCATCGGGCATGTCCTGGAACAGCTTGCTGGCCTTATCGGAGTCGAGTTCCTCGAATACATCGGCTTCGAGTTCGGGGTTGTCGCGGACCCGGTCGAGGATCTCGCCGCCCTCTTCCTTGGTGGCATCCTCGAGTAGGTCGGCGATTTCGGCGGGTTTGAGGGTGTTCACTCTCCCGCCGACGCGGCGTGCCAGCAGGGAACCGCCGTGACCGATCATCGGCTCAAAGGCCTTCCAGTCCCTACCGGCCTGGCCGGCCCCGGCCTTTATCAGGCCGAAAAACCTTGCCGGACGCCGTGTATCGAGTCGAGCAAGAATCCACCCTTCCGGCGATTCCACCAGCTCGATATCGTAGGCATGCACCAGTTCGGCATTCTCCACATCGATAAACCGGTGATCGAGTACGTCCTCGTCGAGCAGGTATTCCCCGCCACGACGTTCAAAGCCGCGTAGATCAACTTTGTTCTTACTCAATTCAATTCGTGCAGGCGCCACGGCGGAAACCGCGTCTGAGGAGACGAAGACCCTGCGTCCACCCATGTCGACGACGTAGCCGGTGACGATCGGGTACTCATCTGCCCCACGGAACCGAACGATGACGTCTTCCAATCGGCCTACTGTGTCACCGGAACGTGCGACTACCGGGGCCTTCAATAGGTCCGAAAATTGGATCACCCGCGGCACAGCCGCATTACTCGAAGTAGACATGCCGACTCCTCAGCGATTGGACCAATACGCTTCGTCCGCCCAGCGGGCGGCCGAAGCGTATTGGCCTCGAATGAATTCCGAATGTCCACGCACTGTGAATCGGCTGTGCGTGGACCCAATGGCGATGCCCCTCGGGGTTACCGCGGTGGGTGCGCCCCAAGAGACGCCGAGACAACCGCCAGCGGTGAGTACGCCAGTTGGAGGTTGGCGCGCTCTTGCGGGGTCAGCCGGTTACGTGTCCACAGCCGGCGTACTGCGTTGAATGTGGTGTTCATGATCGGACTCCTTTTGGGAAGCCGCATACCTGAACGCGAACGTCAAACACGTTGGCTAGAGCGAGGATTCAGCCTCGAATGAGCAGCAAGGTATGCGGCAGCTGTTGTCTATGCGGACTGTCACCGGATATCACGGTTGTGCCTCACCTCCTTGCCGTCGGGGCGCACGCGGGCGCCTGCTGTGTGGAACAGCGACCACAAGAGGAATCACCGAACACTCAGGGCGTCCGGTATGCACCCCTCTCGTCAGGGCTTCGGCACTACGTGACGTGTCCGCTCGCGGAAGCCACTTCGGGTCATCCCTTAGTCCGGGAAGACCTGTCCTAACCTTGGGCGTCTCTCGACGTCGTCAGATCAGTGGCCTGTATTCACGTAGGAGCCTCACCTAGCAAGGTGCTGAACCGCTACCCATGATGGGCCGGAGGAATCACCTTGTCAAGCAGACTGCGCCCGCGTCGTTCTCACGCCCCCGGCAGTCCGTGACGGTTGGCGGGATCGATCGCGGGGTCCGCTGCCCCGATTTCCTGGGCTGCGGATTGCGCCGCGGCAACTGCCGCAGCGACTTCCGGAGTGGTCTTTGTCTCGAACCATCCGGCGACCTCGGTGGCGTCGTCCTCGGGGCGCTCGGTCGACTCATCGGCCGGGGAAGGCTCGTAGCGGAACACTCCGTCGCTGCCGGGAGCACCCAGCAGTTTGGTGAATCCCTGTAATGCCGAACCGAAGTCACTGGGAATGAGCCACACCTTGTTGGCTTCACCCTGAGCCATCTTCGGCAATGTCTGTAAGTACTGGTATGCCAACAACTCCGGAGTGGGCTTACCGGATTTCACTGCGGCAAAAACCTTTTCGATGGCTTTGGCCTGGCCCTGGGCTTGCAGATACTGAGCGGCACGCTCGCCCTCGGCACGCAGGATGCGGGATTGGCGTTCACCCTCAGCGGCCAGGATCGCCGACTGGCGCGAGCCTTCGGCGGCAAGGATCTGGGCCTGCTTCTGCCCCTCCGCCGACAGAATCGCGGCTTGCCTGGCACCTTCGGCCGACAGGATCATGGCGCGCTTCTCGCGGTCTGCCTTCATCTGCTTTTCCATCGACTCCTGCACCGAAGGCGGCGGGTCGATGGATCGCAACTCGACGCGTGCGACGCGCAGCCCCCAGCGTCCGGTGGCCTCGTCGAGCACGCCACGCAGCTGGCCGTTGATCTGATCGCGTGAGGTCAGCGTCTGCTCCAGCGTCATGCCACCGACCACATTGCGCAGCGTGGTGGTGGTGAGCTGTTCCACACCGACGATGTAGTTGCTGATCTCGTACACCGCGGCCTGCGGGTTGGTGACCTGGAAGTAGACAACGGTGTCGATGTTCACCGTCAGGTTGTCCTCGGTGATCACCGGTTGGGGTGGGAAGGACACCACCCGCTCACGCAGATCAACCTTGGCGCGGATGCGGTCGACGAACGGCACCAGAATGGTCAACTGCCCGCTCACGGTCTTCGAATACCGCCCCAGACGCTCGATCACCGCAGCTTCCGCCTGCGGGACGAGTGCCACGGACTTCAGCACGATGGTGACGCCCAGGATGATCAAGACGATGAGCACAAAGGCTCCGGCAGCTACTCCCATACCCGTACTCCTGTCACTGGAATTCTTGCGCTAGATCTTCTCGACAACCGCCGTCGCGCCGTCGATTTGAACAACCGTCACCGTCTCACCCTGCTCGAATCGGCCAGACTTCTCCAGGCTGCGCGCGGACCACATCTCGCCGCCGAGTCGAACCAGCCCATGGACGTCATCGACCGGTTCAATCACAATGGCGCTCTTACCCTCCAACGCCTTGGCGTTGGTGTGCAGAATCGGGCCTGCCGTCAGCCGCTTGCGCAGAGCAGGCCGCACGCCGACCAGCAGAATGATCGCGCTGATGACGAAGACCAGCCCCTCTGCCCACAACGGCATGTCAAACACCCAGCCGGCACCGGCCGTGACCAGGGCCGAACCGCCGAGCATCAACAGGAACATGTCACCTGTCATCAGCTCGGCGGCCGCAAGCAGGATGCCTGCGACAAGCCACACAATCGGCATGGGTCCACATTAGACCGCGTGGGCAACTGGTGGGGGCGGATACGGGGCCTTAGACTGCGAGCACTATGGCGAATCCGAGTGTGTCCCTGGCGGTGTGGGCAAGCGCGTGGCTGGCTGGCCGCGCGGCTCCCGACGACGTCATCGATGCCCTTATCGCGTGGGCGCCAAGACATTTGGTCACCGCATACGACGCTGTCGCCGCCGGCCACACGGGACTTTCGTGGCCCGATATGGACGACAACGGCCCTATCGGCCTACTCCAGACGGTCCGTACCGCCACCGGCCAGCCACACGGTGTCCCCGATATCCATGTGATCCTGCCCGCTCCCGGCGACCCGCGCGGCCTGCCTGCCAATACCCAGTTCCAACGTGACGCGATGGAGGCCAGCGAGGCGATTGTGCTCAGCGACCGCCAAAACAACTCCACGGCAATAGGATTGGTTCCCGCTGTAGAGTATGACGAGGATCGCGATGAGACCGTTGGCCTATCCTGGACCGTGTATTCGCTCCCCGCGCGAATCCCAGCGCAAGCCGGACCAGATCTTGGGGAAGCCGAATATCAACTACGCCAGGCAGTCCGGACTGCCACAGCAACACTCAACCGCCTCGACAGGGTCGTGGACACGGCAGATGCAGACCCCCGCGCCCTGGTCGAAGAGGTGCTTTCCACGCTACGCGGGCATCGCCTGCCCGACTACGCGCCACACCGGGCGGTGCGCGTCCTGGATTCGGCCAACCAGGTCGAGGCCATAGCTACCGCGGCGGCCGAGGTCATGGAGTTACCCGGCGCCCTCGATGACGGCGCGGTCGCCGATGTGCTGCGGCCCCTCGTCATCCTGGTGCGTGAGGCGCGGATGGCAGCCGCAGCCGCCATCATCGACGCCGCGCGTTAGACCTCCTGGCGACCGCAGCACAGCGGCGAACACAGGGCGCCGTTCACGCTGAACCCGTATCCGGGGACCGGGTTCGCTCCGGCCGCTCGCCGTGGCGGCGTGCCGTCCGCAACCTCTGCGATCAAGTCGACCGCCACCCGTGCGAATCGCTCGTCCGCACCCGGTGTCGCCGCACGCGCGAATTCGATGCCGTGTTCATCCGCATACTCACGCGCCTCGTTGTCCAAGTCCCACACCACCTCCAGATGGTCCGAGACGAACCCGATGGGCGATACCACGACGGAGCGAATGCCCCGATCTTTCAGGGCCGCAAGATGATCGACGATGTCGGGTTCGAGCCACGGGACCTGGGGTGGGCCGGAGCGGGACTGCCACACCACGTCGTAATCCTGGTAGCCAGCCGCGTCGGCAACCAGCTCGGCAAGGTAGCGCACCTGTCGGCTGTACAAGTCGGGGCCGTGCCGCTGGTCGGCAGCGATGGGGATGGAATGCGCGGTGAACACCAGCCGGGGCGTCTCCCGCATCCCCGACACCGCGGCGGTCACCGCTTCTGCGTAAAGCTGCACCAAGGCGGGGTGGTCGAAGTACTGACGAAGCTTGACCAGCTCGGGTGCTCCGTCGCCCACCGCCGCCCGGGCCCGCGCAATGTCTTCCACGTATTGGGTGCATCCCGAATAACCGCCCCAGGCAGAGGTCGTGAAGACCGCTGCCCGCCGAACCCCTTTGTCGCGCATGTCGGCAACGGTTTCTTCCACCATGGGGTGCCAGTTGCGGTTGCCGAAGAACACCGGCAGCGGGCGTCCGCTCAGCTCCAGCTGGCGCGAGATCTCGGCGATCAGGGCGCGATTGATGCCATTGATCGGTGAGACACCGCCGAAATGGAAGTAGTGCTCGGCCACCTCGTCGAGACGTTCCGGCGGAACCCCGCGACCGCGGGTGACGTTCTCCAGGAACGGCCGAACCTCCAGCGGCCCCTCGGGCCCGCCGAAGGACAGGAGAAGCACCGCGTCAAAGAGCATGGGTGCCCCTAGAGCAGCTGCGTGTGTGCGCCGCCGTCAGCGAAGATAATGTCGCCGGTGGTGGCGGGCAGCCAGTCCGAGAGCAGGGCACACACGGTCTTGGCGACGGGTGTCGGGTCCTTCATGTCCCAGCCGATCGGGGCACGCTGGTCCCAACCATCTTCGAGCACGCTCATCTGCTGGCCGGCCTCCTCGCCCAGCGCGCCGCCGACGATCGCGCTCATGGCCAGCGTCCGGATGGGACCGGCGGCAACCAGATTCGAGCGAATACCGGCCGCACCGGCCTCGCGCGCGACGAACCGGTTTACCGATTCCAGTGCGCTCTTGGCCACGGTCATCCAGTTGTAGAACGGCATCGCGCGGGTCGGGTCGAAGTCCATGCCTACGATGCTGCCGCCCGGGTTCATGATGGGCAGCACAGCCTTGGCCAGCGAGGCGTAAGAGAACGCCGAGATGTGAAACCCCTTGGCCACATCCTCGAACGGAGCCTCGAAGAACGGGTTCAGCCCCATGCCGGTCTGCGGCATGAAACCGATGGAGTGCACCACGCCGTCCAGCTTGTTGCCCTCTCCGATCACCTCGGTGACACGCTCGGCAAGGCTGTCCAGGTGCTTCTCATCCTGCACATTGAGCTCCAGCAGCGGCGCGGGCTCGGGCAGGCGCTGGGTGATGCGCTCGATGAGACGCAACCGGTCGAATCCGGTGAGCACCAGCTGTGCGCCCTGCTCCTGCGCGACCTTCGCGATGTGGAACGCGATCGACGAATCGGTGATGATGCCCGTCACCAGGATCCGCTTGCCCTCAAGTAGTCCTGCCACGATTCTCCTTAGGTAATTGCGATGCCCACGCTCGTCGCGCGGCCACACTGATCGATGTCCGAAACGTCCTTCTAATGGCCCATGCCCATGCCGCCATCAACCGGGATGACTGCACCGGAGATGTAACTGGCATCCTCGGACGCCAGGAAGCTGACCACCCCGGCGACCTCAGCGGCAGTGCCCACTCGCTTCGCCGGGATGAATTCCAGTGCGCCCTCCTGGACCCTTTCGTCGAGCGCGCGCGTCATCTCGGTGTCGATAAAACCAGGGGCGACCACGTTGGCGGTGACACCCGCCTTGGAGAGCTCCCGAGCGATCGAGCGCGCCAAGCCGATGACACCGGCCTTGGAGGCCGCGTAGTTGGCCTGGTTACCGATTCCCCACGTGCCGGAAACCGAACCGATGAAGATCATCCGGCCGAAGCGCTTGCGCTGCATCGTGCGCGACGCCCGCTGGGCCACCCGGAATGCTCCGGTCAGGTTCGCGTTGATGACCTTCTCGAACTTCTCCTCGGTCATGCGCATCAAGAATGCGTCCTGCGCAATGCCCGCGTTGGATACCAGCACCTCGACAGGTCCCTGGTGCTCCTCGACCTCTTTGAAAGCCCGGTCGACGGCATCGTTGTCGGTGACATCGCACTCCACCCCGAACAAGCCCTCCGGCACCCCGGATCCACGATGGGTCACCGCCACCTTGTGCCCGTCAGCGGCAAGACGTTGCGCGATCGCAAGTCCGATACCCCGGTTACCACCGGTAACCAGCACAGAACGAGAGACAAAGTCGGGACGGGCGACGCTAGCGTCGAGAGCATCAGACATGAGACCCAACTTATCGTCTTCTTAGACTTCTTCCTAAACGACTGGCCCAAACGAGCCGCCGCGCGGACGGCCGACTCAGTTGGGCAGACGCCGGTTGATCACCAGGCCAACGAAGGCCGCCGCGAGCACCAGCAGAGCACCCAGACGCAACCATCCGACACTGGCGTCGCCGCGGATGGTCTCGTACCCGATCTGCTGCTGCAGGTTGGCGTACACCTCCTTGAGCTGACCGAGCGTGGAGGCCGTATAGGTCTCTCCACCCGACAACTTGGCCACCTTCTCCATCATGTCGGGGGCGTACGGCACGTTCTGGCGCTGCCCGTTGATCTCGACGTACCCGTCCTTGGTGCCGAACGCGATCGTCGAAATCGGTACCTGCTGATCCTTGGCGGTGCGGGCCGCCGTGTAGGCACCCTTGGGGTTATCCGGGTTCGACGGCACTGTTTCCTTACCGTCGGACATCAACACGATGCGCGCGGGCGGTGGCTTGTCGCCGCCGCCGATGACCGCGCCCACTGTCGCGATGGCCTGCAGCGCCGTGAAGATGCCCTCACCCGTGGCCGTCCGATCCGCGAGCTGCAGGTTGTCCAAGGCGTTTACGGTCGCGTCGCGGTTCGTGGTCGGCGAGACCAGCACCGTCGCGGTGCCCGCGTACGCAATCAGACCTAGGTTGATACCCGGGGTCAGGTTGCGGGCGAACTCCTTACCGGCTTCCTTCGCGGCACCCAGACGGTTGGGGGCGACGTCGGTCGATTCCATGGACCGCGAGACATCGATGACAAGCATCACCACGGCGCGGTTCCGGGGAATCCGCACGTCATGGCTGGGCCCGGCCAGTGCGATAGTCAGCACCATCAGACCCACCACCAGCAGCGCGGTGGCCGCGTGCCGCCAGGCGCGCGGACGTTTCGGGGCGACCGAATCCAGCAGCTCGGTGTTGGCGAATCGCAGCACCCGCTTCTCGCGCAGATACTGCGCAAACACATACAAGCCGACCAGCGCGGCCACCAGCAGCAGGACCAGGAAGAACCACGGGTGGGTAAAGCCCGTGAGAGTCATCGGCCCGAAGAACGGCAGATCACTCATCGAGCCCCCGCTCCTGTCCCGGCGACCGCACCGCGGCGCTGTTGAGAGACGAATCTCACGATGTCGTTGATCCAGTCACGGTCGGTCCGCAGACTCAAAAGCGGTGCACCGCAACGACGCAATGTGCGTGCCACCTCTTCATGATGCCTTGCCGCCGCCTGAGCGAAATCCCGGCGCAGGTTCTCGTCGATCCGATACTCCTTGGTGATGCCGGTCTCGGCGTCCTGCAGGAGCACCTCACCGACATCCGGAAGTTCCATGTCGCGCGGGTCCAGCACCTCGATGCCCAACACCTCGTGCCGGGCCCCGATGGCGCGCAGCGGCCGCATCCAGTTGATGGGGCCAAGGAAGTCGCTGATGACGACCGCCATGCCGCGTCGGCGCTCCGGGCGCCGCAGTGCGTCGATCGCCAGTGACAGATCGCCGCGGACACCCTGTGGCGCCTTCGGCATGGTGGCGATGCTGCGCAGGATGTCCTGCTCGTGGGCACGTCCGGACCGCGCCGGTAGCCGAACGATCTTGTCCCCGTTGGCGATCAGCGCGCCCAGCCGGTTTCCGCCACCGCTATTCAGGAAGATGATGGCGGCCGCTGCCGCGACCGCGAGATCGCGCTTCTCACAGTTGGTCGTCCCGAAATCCAGGCTTGCCGACATGTCGACCACCAGCCAGGTCTCCAGCTCGCGGTCCGCGATCATCTGGCGTACGTGCGGGCTCGTGGTTCGCGCGGTCACCGACCAATCCATCCGGCGCACGTCGTCACCGGGCTGATAGAGCCTGGACTCCCCCGGCTCCGATCCGGGACCGGGAATCAGCCCGAGGTGGTTGCCGTGCAGCACCCCGTCAAGCTTGCGGCGGATCTTCAGTTCCAAGGTCCGCAGCGCTGCCGAGAGCTGCGGATCACGGATCTCACCCCGACGCAGGGACGGGATGTCTACCGGCCGGGCGCTGCCCGGGCTGGGTGTGCTCACCTGGGCGCGGCGTTATGGGCTGCCGGGGCCGGGCCGTTCGTCCCGACCATCGCCGGCGGCACCGAATGCCCTTGCTGCGGCACGGCATTCACCTGCGGCAGGCCCACCGTCTGCAGAATCCGGTTGATGGCGGTGTCGGCGGAAACCTCGTCGGCGAGTGCGTCGTAGCTCATCACCAGGCGGTGACGCAGCACATCCGGGATGACCTCGATGACGTCCTGCGGGATCACGTAATCGCGTCCACGAACCAGTGCCAGCGCACGGGCCGACGCGATGATGCCCAGCGACGCACGGGGGCTGGCGCCGTAGGAGATCCAGTTGGCGACATCGCCCAGCCCGAACTGCGCCGGGTTGCGGGTGGCCGAGATAACCCGAACCACGTAGTCGACCAGGGCGTGGTGCACGAAGTTGTTGGCGGCCAGATCCTGAAGGCGCAGCAGTGCCTCCGCGGACAGGATCTGCTTGGGCTCCGGCGGCGTGACACCCATCCGGTAGATGATCTCGCGCTCTTCTTCGACAGTCGGGTAGTCGACGTTGATCTTGAAGAGGAAGCGGTCGCGCTGTGCTTCCGGAAGCGGATACACGCCCTCGTTCTCGATCGGGTTCTGTGTGGCCATCACCAGGAACGGCTTGGGCATCGGGTAGGTCTTGCCACCGATCGAGACGTGCCGCTCAGCCATGACCTCGAGCAAGGCCGACTGCACCTTGGCGGGCGCGCGGTTGATCTCGTCGGCCAGCAGGAAGTTGGCCACCACCGGGCCGAGCTCGGTGTCGAACTCTTCCTTGCCCTGGCGGTAGATGCGGGTACCGATGATGTCGGTAGGCACCAGGTCCGGGGTGAACTGGACACGGGAGAACGACCCGCCCACCACCTTGGCGAAAGTCTCGACCGCCAGCGTCTTGGCAACACCGGGCACACCTTCGAGCAACACGTGCCCCTTGGCGAGCAGACCGACCAGAATTCGCTCGACGAGCCTGTCCTGACCCACGATGACGCGCTTGACCTCAAAGATGGCGCGCTCGAGGTTCTGCACCTCGGCGGCCAGGGCCGGTGATGTCGCACCCTGCGGGGCGTGCGGCGCGAGGCCGGCGCTTCCGCCGGAGTAACCGGCACCTCCCCCTGGTGACCCTGGTGATGACATCAACTTCCCTCCGGCTCTGCCTGACGATTCCGTGCTACTTCGGTGGCTTCTTGGTAGCCATGTCCCTGCGGGCGGCACCCAACCCTGGGCGGCGCCTCCGGTCCACTATTCCAGCATCCCGGGATTTGGTCCACGTACCCGTTCGCTGGCGCGCCGTTCTAGCTCACCTGAGAGATCAGAAGAGCTACCAGGCAATGATACGAACGGCGTAGGGAGTCATCCCGCCCGTGCGGACCGGCGACACCGTCACCTTTTCGGCGCTGCCGCTGGCTTCCAGCATCTGACCGTTACCCAGGTAGATCACCACGTGCTGGGAACCACCCGGTCCGTAGAAGAGCAGATCCCCACGCTTGGCCTGCGATACGGGAATCTTCTGGCCCGCGTTGTACTGGTCACCGGAGTACTTGGGAAGCTTCACGCCGGCCGCCGCGTAGGAAAACATGGTGAAGCCCGAGCAGTCGAAGCCCACCTTGCCCGCGTCGTAGTCGACGCCGCCGCTGGGGCCTCGGACGGTGCCGCCACCCCACGAGTACGGAACACCCAGCTGGGTGCCGCCGCGCTGGATCACTGCTTCCACCGCCTGCCGGCCGTACACGAGCGGACGTCCTGCGCCCGCGGATGCGCGATTGCCACCGATGCCCAATGCGCCCAATGCGGTCTGTCCGACCCCCATGACCCCGTTCATGATCTTCGCCGGGTCCGCACCCTGGCTCGGCCCGGCGAAGGGCAGGGTGTTGTCCCAGTCGCCGCCCGACGGGTTCAACCCCAGAGCGTTGAGGAAGGCGGTACCGACATTCGGCCCAAGTGGATTGTCATCGGCGGTGGCACGCGGCACACCCATGAACAGCACCAGTGCGATAGCGATCCCGACAGCGAGGGCGGCACGTAATACAAAGAGGCCCTGCACCTTGAGCAATTTCGTCGTTCTCGCTGCGTTCACCGATTTCACCACTCAATCAGTCGGGTTACAAAGGGCGTCATGCCACTGGTCCGCACCGGCGACACCTTGACCACGTCGCCGGTGTTCGGCGCCTCGAGCATCTGACCGTTGCCGAGGTAGAGGGCCACGTGCTGACTTGCGTTGGGGCCGTAGAAAATCATGTCGCCGCGCTTCATCTGCGCACTGGGCACCTTGCGTCCGGAGTTGTACTGATACCCGGTGTAGTGCCTGAGCCTGATGCCGACCGCGGCAAATCCGTACATCATCAGTCCGGAGCAGTCGTAACCGACAGTTCCTGCGCCGGAATCGATTCCGCGGGTCGGGCCGTTGTACGAACCGCCGCCCCATGAGTACGGCGTGCCCATCGCGCTGCCCGCACGGGCAATCACCCGTTCCACGTTTTCCCGGCCGTAGACCTTGGGGATGTACTCGCCGCCTTCACTGGAGGCGGCGGCCGCCGGGGCAGCCTTGGGGCAGAACATGCCGATCACACCGCATACCGCGGACTGGCCGACATTGGCGGCGGTGTTGCCGATGCCCAGCACCATGTTGATGGTCTGCGTCGGATCGGTAGGCACGTTGGCGCTGGCGATCATCGGCAGCGTGGTATCCCATTCGCCACCACCCGCGGCAGCGGGAGCCGGCCCCTCGGTCCATTCGTTCCCGTTTCCTGCGATGGCAGCGCTCGGATTGATCACCCGCGCACTTGCGGCCGATGCGGAAAACTCCGGCCCACGGGCGGCGGCCAGCTGCGCCTCGGCGCTCTTCTTCTTTGCCGCCAGTTCCGAGGCTATGCCGCGCTGGGATTCCAGCTTCTTCTGCACGTCGTGCATCGCAGCCACCAGATCGTCCTGCTGCTTCTGCGCATCCGCCGTCGCCTGGTCGGCCTTCTCCTGAATGGCCCGTGCCTGTGACTGCTTGTTCACCTGCTCGGTACGTGCCCGGCGCAGGTTGTCCATGACGGTTTGCGAGCTCGATTCCACGCTCTTGGTCACCGAAGCAAGGCGCACCACATCGTCGGGATTGGTCGCCGTCAGGTATGAGCCAGACGGCCCTGCCATATAGGTGGCCACGGCCATCCGGTCGAACTTGCCCTGCGCCTCGGCGATGGCGCCATTGGCGGCGTCGACCGCGCGCTGGCCTTCTTCAACCGCCTGACCGGCCGCGGCGGCGTTATCGCGCGCGTCTTGCAGATCGACCAGACCCTTGTTGATGGATTCCTGCTGGGTCTGCACGTCGGCGGTCAGCTGTTCGATCTGCTGATTGGTATCGGCCAGCTGGGTGATCAGCGAGGCCATGTCGTTCGGCTCGGCGGAGGTTACGGGCAGCGTGGTGGGCCACATCATCAGACTGGCGGTCATCAGCGGCGGCACCATCAGCGCGGTCACTACGGTTCGTTTGCCACGGACCGCGAAACGGTCCGCGAAATGCTGCGGGACTGTCCGTTTCATGCGGTCTGCCGTCTCCTCGATCTTCGGCGTGCGGCGAGCCTTCTCTGTCATAGCGGCCCTTCCCCGACACGCTCCCAGTTGTCACATAAGACGCACTAACCACTTTGGCGCCACTTGCACCGTACGTCACTTTTGCAACTAATGAAACTTTAGTCACAAATTACAAAGTTGTAATTAATTGGGCCCTGACAGGGAATTGGCGACACGTCTTCTGACGGTTAATTGCCCCGAATTGAATACCGGCAGATCATCCCGGTTCCATACTGCGCGCGGCTATTTCATGAAAAAACAGGCTGCGCGAATGGTTTGCAAATCGTTACTTAACCGAGTCGTTCGCGAATCGGCCGCGCACGAGCGTAATTCCGGCGCACACCGCCGCGACGAGCAGGACAAGCGCAATGGTCAGCGCCGTCCATGAGAAGTGCTCTCGCCCGATCTCGTTCACGAAGTTGTTCGCAGAGAGCACGGCGTTGCCCGTCTTGGCGACGTCCTGCCCGGCCTCCAGCGTCACCCTGTCGAACGTGGCGCTGTAGGTACCGGCGTAGGACGGACTGATGACCAGGACCGTCGAGTCCGGGTGGTCCTTGCCGATCTCGGTGGCGATATCGCGCAACGGTGTATCGATCCAGGGATTGTTGGGAAGCGCCACGACCTTCAGGTCGATGTTCTTGGCGTGCGCCTTCGCGATGACATCCTTTAATCCGGCGACATCCGCCGACGGGGCGGCGACTCCGTCCTCGTTGACATCCGCGCGCGCCATCTCCAGGCACTTGACCGACCAGCCGAGCGGATCGGTGCCCGCGGTCTGGACCGAGACGCCCACCGCCTGGCACAGCTCGGCGGGGATGAAGGTGGGCAAGTGCTGCGGCGTCACGCGATCAATCTAACCCGCACCGGGCGCGGTGTTGCGCAGGTAGACCCGCAGCATTTCGCGTGCATAACGACACCCTGGCCGACAGTGACCGATGCCACGACGGGAATGGCGGGTGAAATTTGGGCATCCCCCTTATTACGGGACAAGCGTACTGTTAGACTATCGATGGAAGGCAGCCATCTGCGGTGGCGCCTCCGGAACCCCGCCTGGCACAGCCCGCCGGCGGGTGACCTTCGAGCTCTGGAGCTGATGTGACTAGCAATGAATCGGTGAATTCCTTCGGCGCGCGCGGCACTCTGCAGGTTGGCGATGAGTCATACGAGATCTTCCGCCTCAATGCCGTGCCCGGTACCGAGAAACTGCCCTACAGCCTGAAGGTGTTGGCGGAGAACCTGTTACGCACCGAAGACGGCGCGAACATCACCAAGGAACACGTGCTGGCGCTGGCCAACTGGGATCCCTCGGCCGAGCCGAGCGTCGAGATCCAGTTCACCCCGGCACGCGTGGTCATGCAGGACTTCACCGGCGTGCCCTGCGTGGTCGACCTGGCCACCATGCGTGAAGCGGTGGCGGCACTGGGCGGCGATCCCGACAAGGTGAACCCGCTCTCCCCCGCCGAGATGGTCATTGACCACTCCGTGATCCTGGACGTCTTCGGCACCGCCGACGCCTTCGAGCGCAACGTCGAACTCGAGTACGAGCGCAATGCCGAGCGTTACCAGTTCTTGCGTTGGGGCCAAGGCGCTTTCGACGATTTCAAGGTTGTCCCCCCGGGCACCGGCATCGTGCACCAGGTCAACATCGAGTACCTGGCCCGCACCATCTTCACCCGTAACGGCCAGGCCTACCCGGACACCTGTGTGGGTACCGACTCGCACACCACCATGGTCAACGGCCTCGGCGTCCTCGGCTGGGGTGTCGGTGGTATCGAGGCCGAAGCCGCGATGCTCGGCCAGCCGGTCTCGATGCTCATCCCCCGGGTCGTCGGCTTCAAGCTAACCGGTGAGATCCAGCCGGGCGTCACCGCCACCGACGTGGTGCTGACCGTCACCGACATGCTGCGCAAGCACGGTGTGGTGGGCAAGTTCGTCGAGTTCTACGGCAAGGGTGTGGCCGAGGTGCCGCTGGCCAACCGCGCCACCCTGGGCAACATGAGCCCCGAATTCGGTTCTACCGCAGCGATCTTCCCGATCGATGAGGAGACCATCAACTACCTGCGCCTGACCGGCCGCGATGACCAGCAGCTCGCGCTGGTCGAGGCGTACGCCAAGGAACAAGGCATGTGGCACGACGCCGACCACGAGCCGGCCTTCTCGGAGTACCTGGAACTCGACCTCGCCACCGTGGTGCCCTCCATCTCCGGGCCCAAGCGCCCGCAGGACCGCATCGAGCTGTCCGACGCGAAGAACGCGTTCCGCAAGGACATCCACAACTACGTCGAAGAGAACCACCCCGCTCCTCACACGAACCTCGATGAGGCCGTTGAAGAGTCGTTCCCGGCAAGCGATGCCGCGGTGCTGTCCTTCGCCGAAGACGATGCCGTCGTGCCGTCGGCCGCGAACGGCGCCGAGGGCCGGCCCACCAAGCCGGTCACCGTGAAGTCCGCCGAGCGCGGCAACTTCGTCCTGGACCACGGCGCGGTTGTGGTCGCGGGCATCACCTCGTGCACCAACACCTCCAACCCCTCGGTCATGCTGGGCGCTGCGCTGCTGGCCAAGAAGGCCGTCGAGAAGGGCCTGACCACCAAGCCGTGGGTCAAGACCAACATGGCACCGGGTTCGCAGGTCGTCACCGATTACTACAACAAGGCGGGCGTGTGGCCCTACCTGGAGAAGCTCGGTTACTACCTGGGCGGCTACGGCTGCACCACGTGCATCGGTAACACCGGCCCGCTGCCCGACGAGATTTCCAAGGCCATCAACGACAACGATCTGTCGGTCACCGCCGTGCTTTCGGGCAACCGCAACTTCGAAGGCCGCATCTCCCCCGACGTCAAGATGAACTACCTGGCCTCCCCGCCACTGGTCATCGCCTACGGCATCGCGGGCACCATGGACTTCGACTTCGACACCGACCCGCTGGGACAGGACCACGACGGCAACGACGTCTACCTGAAGGACATCTGGCCCAGCGCCTCCGAGATCGAGGAGACCATCGCCTCGTCGATCAACCGCGAGATGTTCACCAACTCCTACGCCGATGTCTTCAAGGGTGACGAGCGCTGGCGCGGTCTGCCCACCCCTGAGGGCAACACCTTCGAGTGGGTCGACACGTCCACCTACGTGCGCAAGGCGCCCTATTTCGACGGGATGCCGCTGGAGCCCACGCCGGTCACCGATATCAAGGGTGCGCGGGTGCTGGCCCTGCTCGGCGACTCGGTGACCACCGACCACATCTCACCGGCCGGTTCGATCAAGTCGGGCACCCCGGCAGCGCAGTACCTCGACGAGCACGGTGTAGACCGCAAGGACTACAACTCGCTGGGTTCGCGACGCGGTAACCACGAGGTGATGGTGCGCGGCACGTTCGCGAACATCCGCCTGCGTAACCAGCTCCTGGACGACGTGTCCGGCGGCTACACCCGCGACTTCACCCTGGAGGGCGGCCCGCAGTCGTTCATCTATGACGCCTCGGTGAACTACCAGAAGGCGGGCATCCCGCTGGTGGTGCTGGGCGGCAAGGAGTACGGCTCCGGTTCCTCGCGCGACTGGGCCGCCAAGGGCACCCGCCTGCTGGGCGTCAAGGCTGTGATCACCGAGTCGTTCGAGCGCATCCACCGGTCGAATCTGATTGGTATGGGCGTGATTCCGCTGCAGTTCCCGGCCGGGGAATCGGCGGCCTCGCTCAAGCTCGACGGCACCGAGACGTACGACATCAGCGGTATCGAGAAGCTCAACGAGGGCTCGACACCGAAGACCGTGCACGTGACCGCAACCAAGGGCGATGGCTCCAAGGTCGAGTTTGATGCGGTAGTCCGGATCGACACCCCCGGTGAGGCCGACTACTACCGCAACGGCGGCATCCTGCAGTACGTGCTGCGGAACATGCTGGCCGGCTAGAAACGGCTGAACAACAGTGCCGCGCGTTAGCGAGGATCACCTCGCGGCTCGTCGCCGCCAGATCCTTGATGGCGCGCGGCGCTGTTTTGCCGAGTACGGGTACGACGGCGCCACCGTGCGCCGCCTCGAACACACCATTGGCATGTCGCGGGGGGCGATATTCCACCATTTCCGCGACAAGGACACGCTGTTCTTCGCGCTGGCCCGCGAAGACGCCGAACGGATGGCGAATGTCGCCAGCCGCGAGGGTCTGGTGCAGGTGATGCGCGACATGCTGGCCGACCCCAATCAGTTCGATTGGTTGGCCACGCGTTTGGAGATCGCCCGCAAGCTGCGCAACGACCCCGAATTCCGGCGGGGCTGGAACCAGCGATCAGAAGAACTCAACACCGCCACACTGGCACGGCTGCAACGCCAGAAGAAGGCCGGCCGGTTGCGTGAGGACGTGCCCAGTGAGGTGATCCTGGGGTATCTGGATCTGGTGCTCGATGGCCTGGTGGCCCGCCTGGCCGCCGGAGAGTCCACCGAAAGCCTCAGCCGCGTCCTGGATCTCGTCGAGGACTCGGTGCGCCGTGCCGATCACTCCTGATATCAAGGACTGGACCTGGGTCCTGGATAACCGCTGCACGGAGTGTGGATTTGATCCCGCCACAATATCTTTCACCCAGATACCCGATATCGTGCGGGGCAACCTGGCGGCGTGGCAGCCGGTTTTGTCCCGGCCAGAGGTGCGCCAACGTCCCGATGAGCAGACCTGGTCGCCGCTGGAGTACGGCGCCCACGTCCGGGACGTGTTCCGCATCTTCCTGACCCGGTTGCAGCTGATGCTCGGCGAAGAGGATCCGCTGTTCGAGAACTGGGACCAGGACAAGACCGCCATCGAAGACAGGTACGCCGAACAGGACCCGCAGACGGTGGCGCGGGAGCTGGCCACCGCGGGCGAAGCCATCGCCGCCGCCTTCGCCGGGGTGCCCGCAGGCTCGCTAAGCCGTCGCGGAAGGCGAAGCAACGGTTCAGTTTTCACCGTCGAGACACTGGGTCTGTATTTCGTGCACGACCCGGTGCATCACCTGCACGATGTTTCCCGCCTGCCGGCGGACTAGTGCGGGAAGTCGATGACGGCGCGCGCGGGCGTGTCCGCGATGTACACCACCGGACATTTCGAAGCCTGCGCAGCGACCTTCCACGCCATCACGCCGTTCTTGTCTTTGAAGATGTCAGGGTCCTGCAGCAGTCGAGCTGATCGAACCACCGGGGCGCCCGCGGGCGCGCCGAGATCCTTCGGCTGCGGAAAGGACTTCACCTGCTGGTTCTCGGGGCGGTCCCACGTTCCCAGCACGGTGTCGTGTGCCGCGGCGCCCCGAAATGCCACCGCGTATCCGCCGCTCACCGGGGTTACCGAGAACGGTGGTGCCTGCCAGTAGGTGACGGGCCCGGTCGGCGGCGCCAGCTTGTCGGGCCCGAAGCTGAACGTCACCCTGTCGAGGTCATCGAGGGTTTCGATGCGCACATCGTGCAGGACGTTGGCGTAGTTCTCGGCGCCACCATCGGTCAACGTCGGGCACTCCGGTGCGGCTGTCGCCTGCGGGACACCCACGAGCGAGCCGACTACTAGTACAGGCGGTACCAGGTATCGATACATGGTTAGCGAATGTACGGCCTCACGCACCGAACCGCTGGCGTTCGGGCGGGGATTGTCCTGGGTTGCTAACCGTGGCGCAGGCGGTGGTGCCCGGTCACAACTCCGCTAGTGCGGCAGATCGACCACGAGACGAGGCGGATTTGTCAGCGTGCTCACCTGAGGGCAGCGCTGTTTGTTCAGGCCCAGCGCCCACCGCACCTTCCCCTCGAAGTCCTCGCCTTGCTCGGCTTCTGCCAGGATCGGGAAGTCCTTCGGCTTGATCTCACTCGGCCCCGGATAAGACCGGATGGGCTTATCGGTCTCATGCGCGGACGCGCCGTCGAAGAGCACACCGAGCAGGGCGGATCCGGCAACGATGACGTTGTCTCCCTTGGGGCCCGCGGACACGCTGGTGGGGCTGTCCACCGTGTACCTGGGAACCACCAGCTTGTCCAGCGCCACCTTGCTCTTGGCGTCCGGCCCGAATTCGAAGGTGACCCTGTCGTAGTCGTCCTGCTTGCCCACCCGCACATCCCGCAGCTGGGTGGCGACGTTCTTGCCGCCGCCACCGCTGACCGTCTCGCACGCCGTGACACGGAAGGTCTCCGGGGCGGGTGTCGACGTTTGCGGCAACGCCGTCGTGGTGGCCACGGGCGACACCGCCTCGTCCACCTGGCGCACCTGACCGGCGCAACCGGATGCCGTCAATGCCGCCAGCGCCAGCACGCCGATTTTCCGGATACCGCCATGTCCTCGCATCGCATAACGGTAGCAACAATTGTCGCCCGAAAGCTCAACGGGCACACTGCGTGTCGGACGCCAGTTAAACCTTGCGGCCGCGCCGATTCGGGCCGCCGCGCCCGCGCAGCGCCACACCCGATTCCACGAGGGCACGATGCACGTACCCATACGATCGGCCGGCATCCGCAGCAAGTGTGCGGATACTCGCACCCTGCTCGTATGCCGCCTTCAGCTCGACGCGTTCCTCGTCGCGCGTTTTGGCCATCGCGACCTCTCTCCCGACTCCATGCCGCGGCCCCTGTGGGCTGCGGCTCGACCCGGTTGCACCATAGCGCAAATGTGATCACGCGTGTGTATGAGACGCCTAGGGCGAACGAGGATGGTCAGGCCAGCTCGATGAGGTCCCGGTACTCGTCGGACCAGTAGTCTTCGGTGCCGTCCGGCAACAACACGACACGTTGCGGATTTAGCGCCTCGGCGGCCCCCGGGTCGTGGGTGACAAGAACGACCGCGCCGAGGTAACTGCGCAGCGCGTCTAGAACCTGTTCACGGGATGCAGGATCCAGGTTGTTGGTCGGCTCATCGAGCAGCAACACATTCGCGGTCGAGGCGACCAGACCGGCCAGGGCCAGGCGGGTCTTCTCACCGCCGGACAACGTCCCCGCCGGCTGCTCCAACTGTGGGCCGTTGAACATGAAGGCACCCAGGATCCCGCGCAGCTCCTGCTCCCCGGTATCCGGAGCGGCGTGGCGGATGTTCTCCCACACCGTCGCGTGATCGTCCAGGGTGTCGTGCTCCTGTGCGAAGTATCCGAGCTTGAGGCCGTGGCCGGGCTCCAGCGCGCCGGCGTCGGCGGTTTCGGCGCCCGCGAGCAGCCGCAACAACGTCGTCTTCCCCGCACCGTTGAGTCCGAGAACCACAACCCGCGAGCCGCGATCGATGGCAAGGTCCACCCCGGTGAAGATCTCCAAAGATCCGTAGTTCTTGGTCAGTCCCTTGGCCACCAGCGGCACCCGGCCACATGCGGCGGGCGTCGGGAACTTGATGCGGGCCACCTTGTCGGCCACCCGCTCCTCGTCGAGCCCGGACAACATCTTCTCGGCTCGGCGCAACATGTTCTGTGCGGCAACGGCTTTGGTTGCCTTGGCGCCCATCTTGGCCGCCTGGGTGCGCAGGGCCGAGGCCTTCTTCTCGGCATTGGCCCGCTCGCGCCGGCGCCGTTGTTCATCCAGCGACCGTGCGTCCAGGTACTTCTGCCAACCCATGTTGTAGACGTCGACCTCGCCACGGACCGCGTCCAGGAACCACACCTTGTTCACCACATCGGCCAGCAGCTCGACGTTGTGACTGATGACCACGAGCCCGCCTTCGTGGTTTTGCAGGAAGCCGCGCAACCAGCCGATCGAGTCCGCATCGAGGTGGTTGGTCGGCTCGTCGAGCAGCAACGTCATGTTCGATCCAGCGCCACCCTCGGCCGCTCCGAACAGAATCCGGGCCAACTCCACACGGCGCCGCTGACCGCCCGAAAGGGTGCGCAGCGGCTGGATCAGCACCCGTTCAGGCAAACCGAGGCTCGAGCAGATACGCGCCGCCTCACTCTCGGCGACATACCCACCCAGCGAGGAGAAGCGCTCCTCCAGCTGCCCGTAGCGACGAACCGCCTTATCGCGCTGAGCCTCATCGGCCAGCTCGGCCATAAGCGTCTGCTGCTTCTCCATATCGCTGATGATGGTGTCCAGGCCACGCGCCGAAAGCACCCGATCACGTGCCAGCAAATCCAAGTTACCTTCCTTGGGATCCTGTGGCAGATAACCGATTTCACCGATACGGGATACCGAGCCGGCATACGGTTCACCCTCGCCGGCCAAAATTCTCATCGAGGTGGTCTTGCCCGCCCCGTTACGGCCCACCAGCCCGATGCGGTCGCCGGGCTGGATGCGTAACGCGGGGCCCGGCGCGTAGACGAGCGTGCGGGCGCCGGCGCGGACCTCGAGGTCCGTCGCGGTAATCACTACTTACTCCTTGAATGCTGTGTAGCGTCTCGCGCTGTCAGCGCTTGTCTCTAAAGGCCGCTTTACGCTGCTCCTTGCGGGCGGCGGTGGCTTCTTCGAAGTTGTCGGTGAGCAGCCGGACGTACAGCTGGCCCAGGCCCTCTTGGTGCATGTGACTTTCCAGGCTAGCGGCGTCCAGCCCACTCCAAATGGTGCGCTTGGTCAATTCGATCCCTGGACGGGAGAACCCGGCGATGCGCTCTCCAATCGCGTAACACTCTTCCAGCAGGGATTCCGAGGCCACCTTGCGGGATACCAAACCGATGCGTTCGGCCTCGTCGGCCTCGACGTCGCGGCCGGTCAACATGATGTCCGAAGCGCGGGAGGTGCCGATGGCACGCGGCAGCAGATAACTCAGGCCCAGCTCGCTGGCGGTCAGCCCGTTGTTGATACCGGCAGCCCGGAAGTACGCAGCCTCCGATGCAACCCGGACATCACAGGCCAGCGCCAGGCACAGGCCACCGCCGATGGCGGCGCCGTTGATGGCCGCGATCACTGGCTGATGCATCCGGCGCAGCGTGAGGATGACCTCGTCAAGGAGCTCCATGGAGCGCAGCGCGATCGTCGGCTGGGTCAATCCCCCGATATGCGGGATGGGCCCAGCAGATTTCTGATCGGCACCCGAACAAAACCCCTTGCCGGCCCCGGTGATGATGACGGCCCGCACATCGTTGTCATGACTGATGTCCACAAGCGTCTGCTTGAAGGGCAGCATCACATCGAACGCCATCGCGTTCATCCGCTCCGGCCGGTTCAGGGTGACCAAGGCAATATCCGGACGCGGACGGTCGACCAGCACGAAACTCATGCGTCCATATAACCGACCGCGGCGGGTTGCACCAAATCGTTTCCGCGCGGTACCGCGCGGGCCGCGCTACGCCTCTTGTTCGCGCAGTGCGGCCTCAACGTCGAGATCGCGGACCTTCTGCACCAGGTCGGCCAACGATGCCGGGGGCAGCGCACCGGCCTGGTTGAACACCAGCTGGCCCTGCTTGAACACCATCAGCGTGGGAATCGACCGGATGTTCGCCGCCGCGGCCAGCGCCTGCTCGGCCTCGGTGTCCACCTTTGCGTGGACGACGTCGGGGTTCTCCTCCGAAGACGCCTCGAACACCGGCCCGAACTGGCGGCACGGCCCGCACCAAGACGCCCAGAAATCCACGAGCACGATGTCGTTGTCGTGGACCAAGTCGTTGAACGCGTCAGCGGTGATGTCACGTGTTGCCATGTTGTCCTCAACGTCGCCGGGGTGCGTGATGTTCCAGGGGCCCTCAGTACAGCGCGGCCAGGGCCTTGCCGATGTTGAATCCCACGAACTCCTCCTGCCGGCCGGTGCGCAGCTTGTTCACCCAGTCGGGATCCGACAACAGCGCGCGGCCCACGGCGATGACGTCGAACTCGTTGTCGGCAAACTGCCGCAACACCGCCTCAACGGGCGCGGGCTCGATGTCCCGGACCTCGGTGGGTTTGAACTCCGTCTGCAATCCCACGGAGCCGACGGCAATGGCCGGCAAGCCCGTGACACGTTTGGTCCAACCGGCAAGACTCAGCTCTCCATCGGCCCCCGCCAGATCCGAGAACGCCGGTACGTAGTGGCGACGTGTGGACGGGTGGAAAACGTCCACGCCTGCCTCGACAAGTGGCGCGAGCAAACGTTCCAGCTCTGCGGGGCTATCGGCCAGGGTGGCTGTGTAGTCAGCCTGCTTCCACTGTGAAAACCGGTACAGGATAGGGAAATCGGGCCCGACGGCCGCGCGTACGGCCCGCACCACCTCGACCGGGAATCGCACTCGATCGACGATCGATCCGCCATACCCGTCGGCCCGAATGTTGGTGCGCTCCCACAGGAACTGGTCGAGCAGGTAGCCATGCGCACCGTGTAGTTCAACGGCGTCGAATCCGGCCGCCTTGGCGTTGCGCGCCGCCGTCGCGTACTGCTCTGCGAGCGGAGCAAGTTCACCGGTCAGCAGCGCTCGGCCCAGCGGGGAAGCATCTCCGGCCAGACCCGACGGGCTCACCGACTCCACCTGGGGATTGAACTCCGGATCGGCGCCGCGCTCGACACCCTGGTGCCACAGTTGGGCCGCGATCGCCGATCCCTCGCCGTGCACGGCGTCGGTGACCGCCGACCATCCCGCCAGTGCGTCGTCGCCGATCAGGCGTGGAACGCTGGCCTGACCGCCCGCGGCATCGTCGGGAATGAAGACGCCCTCGGTGATGATCAACCCAACACCTCCCGCGGCGCGGCGGCGGTAGTACGCCGCCACGTTCTCGCCCGGGACACCACCGGGAGAAGCCGATCGTGTCATCGGCGCCATCGCGAACCGATTGGGGGCGGTCAGCGATTTCACGGTGAACGGTTCGAAAAGGGGCGCTACGTCTGGTCTCACGTCGGTCACGAGGTGTCAAACTACGCCGACGCCTGATCCATTCCGGATAACGTGGTCAACCATGTCACCAAATCTCCGGCCACGGCCTACGTTGCTCGTGATCGCCGGAGTCGTCGTGTTCGCCAGCGCAGCGTGTGGTGGCTCCGCGGATAAGCCGGCCCAGCCGTCAGCGGGCCCTGCCTCGACCACTGTCATACGGCACGCAGGTGGGCACGACAGGGCGGGCGGATTGATCTCCTCGGTGTCGGGGCACACGGTCCAGGTGACCAACCCCGTGGGCAGCATTGATATCGACTTCAACACCATGACCAAGCTCACCGAGGTGCAACCCGCGGACCTGTCCGATGTGATCGTGGGCAGCTGCGTCAGCGTGCAGGCGACAGCCGGGGCAGATGAGTCGGAACAGGCCACGGCGCAACGGGTGCTGATCAGCGCGGCCGAGGACAACAAATGTGCGCTGGAGACACCACCCGGCGGCGCACCACCTCCCGGCATACCGCCGGGGCCACCACCGGGCGGCGCACCCGGGGGTTCACCTCCCCCATTCGGCGGCCCCAGCGTCCAGGGTGCCGTCGCGTCGGTCAATGGCAGCACCATCGTGGTGTCGAATACCGATCCCAGTGGGGCGTCGGAGATTCAGACCAACGTCACGGTGACCGCCGACACCCGTTACGACCAACGGCAACCCACCGAGGCCACCGCGATCATCGCCGGCAAATGCGCGGATGCACACGGCACCAAAGATGCCGAGGGAGTGCTGCAGGCCACCAAGATCGACCTAGGCCCGGCGACCGACGGGCGATGTGGACCTGCCCCGCGATAGGTCCGATCTGGCATCCGCGATACACAGCAACTTCTCACGCATGCCGGAGCGCACCCTCAGCCCGCGCCAGCACGCTGAGGTGTCCCATTCATCGAACATGGAGAACACCGATGTCCCCACACCAGACACCCGCCCCACCACGGCTCGCCCGCGGCGCACTGTTCGCACTCGCCGGACTCACCGCGCTTTCGGTGGCCGCCTGCGGCACGCCTACAAACACCAACGGCGCGTCCACGAATTCATCGGCACCGGCTACGTCCTCGGCCGCACCCCACGGTGAACACAACGGGAAGGACCATGTAGCCGGACTCATCGCCTCGGTCTCGGGCAGCACCATCCAGGTGACCAAGAAGGACGGCACCGCGACCGTCGGATTCAGTCAATCCACGAAAGTCTCCGAGATCACTTCCGCGCAATTGTCCGACGTCACCACCGGAAGCTGTATCGCCGCGATGGCACAACAGGACTCCAACCCGCCAACGGCCCGCCGGGTGATGATCTGGCCTGCCGAGGACGGCAACTGCGCACCAGCACACAAGAAGGGTTCGCCCGAGTCTTCCCCGGCCCCGACATCGGAGAAACGCCCCGAGCATCAGGCTGTTCGCGGGACAGTCTCCGCCGTCAGCGGAAACACCATCACCGTGTCCGCCACCGACCCGAACGGCAGAGCCGCCACCCCGGAGACGGTGACTGTCAACAACGACACCGCCTATGCCAAGCGTGCTCCGGCGGCCCAGAGCGCGATCGCCGCAGGCAAGTGTCTCGCCGCACACGGCGCCGATGACGCTTCGGGCAATCTGCAGGCCGCGACGATCACCCTTCGCGCCGCGAAGGACGGCTCATGCGAAGGCGGCCAAGAAGGCCACCACCAGCACTAGACGGTGAAGCCGAGGGCCCGGAGCTGCTCCCGACCATCGTCGGTGATCTTGTCCGGGCCCCACGGCGGCACCCAGACCCAGTTGATCTTGATCTCGTTGACCAGCCCGGCGCCCACTAGCGCGTTACGCGACTGGTCCTCGATGACATCGGTCAGCGGGCATGCCGCCGAGGTGAGCGTCATGTCGATCATGGCGACTTTGCCGCTCTCGCCCTCTTCGACGTTGAGCCCGTACACAAGTCCCAGATCTACGACGTTGATTCCCAGCTCGGGGTCAACAACGTCACGCATTGCCTCTTCGAGATCTTCGAGAAGCTTCACTTCCGCTGACACTTCGGTCATCGCTTCACCTTCTCAGTAGTGCCGCTGGTCGCGGCGTCTGCCTGCACGAGAGCGTCTTTGAATGCCATCCATCCTAGGAGCGCGCACTTTACACGGGCCGGGTACCGCGAAACTCCCGCGAACGCGACGCCGTCACCGATGACATCCTCGTCCCCGTCAATGGTGCCGCGTGAGGAAATCATCTCGTTGAACGAGGCCACCGTCTTGAGTGCCTCATCCACGGTCAGCCCGATCACCTGATCCGTCAGGACCGAGGTCGCGGCCTGACTGATCGAGCAGCCCTGTCCGTCATAGGACACATCGGCGATTCTGTTGTCATCCAAGGTGACTCGCAGGGTCACCTCATCGCCGCAGGTCGGGTTCACGTGGTGCACCTCGGCCGCGAACGGCTCACGCAGCCCGCGATGATGCGGATGCTTGTAGTGATCCAGGATGACTTCCTGGTACATCTGCTCAAGCCTCACAGGAACGATCCCCTGTCGCTCCGCTCGCCCAGGAAAAACTCCTGCGCGCGACGGACTCCTACCACCAATCGGTCGACTTCATCCAGGGTGTTGTAGACCGCGAAGGAAGCCCGGGCGCTCGCCGCGATACCGAAGCGTCGATGCAGCGGCCAGGCGCAGTGATGCCCGACCCGTATCGCCACACCCTCGTCGTCGAGCACCTGACCCAGATCGTGCGCGTGGATTCCGTCCACCACGAAGGAGACCGCGCCACCACGGTCGACGTTCTCCGTTGGACCGACGATACGAACGCCCTCGACACTTCCGAGCCCGGCCAGCGCGGCCGATACCAGCTGATATTCATGCGCGGCAACGGCTTCCATGCCAATGGCGTTGAGGTAGTCAACGGCAGCGCCAAGGCCGACCACCTGCGAGGTCATCGGCACACCGGCCTCGAATCGCTGCGGCGGCGGCGCGTAGGTGCTGACCTCCATGGTCACCGTCTCGATCATGGAGCCACCCGTGATGAACGGAGGCATGGCTTCCAACAGTTCGCGACGGCCGTACAGCACGCCGACACCCGAGGGGCCGAGCATCTTGTGCCCTGAGAACGCCGCGTAGTCGACACCCAGTTCACGGAAGTTCACCGGCATATGCGGGACGGACTGGCAGGCGTCCAACACGACAAGGGCACCAACGGATTTAGCGCGGCGCACCAGCTCGGCAACGGGAGCCACCGCACCCGTCACGTTGGACTGGTGCGTGAAGGCGACAACCTTGACGGCACCCGTGAGCTCCAGTGAATCCAGATCGATGCGACCGTCATCGGTGACGCCGTACCAGCGCAAGGTGGCCCCGGTGCGGCGGCAAAGCTCCTGCCAGGGAACAAGGTTCGCGTGATGCTCCAGCTCGCTGATGACGACCTCGTCGCCCGGGCCCACCGCACGGCCGAACCGGCTGTCACCGAGGGTGTACGCCACCAGGTTCAGCGATTCGGTGGCGTTCTTGGTGAAGACGATCTCGCCGTCATCGACACCCACGAAACGAGCGATGGTGTTCCGCGCGCCCTCGTACGCATCGGTGGCTTCTTCGGCCAGCTGATGTGCACCGCGATGAACCGCGGCGTTGCGCTCGGTGAGAAAGACACGTTCGGCATCGAGAACCTGGATGGGCCGCTGCGAGGTCGCACCGGAATCCAGGTACACCAACGGCTTACCGCCACGCACCGTCCGGCTCAGGATCGGGAAGGCATCCCTGATCTCCGAGATCCGGGTGGTGTCCAGCGGCACCGTGGCCGTCACGGTCAGGCTCCCACCGCTTGGGTAAAGCGCACGTAGCCGTTCTCCTCCAGCTCGTCGGCCAGCTCAGGACCGCCCGACTCGACGATGCGCCCGCCGACGAAGACATGCACGAACTGCGGCTGGATGTAACGAAGAATCCGGGTGTAGTGGGTGATCAGCAGCACGCCACCGTGCTCACGCTCCGCGTAGCGATTCACGCCCTCGGACACAATCCGCAGGGCGTCGACATCAAGGCCGGAGTCCGTCTCATCCAGGATGGCGATCTTCGGCTTGAGCAGGCCCAGCTGCAGGATTTCGTGGCGCTTCTTCTCGCCGCCCGAGAAGCCCTCGTTCACGCTGCGCTCGGCGAAGGCGGAGTCGATCTCCAACTCTCCCATCGCTTCCTTGACTTCCTTGATCCAGTGGCGCAGCTTCGGAGCCTCGCCACGCACGGCGGTGGCGGCCGTGCGCAGGAAGTTCGACATCGAGACTCCGGGCACCTCGACCGGGTACTGCATCGCCAGGAAAAGACCAGCACGCGCGCGTTCGTCGACGGACAGTTCCAGCACGTCCTGGCCGTCGAGGGTGATGGACCCCGAGGTCACCTCGTACTTGGGGTGTCCGGCGATGGCATAGGACAGCGTGGACTTCCCGGAACCGTTGGGGCCCATGACCGCATGGGTCTCCCCCGAGTTCACCGTCAGGTTGACGCCCTTGAGGATCTCGATGGCCTCGCCCTCGTTGGGCGAGATGCTGACGTGCAGGTCCTTGATTTCCAGAGTGGTCATTGAGTTGCTTTCTATCTACGAGTTGGTCTGGGCGAGTTCGTTTTCGACGGCCGCGGTGAGGCGGTCGCGCACTGACTCGATCCCGATCCGGCCAATAATGTCCTGGAAGAAGCCGCGCACCACCAGTCGGCGCGCATCCTCCTCGGCGATACCGCGCGAGCGCAGGTAGAACAGCTGCTCGTCATCGAAACGCCCGGTGGCACTGGCGTGCCCGGCCCCGGCGATCTCACCGGTCTCGATTTCGAGGTTGGGCACGGAGTCGGCCCGGGCGCCATCGGTGAGGATCAGGTTGCGGTTCAGTTCAAAGGTGTCGGTTCCGGTGGCCTCGGCGCGGATGAGCACGTCACCGATCCAGACCGTGTGCGCGTCAGGCTTATCGGAAGCCGGATCACCCTGCAGCGCACCCTTGTACGTGACATGGGAGCGGCAGTTGGGCTGAGCGTGATCCACCAGCAGCCGGTGCTCGAAGAACTGGCCGTCGTCGGCGTAGTAGAGACCGAGCAACTCGGCGTCACCTCCCGGCGCACCGAACCGGACAGTGCCGGTGAGACGGACCAGATCGCCGCCCAGGGTGACCGCGATGTGGCGCAGTACCGCGTCCTTGCCGAGCTTGGCGTGATGTGCGCAGACATGCACCGCGTCATCGGCCCAGTCGGCGATCGAGACGACGGTAAGCCGGGAGGCATCGTCGAGCACGAATTCGACGTTCTCGGCGTACGTTCCGCTGCCTCGGTAGTCGATGACCACCACCGATTCCGAAAGCTCGCCGGCCTGAACCTGGGTGTGCCCGTAAGCCACCTGCCCGGCACCGGGACCGGTCACCGTGATCTCAATCGGGTCCGCGGCCACCGCCTGCTTACCGACGGAAATGACGGTCGCCTTCGAGAACGACGAGTACGCCTGCGCGGCAACTCGATCCGAAGGTACGCCGCCCCGGCCGAGCCGCTCATCGGTGCGGTCCACGGTCTCGACCGTCACACCGTCAACAGTGCCGACAGCCACTGTGGGCTCGGCGGTCGCGGTGGCACTGCCGTCGTGCAGACCACGCAACCGGCGCAACGGGGTGAAACGCCAGAGCTCGTCACGGCCG
Organism: Mycobacteroides sp. H001; assembly: GCF_001440005.1. NCBI lineage: Bacteria > Bacillati > Actinomycetota > Actinomycetes > Mycobacteriales > Mycobacteriaceae > Mycobacteroides > Mycobacteroides sp. H001. The sequence goes on from NZ_LJYH01000025.1 coordinate 112,750, forward strand.
CCGGGCACTTCGAATGCGCTGACGTCATAGGAGCTGAACAGCTCACCCTTGTTGACAGCCGCACCCTCTACGGCTTCAGTGAGATTCGACATGTCTTAACCGACCGCGCCTTCCATTTGCAGCTCGATGAGACGGTTGAGCTCAAGCGCGTACTCCATCGGCAGTTCCTTGGCAATGGGCTCCACGAATCCGCGCACCACCATGGCCATCGCCTCGTCCTCGGTCATGCCGCGGCTCATCAGATAGAACAGCTGATCGTCGCTGACCTTCGAGACGGTTGCCTCGTGCCCCATCGTGACATCGTCTTCGCGGATGTCGACGTAGGGGTAGGTGTCGCTGCGGCTGACCGAGTCGACCAGCAGCGCATCGCATTTGACGGTTGAACGGGAACCGTACGCCCCCTTGTTCACCTGGACCAGGCCCCGATAGGAGGCCCGCCCACCGCCGCGCGCCACCGACTTGGAGACGATGTTGCTCGACGTGTTCGGCGCCAGGTGCAGCATCTTGGCGCCGGTGTCCTGGTGTTGTCCCTCGCCCGCGAAGGCCACGGAGAGCACCTCACCCTTGGCGTGCTCACCGGTCATCCACACGGCCGGGTACTTCATGGTGACCTTGGAGCCGATGTTGCCGTCGACCCATTCCATGGTGGCCCCCGCCTCAGCCCGGGCACGCTTGGTGACCAGGTTGAATACGTTGTTGGACCAGTTCTGGATGGTCGTGTAGCGGCAACGCCCACCGGCCTTCACGATGATCTCCACCACGGCCGAGTGCAACGAATCGGACTTGTAGATCGGTGCGGTACATCCCTCGACGTAGTGCACATAGGCACCTTCGTCGACGATGATCAGCGTGCGCTCGAACTGACCCATGTTCTCGGTGTTGATGCGGAAGTACGCCTGCAGCGGGATGTCCACGTGGACGCCCGGCGGCACATAGATGAACGATCCACCGGACCAGACCGCGGTGTTGAGTGCGGAGAACTTGTTGTCCCCGGCCGGGATGACGCTGCCGAAGTACTCCTTGAAGATCTCCGGGTGCTCACGCAGGCCCGAGTCGGTGTCCAGGAAGATGACCCCTTGGGACTCAAGGTCTTCCCGGATCGAGTGGTAGACGACCTCGGACTCGTACTGCGCCGCGACACCGGCCACCAGCCGCTGCTTCTCCGCCTCGGGGATGCCAAGCCGGTCGTAGGTGTTCTTGATGTCCTCGGGCAGTTCATCCCAGGATGCGGCCTGCTTCTCGCTGGAGCGCACGAAATACTTGATGTTGTCGAAATCAATGCCATCAAGGTTCGATCCCCAGTTGGGCATCGGCTTCTTATCGAAGGTGCGCAGCGCCTTCAGGCGGACATCGAGCATCCACTCGGGCTCGCTCTTCTTCGCCGAGATGTCACGCACCACAGCCTCGGACAGACCGCGCTGCGCACTAGCTCCCGCGGCATCGGAGTCCGACCAGCCATAGCCGTAGTTGCCCAGTGACGCGATCGTCTCGTCCTGGGTCAGCACCTCACGCTCGAGGGTCATTGTGACTCCTTACTGGTCGTTGTATCTGACGCGGGGCTGGGCGCCAGAGTTGTCGATACGTGCAGCGGAATATGCGTCGTACAGGCACAGTCACCGTTGGCGATGGTGGCTAGCCGCTGTACATGTGTTCCCAACACCTCGGCGAAGGCCTGCTGTTCTGCCTCACAGAGTTCGGGGAACTCGGCGGCCACGTGCGATACCGGGCAATGATGCTGACATATCTGCACACCACTGGAGGGTCCACCGGCTCCACCGACCCGCTGGGTGCTGGCTGCGTACCCGGCCTTGGTCAGGGCCGCGGCCAATTGATTCACCGTGGCCTCGGTGTCGTGAAACGGTCCACCGGCGACGACATCGCTCAGGATCGAGTCAATGCGACGGCGCGCGAACACGCGCACCGCATCGTCGCCGCCGATCTCGCGCAGCTGACGCATGGCGGCAGACGCGAGGTCGTCGTAGGCGTGATTGAGCTTGGCGCGACCGTCCGCGGTGAGCTGGAACCGCTTGGCCGGGCGGCCTCTGCCGTTGTGCTGCCATGCGGCCGCCGGATTCGAGATGGCGTCCCCGGCCTCGATCAAGGCGTCGAGGTGACGGCGGACACCCTGGGGCGAAAGACCAAGCCGTTCGCCAATCTCACCCGCGGTGACCGGCCCGGACTCCATGAGCAGCCGCACCACGGCCACCCGTGTCTGCCCGTCGTGAGACACGGCCGGGGCAGCGTCCAGCACCTGCGACGTCGCCGCAGCAGACGCCACCGCAGAGGGCTGGCCGAATTTCACAACACCAGTGTGACGCAATTCAGAATGCCACGTCTAGCAAGGGTTACCTATGTTGATCGCCGCCGCGCCTGCCGGACAGGCCCTGCCCGGCAGGTTCCACGGAGCCGGCACGACGGGCCGATACGCTGCTCGCGTGTCGGTACGTGGTCAGTGGCTGAGTTCGTCGCTGTCGCATCTGCATGATGACGAACGTTCCTCGGCCCCGCTCAATGAGCGCGAGCTCACCGCCATGAACCGAACTCGGCTGTTCGGCGCGACGGGAACCGCCCTTATGGCGATCGGCGCACTCGGCGCCGGCGCGCGTCCGGTGATCCAAGACCCGATCTTCGGTGTTCGGCTACTCAACCTGCCCTCGCGCATTCAAACGGTGTCACTGACGATGACGACAACCGGCGCGGTGATGATGACGCTGGCCTGGCTGATGCTGGGTCGATTCGCCATCGGCAGCCTGCGCAACAAAGGTCCGGACGGGCGTCCGAATGGAACCAGAGGCCCGGTGCGCAGGATGTCCCGCGGCCAGCTGGACCGGACCCTGCTGCTCTGGATTCTGCCGCTGCTCATCGCGCCGCCGATGTACTCCAAGGACGTGTATTCGTACCTGGCCCAGAGCCAGATAGCGCGCCTGGGCAAGGATCCGTACACCGAAGGACCAGCGGTCGCCCTCGGCCTGGATCACGTGTTCACGCTGTCGGTACCCAGCATGTGGCGAGAAACACCTGCCCCCTACGGTCCATTGTTTCTGTGGATCGGCAAGGGCATCTCGCGGCTCACCGGCGATGACATCGTCGCCGGAGCACTGTGCCATCGGATCGTTGAACTGCTCGGTGTGCTGTTGATCATCTGGGCAACACCACGCTTGGCCCAGCGCTGCGGCGTCGCAGAAGTCAGCGCGCTGTGGCTCGGCGCCGCGAATCCGCTGCTGCTGATGCATCTGGTCGCCGGAATCCACAATGAAGCGCTCATGCTGGGCCTGATGCTGGCCGGCACCGAGCTGGCCATGCGCGGTGTCGACTCGACACGCCCCCTCATCGGGGTGCGTACCGATTGGGCGACCTGGGTACCGCTGGCCAATCTGCTGGCCGGCACGGTGCTGATTACCGCGTCTTCACAGGTCAAGCTGCCTTCGCTGTTAGCGCTGGGATTCGTCGGCATGGCGCTGGCGCGCCGGTGGGGCGGCGGTGTGCGCGGGCTCTTCCAGGCCGGAGCATTACTGGGCACCATCACCGGCGCCTGCACAGTTCTCATCGGATTCGCCAGCGGGCTCGGGTTCGGCTGGGTGTTCACACTCGGCACCGCCAATGCCGTCCGTAGCTGGATGTCTCCGCCCACGCTCGTCGCGCTGGGCACCGGGCAAGTCGGCATCCTGCTCGGCCTGGGCGATCACACCACCGCGATCTTGTCGCTGACCCGCGGAATCGGTATCGGCATCATCGGTATCGCGGTGTCGTGGCTGCTACTCGCGGTGCTGCGCGGGCGCCTGCACCCTGTCGGAGGGCTGGGTGTCGCGCTGGGCATCACCGTGTTGCTGTTTCCGGTCGTCCAGCCCTGGTACCTGCTGTGGGCGATCATTCCGCTGGCCGCGTGGGCCACCCGTCCCGCGTTCCGCGGGACCGCCATCGGCATCACGCTGCTCGTAGGCATTTTCGGGCCCACCGCCAACGGTGACAGATTCGCGCTGTTCCAGATCATCGACGCCACCGTGGCGAGCGCGATCATCGCGCTACTGCTCATCGCTATCACGCACGACTATCTGCCGTGGCGTCGGCTGCCTAACGGTGACAAACACGCGCCGCTTACGCTGACTGACCGTGACGCAACCACCGACAAAGACGGCACCGCCGGTGCGGATGCGGTCGGTGACGAAGCGATACGGGACAACGACAGCACTCCACAGCCTCAACCTTGAGGTAGAGCGCGCGCAGGTCTTTGCACTGCTCGGCCCCAACGGCGCCGGCAAGACAACGACCGTCGAATTGTGCGAGGGCTTCCTGCATCCCGACGAGGGCACCGTTGAGGTGCTGGGTATGGATCCGGTCGCGAAGAACTCGGCGGTACGCGCGCGTATCGGCGTCATGCTGCAGGGCGGCGGTGCCTACCCCACCGCCCGGGCCAGCGAGATGCTCGGCCTTGTCGCCTCATATTCAGCCAATCCCCTTGACCCGCAATGGCTTCTGGACACGCTGGGGTTGACCGATGCCGCCCGCACTCCGTATCGGCGGCTGTCCGGAGGACAGCAGCAGCGCCTCGCGCTGGCGTGCGCACTGGTGGGCCGGCCCGAACTGGTCTTCCTCGACGAGCCAACAGCCGGTATGGATGCCCATGCCAGGTTGGTGGTGTGGGAACTCATCGACAGCCTGCGTCGTGACGGCGTGTCGGTGGTGCTGACCACGCACCACATGAAGGAGGCCGAGGAACTGGCCGACCAGCTCATGATCATCGATCACGGTGCCGTGGTGGCGGCCGGTACACCGTCGGACCTGATGCAGACCGGCGCCGAGAACCAGCTGCGCTTCTCGGCGCCACCACGGCTGGACTTGACCCTGCTCACCTCGGCGCTGCCGGAGGGATACAAGGTGGCCGAGGTTACGCCCGGCGAGTATCGCGTCGAGGGCGTAGTCGATCCGCAGGTACTGGCGACGGTAACCGCGTGGTGCGCCCGCATGGATGTGTTGACCACCGACCTGCGCGTGGAGAAACGCAGTCTCGAGGATGTGTTCCTGGAATTGACCGGCAGGGAATTGCGATGACCGAAACCACACCCCGTTTCGACCCGGGAACGTTCACGCCGGATCCGCGCGCCAGCGCGGTGCACACCATGCTCTTCGCGCAGTTCTGGCTGGAGCTCAAGCTATTGCTCCGCAACGGCGAACAGTTGCTGCTGACCATGTTCATCCCGATCACACTGCTCATCGGGCTGACCTTGCTGCCGCTGGGCCAATTCCCCGGATCGCGTACCGACATCTTCGTGCCCGCCATCATGGCGCTGGCCGTCATCTCCACCGCCTTTACCGGGCAGGCCATCGCCGTCGGGTTCGATCGCCGGTATGGCGCTCTGAAACGCCTGGGTGCCACCGCATTACCGGTTTGGGGCATCATCGCCGGCAAGTCGCTGGCCGTGGTGACGGTGGTTGTCTTGCAGGCCGCTGTCATAGGCGCCATCGGTGCCACGCTGGGCTGGCGCCCGCATCCGGTCGGACTGCTCCTCGGCGCGGTGGTCATCGCCCTCGGAACCGCAACCTTTGCGGCGATGGGACTGCTACTCGGCGGCACACTGCGCGCGGAAATCGTGCTCGCCCTGGCGAATCTGCTGTGGTTCATCTTCGCTGGGCTGGGGGCGTTGACCCTGGAAGACGGCCGCACCACCGACGCAATCCCCCATGCCGTGGTGCTTTTAGCTCGGCTTTCTCCTTCGGGTGCGCTCTCGGAGGCACTGGCTGCCGCAATGACGCTTTCAGTGGACTGGTTCGCGATCGCCGTGCTCGCGGTGTGGGGCTCGCTCGCCGGATACGGTGCGCTGCGCTGGTTCCGATTCACCTGATCCGATGAGATCCGGGCTCGCCACCGGTCTGTACCGGTATGTCCCATGCCAAGCCCTTGCCCCCGATTGTTTCCCGCAACGAATGGCTCCAAGCGAGCGCCGAGCTGTTGGTCCACGAGAAGGCCACAACGCGAGCCCTCGATGATCTGGCCGCTCGGCGTCGCCGGATGCCGATGGTCGCGATGCCCGGCGGTTACACGTTCACCGGCCCCGGCGGCGGGCTGTCACTACCGGATCTGTTCGACGGGCGCGACCAGCTCATCGTCTACCAGTTCATGGACAACGGTGCCGATGACTTCTGCTCCGGGTGCGCCTCGGTATGCGACAACATCGGCAGGCACGAGCATCTGAACGCCCGCAGTACCACCTTCGCGGTGGTTTCCACCATGCCGTATGCACAGATCGACTCCCTCAAGCACCGCATGCAGTGGACGTTCCCGTTCGTGTCGTCCCGCGAGACGACCTTCGCCGAGGATTGCGGCGCCGGGAGCGGATTCGGCATCAGCGTGTTTCTGCGCGACGACAACACTGTGTATCAAACCTACTTCAGTACGGACCGGGGCGGGGACAAGATGCGCCTGGACTTCACGCTGCTCGACCTCACACCCTATGGCCGTCAAGAAGATTGGGAGGACTCCCCCGATGGCTGGCCGCAGACGCCGCCCTATCAGTGGTGGCGCTTACACGACGAGTACTAGCAAAGACCCCGTACGCTCCCCCCATGGCAGATATCGCAGCAGCCCTGGATCGCTTCGTGGCTGCCTTCAACACCAATGATCTCGACCTGGTGATGGAACATTTCGCCGAGGACGCCGAATACCTTCCAGGGGATGGGTCCCGCCATGTGGGTCTCACCGCCATTCGCCGTGAATTCGAACCCCAGTTCCGGGGCACCTATGGCGCGATGACATTCGATGAGCACGACCGGATCATCGACGCGGCCGCCCGTAAGGCCACCATCCGATGGACCTGCCGGCATGACATCCGTGGGCGCCGGTCCCCCGCGCCACTGCTTGGGTTGGCGACCCGCCTGGTGGCCGTTGTCTACCCACGATTTGGCTGGGAAGGCTTGGATGTCTTTCACTTTGACGCGCACGGCAAGGTCACCGGCAAGTACTCGTACTCCAACTACGTACTTCCGCGCATCAGCCGCAAACTCGGTTAGTCGGTCATTTCCGCGCTGTTGCCCATCGACTCGCTTACCCTCCGCTACCGTAGAACCCATGTCCGCCTCCCGCCGGCCGCAGCCCGCCAAGTCGGTGCGGCGCCGCCCCAAGGATCGGAAGGTCCAGATCGCTAAGGCGTCATCCGACGCCTTCAGTGAATCCGGATATCACGCAGTCAGCATGGAGGAAATCGCATCGCGCGTGGGCATCTCGGCGCCGGCGCTCTATCGGCACTCCGCAAGCAAATACGACTTGTTTCGTGACGCGGTGCTGGGACTGGGGCATTGCCTTGTCGACGCCACCGACCCTCTCCACGAAGCTGATGCCGATCCGCGAGAGACACTGCGCGCCTTGATAGACGGACTCATCGAGACTACGATTGCCCACCGCACAGCCGGAGGCCTTTTCCGCTGGGAGGCAAGGTATCTCAAGGACGAGGACCAGGTCGAACTCGCCAATCAGATCAAACTCGTCAATCGGCGCATACAGAAGCCGCTCGAATCCATACGGCCCGCGTTGACATCTCATGAGCGCTGGACGCTGTCGTCGGCAGCTTTGAGCGTCATCGGCAGCATCACCGATCATCGCGCTGCACTGCCCATCCCGGAAATCCGTACTGTCCTTGCCGAACTCGCCGCGGCGGTGCTGTACGCGGAGCTGCCCACACCACCGCCTCACCACAAGATCATGCCCTCAGCGCCACCGGTGACGGTTGATGCGGGGCCCTATGAGATGTTGCTGCATGAATCGATGCGGCTCTTTAACGTAAACGGCTACCGCGAAACCAGCATGGAAGACATCGCGACGGCCATCGGAATTCCGGTGTCCGGCATCTATCGCTACTTCCCCAGCAAGGCAGATATGCTCGCCGCCTCGTTTCGTCGTGCGGCAGACCGGATTTCCGGCGATGTCTCCCGGGCGCTATCCGAGACGACAGCGCCAGAGGCCGCATTGGAGAGGCTCGTCGCGGGATACGTGGCACGTTCGTTCGAACGGCCAGAACTCGGATACGTCTACTACACCGAACGCATCAATCTGCCCGCGGCAGACCAGGCGATCCTGCACCATATTCAGCGCTCCACGGTCGAATCCTGGACCAAGCTTTTGTTGTCCGCGCGGCCCGAGATCTCGCCCGGGCATGCACGGTTCGCGGTCCACGCCGGCTTCACGCTTGTCGTGGACCTGGGGCGGCTGGTTCAGTACGACAACACCGAGCACGCGCAGGCCAGCGTCCGGCGCCTCATGGAGGCCGCACTCCTCGGCAGACCTATCCCGGTGAGCTCAGATGAGCGGCCTGCCGGTGCGCAATCTCCAACGTAGATCGCGCATGAGCAAGCTGTAGTTCATGTTTCGCAGATATCGCGGGATGAAGCGGTTCACAAATGAGACGAACAGAAACAGATGCTCGAACCGCCGCCTGTCGTCGTCCGTCCATTCCAGGCCGATCTGCTCGCGGAAGACCGGCGCGAGAAATCCTATAGTCAGGAAGCGCAACAGTGGCGCCAGCAGCCTGCGCATGGGCCAGTTGATCATGCGCAGGTCGATCAGCTTCATCGCGTAGTCGCGGATGTACCCGTCCAGCGCGACCCGTTCACATGCGATGTTCCAATAGGTATCGAAATCTGCTCTGGTCGAAGGCCATTGATCCTCTGTCACCTGCAAAGTCGTCCCGATAGGCATCGCCTTCTGGAAGAAGTACTCGGCTTGCTCTTCGGTCATCTTGCCGTGCAGCAGTTGGTAGGTGTCCTCGTAGAAGATGAACAGGCACGCCGCCACCCACAGCTGCAACTCTCGGTTGAACGCATTGTAGTCCACCGGGCTATGTTCGGTCGATCGCACCTGCCGATGAGCGACGTTGACGGCATCGCGGTACGCGTTTCGCTCCTCTTGGCTCCCCAGGACAGCGACGGCGAGATATTGCGCCGTGGTACGCAGACGCTTCCACGGGTGCTTCATGAGACTGCCGGACTCGACCCTGCTTTCGGCGACGCCGTATCCCACTTCCGGCCAGCACATCTGCATGACCACGTTCGCGGCAGCCCCGGCCGCCGACCAGAAATCGAGTGCCTGCGTGGGGTCGACCTTCTTCTTTGGCACCCAGCGCGGGGTGTATTGAGTGATCTGTATCCGTGTCTGATCAGTGGTGAGGCGAGGCCTGACCGCAGGGTCTATCTGAACGTATTGCATTGGCATGGTTTACTTTTCCTCTCAGCGCAGGCTTGTCAGCCACATCTGCAGCAGCACCAGAAGTCCGCCCAGCGCCGCGATTCCGGCGACGAGGAGACAGACGAATGAGACCCATAACCCAATCCGCAGTACCGGATTGACCTGACGGCGGCCTCCCATGATCTGAACGATGATCACCAGGACATCGATGACCCACACCAACCCCATCATCAGGTCATGCACACATTCGAGAACGTGAGCACTGGCCAGCAGACAATCGAGCCGAGAAACGAGATCACCAGGTCGATCCCGTCGAGTTCCTTGAGGTGCGATGTGTGCGTCAGTGTCCACACCACACCGATCAAGCCGTAGGGAATCCCGATGATGATCAGTGTCCCGAGGAACTCGGAGACCTTCATCTCGTAATTCAGCATCCGGTTGAGCTTGCTCAACATTGCTGGAACATCCTCTCTGACATCCCGGCACCACTACGCCGGTAGTAAACCGCCCTACATCATGTTTTCCGCTGTTCACCTGATACTAGGGACTGCTACGTGAGATTAGTGCATGTGAGATGCCAACATATCTCGTTCAGAACATTTATGTTAATGACTATTCTTCGCAAGATCTATTGACCACGCTTTGGGGACCTCCCTAGAGTGTGGGCCACGGAAGACTGCAACGGCGCCGTCCGCACTGTTGCTGTCTGACCCGTCAAGGGAAAGTCGGGGATAAGACTTTGAGTGATCCAGCAGTGGAGCTTGCGTCGGCTCACGGAGTGAAGGCTCCGGCCGGCAGCGTCGCGACGATCGAGGACTGGGCCGTCGGCTACGTCCGGCGTCATCCTTTGGCGGCCGTGACTACTGTCGGCGAGCAGTTCGTGATGGCCGTACATACCGTGCAGTACTTCTTCATCGACGTAGCCTCCGGGCGTTTCCCATGGCGTGAGTTCATCCGTCAGGGCGCGTTCATGGCATCGACCGCTGTACTTCCCACCGTCCTGATCGCACTGCCGCTAGGAGTCACACTGTCGATTCAATTCGCACTCCTGGCGGCACAAGTCGGTGCCACCTCACTGGCCGGCGCCGCCAGTGGACTGGCGGTGATTCGCCAGGCCGCACCACTCGTGGCAGCGATGTTGATGGCCACGGCCGTCGGCTCGGCGATCACCGCCGACTTGGGTTCGCGGACAATGCGTGAAGAGACCGATGCCATGGAAGTCATGGGAGTCTCGGTGATCCGCAGGTTGGTGGTTCCCCGGTTCGCCGCCGCGATCCTGGTGGCACTGCTGCTCACCGGCGGAACCTGTTTCGTCGGCTTCTTGGCCGCCTACCTGTTCAATGTCTACGCCCTGGATGGTGCCCCAGGCAGCTTCGTAGCGACCTTCTCGTCCTTCGCCACCACCGGCGACATGATCGTGGCCCTCCTCAAGGCGGTCATCTTCGGTGCTTTGGTAGCGGTGATCGCATGCCAGAAGGGCCTGGCAACTCAGGGCGGCCCGATCGGAGTGGCTAATTCAGTGAATGCCGCTGTCGTGGAATCGATCTTGATCCTCATGGCCGTGAACGTCGCCATCAGTCAGTTCTACGTCATGCTGTCTCCGCGTACGGGCCTGTGACGTGACGGCGTCACGTCACATCCCCGGACCGCTGCGCCCCTTCCAAAGGGCTCAAGACGTCGGCGCGGGACCGGTCATGCAACTCGGGCACATGCTCACCTTCTTCGGCGAAGCGCTCGCCGGAATCCCGTTCGCATTACGCCACTACCGCAGAGAATTTGTGCGCCTGCTCTCCGATATCTCGTGGGGAAACGGATCCATCGTGGTTGGCGGCGGTACCGCCGGCGTGGCGGTGGGGCTGGGGATGCTTGCCGGCGCCTTGATCGCCATCGAGGGTTACGCCTTCCTCGACCTGCTTGGACTGGGTCCGGCAACAGGTTTCATCTCGTCGCTGGTGAACACCCGCGAACTGGCGCCGTTGATGGCCTCACTGGCGTTCGCGGTGCAGGCGGGTTGCCGCTTCACTGCCCAGCTCGGCTCGATGCGCATCGCCGAGGAGATCGATGCGTTGGGCGCCTTGGCTATCCGGCCCATCCCCTATCTGGTCACCACCCGGTTAATGGCCTCGGTCGTCGCCGTCCTGCCGCTCTATGTGGTGTGCCTGGCCACCAGCTATCTGTCCTGCCAGCTCATGGTGATGGTTCTCGGCAACACCTCCACCGGCTCCTATCTGCACTACTTCACCATGATGCTCAGTGTTCAGGACGTCATCTATTCGGTGATCAAGTGCATCATCTTCGGCTGGATCGCCTCGACCATCCAGTGCTACTACGGCTTCTATGCCAGCGGCGGGCCCGAAGGGGTCGGGGTCGCGGCAGGCCATGCCATTCGATCCACCATCACCGCCGTCGTGATGGTCAACATGCTGCTCACGATGGCCCTCTGGGGCGTCGATGCGGGCGCACGGTTCGGAGGCTGACGTGCGCAACCCTTTCGAATTCGACGGCCGCGGCCCGAATACGCGCCAACTGCTCATCCGCGGCGGGATCGTCATCGTCTCCATCGCCGTAGCAGTGACCCTGCTGCTCTTGAAATCGACTGGCCGCCTGGATGACTACATCAACGTAGTCGCCGAGCTCGAAAATGTCGGCGACGGCCTGCCCAGGAAATCTGACGTCAAGTACCGGGGCGTGCTCGTGGGTGCTGTCCGCGACGTCACCCCAGCGGTCGACGGCAAGCCGAACTACGTGCGGATCCAGATAAAAGCGCCGTACGCCAAGAACATTCCGTCGACCGTCACCGCACGGGTCGTGCCCAGCAATGTGTTCGCGGTGTCCTCGGTGCAGCTGGTCCAGAACGGGAACGCGACGCCGATCCGCGCCGGGGCCCGCATCCAGGAAGACACCACATTGCCGACCGTGCTGTTCCAGACAACCATCAGCAAGCTGCGCGATGTACTGGCCGCCACGGGTCGTGACCGCAACGACAACACGGTGGGCATCCTGGCGGCAGTGGGGGCCGCCACCGAGAACCGCAGGGCCAGACTTCTCACCGGCGGAGCCCAATTGAACCGCCTCATTCAACAGCTCGACAGCATCGTCACCACCGACCCTGGCCCATCGACCGTCTCTGCCCTGGTCGATGCGGCGGCCGGATTACAGGACACCGCTCCTGACCTGGTCGATGCGTTACATCAGGCGGTCCGGCCGATGCAGACATTCGCCGAGAAACGCGCACAACTGAAATCGATGGTCGCCAGTGCCGACTACACCTTCGGCACAGCGCGAGAAGCCATCGACAACCATGTTGACCAGCTCATCCGGATCTCCGCGGAGCTCGGTCCCGCACTCGGCGTCATCGCGAAAAACCGTAGGCACTTCGTACCGATCGCGGTGCGAACCAGGACGTTCGCCAACAAGTTCATCGAGGAGGCGTGGAATCCGGAGAACGACAGCGCGACGCTGCGCGGCATCCTCTCCTTCACGCCTTCCACTACCTACACCCGAGCCGATTGCCCCCAGTACGGCGAGCTCAAGGGCCCGAGCTGCTTCACCGCACCGCAAATCGCCGTACGCCCAGACCTACCGGAAGTTCTCCTCCCACAGAACTATCGGCCGCCCAAAGACTTAACGCCACCACCGGGAACGAAGATCGGCCCCGACGGAAATCTGATCGCTGTGGGCCCCCCGCTAATCAACCCGAATCCCGCACTCGCTGACCCCAACCCACCCTTGCCCTGGTGGACCGGCCCTGCTCCCCGGGTACCCGGGACCGCGGACCCCGCAGACGCTCCCCCGCCTCTCAGCCCGGCACAGTCAGTCCCAGCTGCCGCACCTGCCTCATACGGCGGCAACGTGGGGCCGGTGGGCGGGGCCGAGGAAAGGGCCCAGCTCGGCCTGATCACAGGCGAAAAAGCCAGTACAGCAACACAACTACTGCTCGGTCCGTTGGCGCGGGGAACCACCGTGTCCCTGAAGAAGTCACACGAAAGCGGGTCATGAAAGTACGCGGCGCGTTTGTGGGCCTTGCCCTTTTCACAACGGTCTGTCTTGGTCTGACCTGGCTGGTTTATGTCTCGCTGCGGCGCGATATCTCCGGATCGACGACGCCCTATCAAGCAATGGTCTCCGACGTGTTCGGTCTGCGTGAGGGCGATGACGTCAGGATCGCCGGCGTGCGGGTAGGCCGCGTCGAAAAGGTGGAACTCGCCGACGATACGGCGAAGGTCTCCTTCGTCGTACAAAACGACCAGCACGTGTTCGGGAACACCGTTGCTTCTGTGACGTACCAGAACATCATCGGCCAGCGCTATCTCGGTCTGTCGATCGGCAATACAGGCAGCCTCGATCCGCTGCCCGCGGGCAGCACCATTCCACTGGAACGGACCGAGCCCTCATTCGATGTCGGCAGACTGCTACACGGATATGCGCCCCTGTTCAGCACCCTGGATCCCAAGCAGCTCGACAACCTGACCAATGGCGTGGTCGCCTCACTGCAGGGCGATACTGCCGCGATACCCACGCTGGTGAACCAAACCACCAGCCTGACAAGGATTGTCGCGGGTAAGGACGAATCTCTTGACCAGGTCATTACCAACTTGGACGCGGTCTCCGGCATCCTCGCCGAGCAGGACGGCAGCCTTGATCAGATCTTGACCCAGACCCGGCAGATGATGTCCGCGTTCAACGCCAAGCGCCCTGAACTTGTGGACTCACTGGGTTCTTTCCGCCATGTGGCCCAACGGCTCTCCGCGATCAGTGACATCATCGATCCGCCACTCAACGAACTCATCAACCGCCAGCCGGGCGTGGCCCGGCACATGGTCGGCATCGAAAGTCAAACCGCATTCCTGGGAAGCAATCTGCCGCTAATCCTCAAGGGCGTCGCCCGGATAACACAGAGCGGCTCCTACGTGAACATCTATGCGTGTGATCTCAACGCGCTCGGATTCTTTCCCGGGTTGAACATCGTCGTCCCGATCATCGTGGATGCGGCAACACCGGGAAACAAGGCCCAGCACACACCCAAGTGCAGGAGCATGGCCAATGGTTAACAGGGCACGTTGGCGGCGTTCCGTTCGGCGCCCGTTGGACTCGTACAACAAAACATGGATCGGATTCATCGCGATCGGATTGATAGTCGCGGTGATGGGCGGATTGCTCCTGGTCAAGACCGCTGGTCTCGGATATCGGCACTACACCGCGCAATTCGCGCAAGCCGCCGCCCTGCACACGGGCAACATCGTCACGGTCGCGGGCATCCCGGTCGGTGAGGTGACCAGCATGCGCCTTGCTCGCGATCACGTGGAAGTCGGTCTGCGTGTGCGCGACAACGTCCCGCTGGGCGCCGAGACCAGGGCGATTATGAAGGTCACCACCATCCTTGGCTCGCGATACCTCGAGTTGCGGCCGGGACGCAGCGGCACTGTGGCCCACGGAATCATCGACCTGGCGCATACCGAGGTCCCCTACGATCTGCAAGACACATTGGCCGACGTCACCACCACGTTCGGCGAGACCGATACCGACCAGATCGCCGCCTCGCTCGGCGCGCTGGGCAAGCAGCTGGAGGGCCTGCCGCCGGTCATCCCGCAAGCCATGGACGATCTGCATCGTCTCTCCACCATCGTTGCCAACCGGCGGACCCAGATCGGGTCGCTGCTCGCCAATATCGACACCGTCAGCAGCACACTGCGTCGCCAGCAGTCCGGGGTCGGGACACTCGTCCGGCAGGGGCAGGACTTGCTGGGCGAATTCGTGGTACGCCGCACCGCATTTCACGCACTGATCCAATCAACCACAAAGCTGGTCGCGTTCCTGAGCAAGGTCGTGGTGGACGACCAGGCCAGCATCGAAGACTTGATCCGGGACCTGAATCACCT
The DNA here is from genome assembly GCF_001440005.1 of Mycobacteroides sp. H001. NCBI lineage: Bacteria > Bacillati > Actinomycetota > Actinomycetes > Mycobacteriales > Mycobacteriaceae > Mycobacteroides > Mycobacteroides sp. H001. The sequence continues at coordinate 127,801 of NZ_LJYH01000025.1, forward strand.
GCTGAGGTTGTTGTCGGACCACGACGACTTGGTGCGCAACATCCTGCAGATCGCCCCGGTCACAGCGCGCAATGTCACCAATGCCTTCGGGTACGGCAACGCCTGGGAAGCCAATGTCACCAATGGGCTGCTGGTGGACTCGTGGATGTGCGCAATCAGCGGCCGGGCACAGCAATTCGGCATGCTCGAGTATTTCAAGGACTGCAAGTGAAAACTATCCCGCGATCGACCATCATCGCCGCCCTCATCGCCGCTCTGATGGTGGCGGCCGCTCTCGGCGTCATCGGGTGGCGCTACATCAAACCGTATGTGAACACCATGACGGTCACGGCCCAGTTCGAAAGCGTTTCGGGGCTTTATGTCGACAATCCGGTCTCCGTGCTGGGTATGCCGGTGGGACGCGTAGCCGCCATCAACCTCAAGGGCGGCTACGCCGAAGTGGTGCTGGCGATCGACGAAGACGTACAGATTCCGGCAGATGCGCAGGCGGTGACGGTGTCTACGTCGATTCTCACCGACAGGCACATCGAGCTCACTCCGCCCTACCGCGGCGGGCCGACATTGAAAGAAGACGACACCATCGGACTACCGAACACCAAATCGCCCATCGAATTCGACCGTGTGCTCGGCATTCTCGACAAACTGTCGGGGTCGCTGCGCGGCGACGGCAAGGGGCAGGGGCCGCTCGCTGATCTGGTGAACAACAGCGCCGCGATAGCCGACGGCAACGGTGGGCAGATGAAATCGGCGGCAGATGCACTGTCAAAGGCCCTGCGCATCACCTCCGAAGACGGCGGTGCACTCACCCGCGAGCAGCTGATCACCATCATCACCAACACCAGCTCGCTCTTCGATGCCGCCGCCAAAAACGACCAGACGCTGCGCGACTTCGGTTCCAGCGTGCGGCAACTCAGCCAGATCGTCGCCAATGAGGACTTTGGTTCAGGAGAAACGGGCCACACCCTCAACGCCATCATCGAGAAGGCCGGCGCCATCGTGGAGAGGAACCGCAACAACTTCGCACAGAGCGTGCAACACGGAAACACGGCACTGCAGTCGTTGACCGACTACCAGCGCGAGGCCTCGGAACTCTTCGACGTCCTCCCACTGATGTCCGACAACCTCTACAACGCCGTCGATCAGAACAACGGGAGTATGCGCGCGCACATCCTTGTCGACAAGGTCCTCTTCGACACCCAATTCGCCAAGGAGATATGCAATCTCATGGGGTTGCGCCAGCTCGGTTGCAGCACTGGAACGCTTCAGGACTACGGGCCTGATTTCGGATTGACCTACATGCTCGATGGACTCGCAGCGATGGGACAGAAGTAGTGAAGCATTCTGTCGCCCTCAGTGTGCTGCTCGCCGGCGCCCTTCTGTCCGGGTGTGCCACCAATGGCCTGGCCAGCCTCCCGCTGCCCGCGCCGAGCGACGGAAACGGCGGGTACACGTTGACCGCGTTGTTCACCAACGCGCTCAATCTCCCCGACAGGGCCAAGGTCAAGCTGGCCGGCGCCGATGTCGGTTTTGTCGAATCGATGGCGACCCGGAACTACGTCGCCGTCATCACCCTGCGCATCATGGACGGGGTACGGCTCCCCGCCGGGAGCACCGCGCAGCTGCGCTCGGCCACGCCACTGGGTGACGTGTTCGTCTCCGTTGCGCCGCCGTCCGACAGTCGACCCAACGATCCCCTGTTGAAACAAGGTGACACCATCGGCCTGGATTCAACGGCGGCCGCGTCGACGGTGGAGTCGGTGATGAGTTCGGCGGCCCTGATGATCAATGGCGGTGCCGTGCGCAACCTCACCGACATTGTCAACGGTCTCGGTAAGGCGACCGGGGATCAAGGGCACGCTTTTGGGAACCTCATCAGTGATTCCAACCGGCTCTTGGCGAAAATCGACGCGCGTTCAACACAACTCGACGCGGCCATCACCAACGTTTCACAACTGTCCATGCGACTGGAAGACAAGCGCACAGCGCTGGCGGAGATGATGAGGGCCGCGGGCCCCGCCACCGAAACCGTCTCCGAGAACACCCGGGGAATCATCGACCTCGCATTGCAGGTCGGCGGCGCGTCCCGGCAGTTGTCCAAGTTTCCGTCGATCGCGGGCACCGACCAGGGAACCCGCAGCGTGGTCGCGGACCTCAACGATGTCGCGGGGGCACTCAATGATGTGGTGGTCAGCCCCGACACCAAGCTCTCGGACCTGAGCCGTCTGCTCCCGATCCTCGTCAAACTGACCTCGGGAGACTCGCTGCCCCTCAATGCCCAGATCGACAAGATCGCACTCGGATCCATCCCCGATATCGGGTTCAAGGGGGACCCCGGCCTCCACGGCCCGAAGCGATACGACTGGGCCAAGCTCGCCGGTTCGATCAAATACACGCTGTGGCGCCTGCAGGAGCGGGTCGTCGGGCAGGGCCCGGACAGTCCGATGGGTGGGGCACCCATCCCGCCGACACCCATACCGCCAACGCCTGGTGCCCCGGTTTCATCCGCACCCGAACAAGGTGAGCCACGATGACCACGAGCATCGCCGAGGACGAGCACACCGAAACCGACTCTGCCCCATTGAAACCCGGCATCTCCGGGCTGCTCGAAACCGCGGCCGACATCGTGCTGCAGATTGTGCGTTTCTACTACCGGCGACGGCTCTGGCTTTCTGTGCTGGCGCTGGCGTTCGCCTTCGTCGTCGGGTCGGTTTACATCCTCGTCGGCGGATTACGCATCAGCCCGTTCGCACCCAGCTACCGGGTCACCGTGCAACTTGCCGAATCGGGTGGTCTGCTCCCCCACCAAGATGTGATGTTCCAGGGAGCACCGGTGGGGCGCGTCGAGTCGGTCGACGTGACCCAGGACAGCGTCAACGCGATCATCAGCATCAACTCACCGGCGAAGATTCCCACCTCCAGCACGGTGCGGGTGTCGGGACTCTCACCCGCCGGCGAGCAGTATGTCGGCTTCTCCTCGCACTCGGATGCCGGACCATTTCTTACCGACGGCAGCGTCGTCGGGCTCGGCAAGGCAACGACTCCGGTCACCCTCGCGCAGCTGCTCGCCGATGCGGACGGCACGTTGGCGCAGCTCGACCCGAAGAAGCTGGAGATCATCCGCAGGGAACTGAGCCTGAGCAAGGACGGCCCCCGCAAGCTCACGGACATCATCGACGGCGGCACGTTCCTGTTGGCCACTCTCGATCAGGTACTGCCCGAGACGATCAGCCTGTTGCGCACCAGCCGGGTCGTGCTCACCACCGCCACCGATGTCAACAACGGCATCGCCACCACCTCACGCAATCTCACCACCGTGATGAACGGCGTCAACCGGATGGAAGGCGGCTACCGCACACTCGTCGACACCGGACAACAGCGCTTCCACCAGATCGACGCACTCTTCTCCGACAACTCGGACACCATGGTGCAGCTGCTCGGGAACCTTGCCACCGTCTCGCACCTGACCTACCTGCGTGTACCCGCGCTCAATGCGCTGTTCCCCGACTATCGCGGTTCCATGCTCGAGGCCCTCACCACGATCCTGCATGACGGCGGCGGGTGGGCCACCGCAGATATCTATCCCCGCTACACGTGTGACTACGGCACCCCGCGCAGGCCCCCGTCGTCGGCCGACTACCCCGAGCCGTTCCTGAACACGTTCTGCCGTGACGACGATCCCGCCGTCCTGATCCGCGGGGCCAAGAACGCTCCACGCCCGGCCGGAGACGATACGGCCGGACCACGCGCCGGGGCCGATCTCGGGACAACCGCGGATCGGACGCCCACGGGACGTTTCAGCATCCCCACCCCATACGGCGGACCAACGCTGCCCATCGAGCCGCCACAGTAGGGGTCCGAACGTAGGACATCCGCTACTACAAGGCGTAGTTGGCTGTGGCATAGACTCATCGCGTGTTATATCGGGCGTTTTTGCGGGTGGTCGATCTGCTGCCGATACCGAGCCTCCGCACGCAGCGCCTCATCGCCGCGGCGGTCGTGCTGACTCAGGGCGGAATCGCCGTGACCGGCGCCGTGGTTCGGGTCACCGCCTCGGGCCTGGGATGCCCGACCTGGCCACAGTGCTTCCCCGGAAGTTTCACCCCGGTCGCCGTAGCCGAAGTGCCCCGCATCCACCAGGCCGTCGAGTTCGGCAACCGGATGATCAGTTTCCTGGTGGTGATCACCGCCGCGTTGGCCGTCCTTGCGGTGACACGTGCGCGCCGCCGCCACGAGGTGCTAGTGTACGCCTGGCTGATGCCGGCCTCGACCGTGCTGCAGGCTGTCATCGGTGGCATCACCGTATTGACCGGCCTGCTGTGGTGGACGGTTGCGATCCATCTGTTGGTGTCGATGGGCATGGTGTGGCTGGCCACGCTGCTCTACGTGAAGATCGGTGAGCCCGACGTCGTCTCCGACTTCCCGATGGTGCCCCCGCCGCCCGCACCGTTGCGCCGCCTGACCGCGCTGATCGGCGTGACCCTGGCCGCCGTCCTGGTGGTCGGAACGCTGGTGACCGGCGCAGGGCCACATGCCGGTGACAAAAGCGTCACGCGCGTAGTGCCCCGGCTACAGGTGGAAATCACCACGCTGGTGCATCTGCACGGCACACTGCTCATCGCTTACCTGGCGCTGCTGGTGGGGCTGGGATTCGGGCTCGCGGCCGTCGGCGTGACCCGGCCTATCTGGGTGCGCTTCACGGCATTGCTGGCACTCACCCTGGCGCAGGGATTCGTGGGTGTGGTCCAGTTCTACACCGGCGTGCCTGCCGTGCTCGTCGCCGTCCACGTCGCAGGTGCGGCAGCGTGCACCGCGGCCACCGCCGCTCTCTGGGCGGCGCTGACCACCCCGGCGCTAGCCGCGTCGGTGCTGCCCCAGCGGGCCCAGGCCCAAACGCTCTAACGCCTCGTCAACACCGATTACGAACTTTCGTTGCGCCAGATCGCGCTCTTCGGTCTCCAGCTGACGCCAGCCCAGAGACGGCTCAACCAATTCCAGCTCCAACAGCCGTGGGTCGTCGTCGTGCACTCCACCGATCACGTCGACACGCGCATACAGCAGCTCGGCCATGGCGATGCCGGATTTGGTGGCCGCGGCAGCCAATGCCGAAGCGCCGAACTTCCACAGCGCCGAGGACGGTTTCACCGGCGCCAACCGCTCGGAGTGGAACAGGCCCGACTCGTCGACCTCGGCGGCAGCACCCGGCGGAGGTAGTAGCGCGCCCTTGGTAAACGCATGGGACGGTTCGCCGTTGAGGAAGACCAACGCCGTTTCGCCGTGCACGTCGACTCGAGGGTCGTAGGGCTGGATGAGAACGGTGCGGCCCTCGTCCTGCAGCGCCTCGGCATGATCACGGGCGGCTTCCGGGCACGTGAAACGCCCCGCGCCGCGCGAGCCTCCGGCCACCGCGGGCTTGATCACCAGTTCGCCGTCGGGCAGCACGACGGGCTCGTCGGGTGCGAAGAAGGTACTCGGAACCGTCGGAATACCAGCTGCGGCAAGATCATTCAGGTAACGCTTGTCGGTGTTCCAGCGCACCACCGGCAGTGGGTTGAGCAGGTTGCGCATCGACCCGGCCCATCGCAGGAACTCATCCAGGCGTTCGGGGTAGTCCCAGGTAGCGCGCAGGATCACCAAATCGGCTTGCGCGGTCTCCGGGTCATCCCAGGACAGCCAACGCGCGTGTAGGTCACGAACACGCAGTGCGGCAACAAGTTCAGCGTCGTCACCGTCACCGGAGACGAGTTGGGGGCAGCCGGCCAGAACGATGCGCGGATGGAAGATATCCGGCCGTCCCAGCCTTACGTCCGGGCGACCCACCCGGCCATCTTCTTGGCGTGACCCGGTGCCGGGGTGGCGGTACTGACCAGCTCGCGGTCCCATTCCTCAACGGCCTCGATGCCTTCGACGGCCTCCACGGCGGCGTGCGCGGTCGCCAGGTCGGTAACCACCTGATCGCCGAGGATTCCGTCGGCGCCGACCAGGGTGATGCGAACACCCGCCTGCCCGATGGGCTGCAGCACTGCCTTGGTGGGCATGTGATGCGCCTTCACGAACGCCGTCAGTGCGCGATGCACGGTCGACGGAACGGACACCTTCCGCTGCTTGTCGGCGGGCTGGGCTTCATCGGTCATGTATAGAGCGTACGTGCCTGGATACTGGTACCCATGCGCGCCATCGAAGTGCCGGTGACCGGCGGACCCGAAGTGCTCACCCTCGTCGAAAAGACAGCTCCGACACCGGGCCCCGGCGAGGTACTCATCGACGTCGATGCGGTGGGGGTCAACTTCCGCGATATCTATCTGCGTAACGGCAGCTACGCCGCCCCGCTCCCCCACATTCCGGGATCCGAGGTCACCGGAGTGGTAAGCGCGGTGGGTGAGGGTGTCGAACACCTTGCCCCTGGCGACCGGGTCGCCAGCCCCGTGGCCGCCTGGGGGTACGCCGAATCGACCACCGCACCAGCCGATTACACCGCAAAAGTGCCCGAGGGCCTGTCTCCGGAGGTTGCCGCGAGCGCCCTGCTTCAAGGCATCACCGCCCATTACCTGCTCACCTCGGTGTACCCCGTCGCCGCTGGTGACACCGTGCTGGTGCACGCCGGAGCCGGCGGAATGGGCTTGCTGCTGACCCAATGGGCGTCCCATCGCGGGGTCAGGGTCATCACGACCGTGTCGAGCGCGGCCAAGGAGAAACTGTCCCGCGAGGCCGGTGCCGCCGAGGTGCTGCCCTACCCGGATCCCGCGGATCCGGCGGAATTCGCCGAGAAGATCCTCGAGCTGACCTCGGGTGAGGGTGTCGCGGTCGCCTACGACGGCGTCGGCAAGTCGACCTTCGAGGCAAGCCTGGCGGCAGTCCGGGTGCGTGGCCTGATCGCCCTGTACGGCGCGGCCAGTGGCCAGGTGCCGCCCTTCGACCCGCAGCGCCTCACCGCGAAGTCGGCTGTGCTGACCCGACCGACCATGGGGCATTTCATCCGCACCCCGGCAGAATTCGCCTGGCGCGCCGATGAGGTCCTGGACCTGGTGTCGCGCGGGACATTGAAGATCACCGTCGGAGCCAGCTATCCGCTGGAGCAGGCCGCCCAGGCCCACATCGACCTGGAGGCACGCAAGACCACCGGGTCGGTCGTCCTAGTGCCCTAGCAGCCCATTGCTGAACAACAGCGGCCAGCCGACCACCGAGTCGACCGCCAGGGCGCAGAAGACCACGGCCAGGTAGTTGTTGGACTGCAGGAACAACCGCAGCGGTTTGATCGGCTGCCCCTTGCGCACACCCGAGTACAGCTGGTGCGCCATCGCCAGGAACCACACCCCGGCCAGGAACGCGACCACGGCGTAGATGACACCTGCGGCCAGCGCGAGTGCCAGCGTGGCAAGCACCGTCAGCCAGGTGTAGATGAGAATCAGCCGGGTGACCTTCTCTTCGGTTGCGATCACGGGCAGCATCGGGACCCCCGCGGCCCGGTAATCCTCCTTGTAGCGCATGGCCAGCGCCCAGGTGTGCGGCGGAGTCCAGAAGAAGATGATCAGGAACATCACCACCGCCGGCCACTCAATGGTGCCGGTGACCGCCGACCACCCGATCATCACCGGCATGCACCCGGCCGCCCCGCCCCACACCACGTTCTGCGCGGTGCGGCGCTTGAGCACCAGCGTGTAGATGAACACGTAGAAGGCGATGGTGGCGACGGCGAGCACGCCGGACAGCAGGTTGGCAGTCCACCACAGCCAGGCGAAAGCCCCCACGCCGAGCACGATCCCGAAGGTCAGGGCGTTGCGCGTGGTGACCGTCGATGTCGCCAGCGGCCGCCGCGCGGTGCGCTTCATGACCTTGTCGATATCGGCATCGGCCACGCAGTTCAGCGTGTTGGCGCTGGCCGCCGCCATGATGCCGCCGAGCAGCGTGTTCAGGATCAACAGCGGATTCACGTGACCGCGGTCGGCCAGCAGCATCGCGGGGATCGTGGTGACCAGCAGCAGCTCGATGACCCTGGGCTTGGTCAGCGCCACGTAGGCGAGGATTGTCGAAAGGAACGGGCCGCGAGCACGCGCGCCTTGCGTCTCTCGCATCCGCACCGCGCTGATCCTCCTGGGTAATTATCCGGTGAGCCAGCCGACCCGCGGCACTGAGCGCTCTACTACACACGATGGTAGACCGCCAGGGTCGCGCGTCGACAACCAAGGTCGGCCCCCGGAAGTGAACATAGGTTGTCCGCCACCGGACTATCACATTGCCTAGACGGCGTGACCCGGCCGTGAGGCAGCGGCGGGAAATCGGCAGCACTACGATGGGCCCCGTGACCGCGATCGACGAGATCCCGACCGATATCCCAACCCTCACCCGGGCCGACCACCCGGATGACTGGACAGACCTGGACTCGCGTGCGGTAGACACCGCACGGGTGCTGGCCGCCGATGCCGTGCAGAAGGTCGGCAATGGCCACCCCGGCACCGCGATGAGCCTGGCACCCGTGGCATACACGCTTTTCCAGCGTCAGCTGCGCCACGATCCCAGTGACCCCTCCTGGATCGGGCGCGACCGGTTCGTGCTGTCCTGTGGGCACAGCAGCCTGACTCTGTACCTGCAGCTGTACTTGGGCGGATTCGGCCTGGAACTCTCCGATATCGAGGCACTGCGCACCTGGGGCTCGTTGACCCCCGGTCACCCCGAGTACCACCACACCAAGGGTGTCGAGATCACCACCGGGCCGCTCGGCCAGGGCCTGGCCTCGGCGGTTGGCATGGCGATGGCCTCTCGGTACGAGCGCGGCTTGTTCGACCCCGACGCCGCGCCCGGGACCAGCCCGTTCGACCACTTCATCTACGTCATCGCCTCCGACGGCGACATCGAAGAGGGCGTGACCTCGGAAGCGTCCTCCTTGGCCGGTACCCAACAGCTCGGGAACCTCATCGTCATCTGGGACGACAACGAGATCTCCATCGAGCACGACACCAAGATCGCACTGAGCGAGGACACCCCCGCGCGCTACGAGGCGTACGGCTGGCATGTACAGACCGTCATCAGTGGTGAGAACGTCACCGGCATCGAGGAAGCACTGGCCAACGCCCGTGCGGTCACCGACCGCCCGTCGTTCATCGCGCTGCGCACGATCATCGGCTACCCCGCTCCCACCAAGATGAACACCGGCGGCGTGCACGGCTCGGCGCTGGGGGCTGACGAGGTGGCCGCCACCAAGAAAATTCTGGGCTTCGATCCGGAGAAATCCTTCGACGTGGCCCCAGAGGTCATCGCCCACACCCGCGAGCTCGTGCAGCGCGGCAAGCAAGCACATGCGGAGTGGGACAAGGATTTTGACGCCTGGGCCGCCCGCGAGCCCGAGCGCAAGGCACTGCTGGACCGACTGGAGGCGCGCACCCTGCCCGAGGGCTGGGACGCCGACCTGCCGTCCTGGGAGCCCGGCTCCAAGGGCGTGGCTACTCGCGCCGCGTCCGGCGACACCCTGTCAGCGCTCGGCGCCAAGCTTCCCGAGCTGTGGGGTGGCTCCGCGGACCTCGCGGGCAGCAACAACACCACCATTAAGGGCGCCGATTCCTTCGGCCCAACGTCCATCGCGACATCGGACTGGAATGCCCAACCATATGGCCGCACACTGCATTTCGGCATCCGCGAGCATGCGATGGGATCGATCCTGTCCGGCATCGTGCTGCATGGCCCCACCCGCGCGTACGGCGGAACGTTCCTGCAGTTCGCCGACTACATGCGGCCCGCGGTGCGCCTGGCGGCTTTGATGAACATCGATCCGATCTACGTGTGGACACACGACTCGATCGGTCTCGGCGAGGATGGCCCCACCCACCAGCCGGTGGAGCACCTGGCCGCCCTGCGCGCCATCCCCAACCTCTCGGTGGTGCGCCCCGGTGACGCGAACGAAACCGCCTACGCTTGGGCGACCGTCCTGGAGCGCCAATCCAGCACCGGCCCAGTCGGTTTGGCGCTCACCCGCCAGGGTGTGCCGATCCTGGAAGGCACCAGCCGCGAGGGTGTGGCCAAGGGCGGCTACGTGCTGGAGGCAACCGATGGCCAGCCCGATGTGATCCTCATCGGCACGGGCTCGGAACTGCAGCTCGCCGTCGAGGCCAAGAAGATCCTTGCCGCCAAGGGAATTACGGCCTCCGTGGTGTCGTTCCCCTGTGTGGAATGGTTCGAGTCCCAGCCCCAGGAATACCGCGACAGCGTGCTGCCGCCGTCGGTGCGTGCCCGGGTGTCCGTGGAAGCCGGCATCGCGCAAGGCTGGTACAAGTTCGTCGGCGACGCCGGTCAAATCGTCTCACTGGAGCACTTCGGAGCTTCCGCTGACGACAAGACCTTGTTCCGTGAGTTCGGCTTCACCCCGGATGCAGTGGCTGCGGCCGCCGAAAGGTCCATCGCAGCAGCTCAATAACCCCGAATCAGGAAGGGATGAATCCCATGAGCACATCTGAGCAGAACGCTAATCTCGCCGAACTGAGCGAAGCCGGAGTTGCCGTCTGGCTCGACGATCTCTCCCGGGACCGACTCAACTCGGGCAATCTCGCCGAGTTGATCGCGACCAGAAGCATCGTCGGGGTGACCACCAACCCTGCGATCTTCCAGGCCGCCCTGTCCAAGGGGCATGCCTACGACGCGCAGATCGCCGAGCTGGCCGAGCGGGGGGCCGATGTCGACTCGGCAATCCGCACCGCCACCACCGATGACGTGCGCGCCGCCTGCGACGTGTTGGCTCCGCAGTACGAAGCCTCCGAGGGCGTCGACGGCCGAGTGTCCATCGAGGTGGACCCGCGCCTGGCACACGACACCGACAAGACCATCCTGCAGGCGATCGAGCTGTGGAAGATCGTCGATCGGCCCAACCTGTTGATCAAGATCCCGGCCACCAAGGCCGGTCTGCCCGCGATCTCGGCGGTCATCGCCGAAGGCATCTCGGTCAACGTCACCCTGATCTTCTCGGTGGAACGCCACAAGGAAGTGATGGATGCCTACCTGGCCGGCCTGGAGGCCGCCAAGGAAGCCGGACGCGACCTCTCCAAGATCCACTCGGTGGCCTCGTTCTTCGTGTCCCGGGTGGACACCGAGATCGACAAACGCCTCGAGGACATCGGCAACGGTCAGGCACTGTCCCTGCGGGGCCGGGCCGGGGTCGCCAATGCCCGCCTCGCCTACCAGGCCTACGAGAAGGTCTTCGATCACGGTCACAGGTTCGCCGAGCTCAAGAAGGCCGGTGCGCGCGTGCAGCGTCCGCTGTGGGCCTCGACCGGAGTCAAGAACCCCGACTACGACGACACCCTCTACGTGGTGGACCTGGTGGCTCCGCACACCGTCAACACCATGCCCGAGAAGACGTTGGAGGCCGTTGCCGATCACGGCATCGTCACCGGCAACACCATTCACGGAACATATGACGGCGCGCACGCGGTCTTCCATGAGCTCAGTCGCGCCGGAATCGATCTGGACGACGTGTTCGAGGTGCTCGAGACCGAAGGCGTCGACAAGTTCGAGGTCGCCTGGAACGAGCTCATCGACGCCACCCAAGCCCAACTCGACGCGGTATCCACCAAGGAGTGAGCGTGGATGACGGTCTTCACACGAAAGGCTCATCCATGACTGACATTCTTCGCGCGAACGGCGCATCGGCGACAAACCCGTTGCGGGACAAGCGCGATAAGCGTCTTCCACGCATCGCGGGACCCTGCTCGCTGGTGATCTTCGGGGTCACCGGCGATCTGGCCCGCAAGAAGTTGATGCCGGCCATCTATGACCTGGCCAATCGCGGGCTGCTGCCACCGAGCTTCGCGTTGGTCGGGTTCGCCCGCCGGGACTGGGCCAACGAGGACTTCGGCCAGATCGTGCTCGATGCCGTGAAGGAACACTCACGCACCCCGTTCCGTCAGCATGTCTGGGACCGTCTTGCCGAGGGAATCCGGTTCGTGCAGGGCAGTTTCGATGATGACGCGGCCTTCGAGCAGCTCAAGAAGACCCTGCAGACGCTCGACGAAGAACGCGGCACCGGCGGCAATCACGCCTTCTACCTGTCGATTCCGCCGAAAGCATTCCCCACGGTATGCGAGCAGCTGTCCAAGTCCAGACTTGCACAGCCCGTGGACGGCGCATGGCGCCGCGTCGTGATCGAGAAGCCCTTCGGCCATGATCTGCAGAGTGCCCGCGAGCTGAACGCTGTGGTCAACGAGGTGTTCCCCGAGGAATCAGTCTTCCGGATCGATCATTACCTCGGCAAGGAGACGGTGCAGAACATTCTGGCGCTGCGGTTCGCCAACCAGTTGTTCGACCCGATCTGGAACGCCCACTTCGTGGACCATGTGCAAATCACCATGGCCGAGGACATCGGATTGGGCGGCCGCGCAGGCTATTACGACGGCATCGGGGCAGCACGCGATGTCATCCAGAATCACCTGCTGCAGCTGCTGGCATTCACCGCGATGGAGGAGCCCATTAACTTCTCCCCCGCCGAGCTGCAGGCGGAGAAGATCAAGGTGCTCTCGGCCACCCGGCTGGCCGAGCCGCTCGCCGAAACCACTGCCCGCGGCCAGTACGGACCGGGATGGCAAGGCAGCCAGCAGGTTCCGGGCCTCTTGGAAGAGGAAGGCTTCTCCAAGACCTCAACCACCGAGACGTTCGCCGCCATCACCCTGGAGGTCGACAGCCGCCGCTGGGCCGGGGTCCCGTTCTACCTGCGCACCGGAAAGCGGTTGGGCCGCAGGGTCACGGAGATCGCGTTGGTGTTCAAGCGGGCACCGCATCTGCCCTTCGATTCCACGATGACCGAAGAGCTCGGCGCCAATGCGCTGGTCATCCGGGTGCAGCCCGATGAGGGCGTCACACTGCGGTTCGGCTCGAAGGTGCCCGGTACCGCGATGGAGGTGCGGGACGTCAACATGGACTTCTCGTATGAGCAGGCCTTCACCGAGGAATCACCGGAGGCCTACGAGCGGTTGATCCTCGACGTCCTGTTGGGGGAACCGTCGCTGTTCCCTGTCAATGCCGAGGTCGAATTGTCCTGGCGGATTCTGGATCCTGCGCTGGATTTCTGGGCATCAGAGGGCAAGCCGGACACATACGAATCGGGTACCTGGGGGCCGCAATCGGCCGTGGAAATGCTGGCCCGCAGTGGCCGGGAATGGAGGCGGCCGTGATCATTGATCTGCCCGACACCACCACCAACGACGTCAACAAAAAGCTGGTGGAGCTGCGCGAAACCGGTGGTGCGGTCACCATGGCGCGCGTCCTGACCCTGGTTGTCATCACCGACGCCGGCGATGACGTCGAAGAGGTCATCGAGGCCGCCAACGGCGCCAGCCACGAGCATCCGTGCCGCATCATCGTGCTGGAGCGCAATCCGCTGGCCCCCACCACGGGGCTCAATGCCCAGATCCGGGTCGGGGGTGACGCCGGGACGGGCGAGGTCGTCGTATTGCGGCTGCGCGGCCCTCTCGCCGCCCACGAGCACAGTGTCGTGATCCCGTTCCTGTTGCCCGATACCCCCGTGGTCGCGTGGTGGCCCAACCAGGCGCCCGCCATTCCCGCGAAAGATCCGGTGGGACGTCTGGCGATCCGCCGTATCACCGATGCGACGACGGCACCAGACCCCTTGAACGCCATCAAGAACCGGCTCGCCGGATACACCCCCGGTGACACCGACCTGTCATGGAGCCGGATCACTTACTGGCGTGCGCTGCTGGCCTCGGCCCTGGATCAGCCACCGTATGAGGGCATCAACTCGGCAGTGGTGTCCGGGCTCGCCACCGAACCCGCGCTCGATGTCACCGCGGGCTGGCTCGCGTCACGTATCGAAGGACCCGTCACCCGTCTGGTCGGCGAGCTCAAGGTGGAACTGCACCGGGACAGCGAGGTCGTCACCCTGAGCCGGCCGCAGACCGGGGCCATCGCGACACTGGCCCGCACCGGACGCCCGTCGGCATCACTTCCGTTGCCGCGCAGAGAGACACGAGATTGCCTGGCCGAGGATTTGCGCCGCCTCGATCCCGATGAGATCTACCGCACGGCGCTTGAGGGAATCGCGAAGGTGCAATACCTATGAGTGAAACAATCATCGAAAAGTACGCGGATACCGACACTTTGGTGACCGCCGCAGGCGACCGGCTGGCATCGGCAATCGCCGGTGCCCTCGCCGAACGCGGCAAGGCGCTGATCGTGCTCACCGGGGGCGGTACCGGCATCGCCCTGCTCAAGCATCTGCGCGAGGTGGCCAGCGATCTCGACTGGGCCAACGTCCACGTGTTCTGGGGCGACGACCGGTACGTCCCGAAGACCGATCCGGAACGTAATGCCTGGCAGGCCTGGGAGGCACTGCTCGAGCATGTCGACTTCCCGCTGCGCAACATGCACGCGATGCCCAACAGCGAAAGCGAGTATGGCACCGACCTGGACGCGGCCGCACTCGCCTACGAGCAGCTGCTGGCGGCCAATGCCGAGCCCGGCCAGGACTGCCCGGCCTTCGACGTCCACCTGCTGGGCATGGGCGGCGAGGGGCATATCAATTCACTGTTCCCGCATACCGATGCCGTCAAGGAAACACACCGACTGGTGGTTGCGGTGCCCGACTCCCCCAAGCCACCACCGGAGCGGATCACGTTGACACTGCCCGCCATTCAGCGTTCACGCGAGGTGTGGTTGATCGTCTCCGGCGAGGCCAAGGCCGAAGCCGTCGCGGCGGCGATCGGAGGGGCCGATCCGATCGATGTGCCCGCGGCAGGCGCCAAGGGGACCGAACGTACCGTGTGGCTGTTGGACGAAGCCGCCGCGAGCCAGCTGAACTAGGCGCAGGCCCCAACCGGGCCCTCATGCGGCCGCGATCGGCCTACACCCTGTGCGTGGCGGTCTAGTTCTCGTTGCCCTGTCCCGCGGCGAAGAGCGCGTCCGGGTCTACGGACAGGCCATGCGCCGCCTGGGCCGGTGTCGGAGCAGGCAGCTGAGCTGGCACACCCGGCGAGGGTGCGACGGCGGGTCCTGGCGCGGGCGTTTTCAGACGCTGCACATTGATCGCGAACTCCGCCACCGCATCCCGGATCGCTGCCGCATGCTCGTCAAGACGGTCCAAGAGCTGCGATAGCGTGCGGCCCATCTTGTTTCCAAGCTCGGAGGCATCCGCCACGGCGGAGGCGATCGTGGTCGCCACGCTGCCCCCCTGGGTGATGGGTGAAGCCGCCCGGGCCGCCGTGAACTCGGTAATGACGTCGTCCACATACCCTTCCACCCATTGCCCGAGCATGCTCCGGGTATGCGTGACCAGATCCGTCACGACGTTGATGCGCTGATTGACATTCGCCGCGACGAGGCGCAGCTCCTGCAAAGCGTCATCGAGAGCACCTGCCGCCTCACCGAATCCTGTTGCCGCCGCCCCGCTATGACCGTCGCCCAGCGCACTGAGCACCGCCGAGAGTTCCTGTTGCACATTGGTGACATCGGCAATGCAATAGCGCCAGAAGGTGGCTTCGGCGGACGCCGCGACGGGGTCACCCCGCATCGCATTGAGCGGTTCTTCCAGGAACTGCACATGCTCGACCAGGAAGCCCAATCCGGCGTCATAGAGGCGAGTGAGCGGTTTCAGCTCGGCATCAAGGGTGTCCACCGAACCCTTCACCAATCTTCGTCATCGCGGCGACAGTCTGGTCCTCCGCCTCGGCAATCTGCCGAGCTTGATCGTGAAGGCGCTGTCCCGTCTCCACGATGACATCGCCGAGCGTGCGGACCGCGTCGGACAGCTCATCGATGCTTCCCCGCACCGACATCACGAAATCCGACGACACAGACCCCAGGTCCTGATCGCCGAGCCCCTCGCCGTGATGCTCGAGCAAGTACCGCACGGATTCCCCGGCGCTCTCGAGGTTCGCTGCCTCGTGCAACACCACGTCGCGGTCAAAGTGGAAGGTCCCGCCCGGCTCATTGCTCATGAGGACGGTCCCAGATGTTCACCCTCCCCAAGGTGCCCCCCGTCCAGGTAGCCCTTGACGTAGTCCATGGCCGGTCCGTCACCGGTGAGGTCATGCAACGTGCTGTGGATCTGGCTGGCCGCATTGACCTGCGCCGCGGCGATAGTCCTGGTAATGATTGCCGACAGATCCCGCGCGTCCATCGACAGTGTGGACTCATCGAGATCCAGCGCCTCGATGCGGCCGCCGGACCCAACGGTCACCGCGACTCCCACATCATCCTTGGCGTGGCCGCGAACCAGGCCCACTGTCTGCTGCACGTACTGGGCGCGTTGTCCAAGAACCTCCAGGCGATCCTGGTACTCACGGATCCATTGGCGGGGGTCACCACGGCACTCCGACATGTCGAGGGGCTCCTTTCCTGGGGGTGCGGCCGGTGAAACGGGAACGTCCCCTCCGCGTCCCCGGTCCACCGACCGCTGATGGCACTCGTCGACTTCTGTGCCATACATAGAGATTGATGATCCGAGGACATGAATCGGTTCCATGAATTTTGAAGAAATTTCTCGGCAAATAGATGAAACATCAACTACCAGCGAGAATATCTACCGCAGAGACAAAACAGCGGACTACCTGTGGAGTAGTCCGCTGCCGGTAAAACGTCGTTCCGCTATCCGCCGAGCTTGATCTCCAGCCCGACGCCGATGATCGAGATCACCCAAATAGCAGTGACGAAGTAGGTCAGCCGGTCCAGGTTCTTCTCCACCACGGTTGAACCGGAGAGGCTCGACTGCACGCCACCACCGAACAGCGTGGACAGACCACCGCCCTTCGCACGGTGCAACAGCACCAGCAAGACCACGAGCAAGCTCGTGATCACCAGGATGATCTGCAACGCCAATTCCATGGTGGTTAGCCTACCGGCTCGGTTCCGCTCACCTGCGCAGGGACTCCGTTCAGCTCACTGCCGAACTATCGGCCAGCCAGGTATTGCATTCCCACAGCCGATTCTTGAGCGAACCATGCCGCCACCATGCCTCGGCGTGCTGGTTGGAACCGTGGTCACGCGTCGGCTGCTGTCCGTCTCCGCGATCCTGGTCATTCCAGGCCAGGTCGAGTTCCTGCTGGGTGATGGTGCCACCACGTCGGGAGCCAAGGAACATTCCCGAGAAGCACTGGGCCTGCAGTTCCAGTCGTCGGGAGAGCTCAAGTCCCAGCGGTGAATCGACTCCGGCAGCGCGGCGCTGGCGCCAGTACTCATCCCACATCCCGCTGAGCTCCTGCGCATGGTGCCCATACTCGTGGGCGTAAACGGCCAGGTAGATACCGTCATGATTCCCATACCTGCCCGGAGGCACACCCACGATCGACATGTAGATGGTGTTGTTCGAGGGGCAGTAAAAGGCGGCCCTCGCCCTTCCGAAATATTCGCCTCCACAGGGCGAATCCACATAGTCTCCCGCCACTACCAAACCCGGCGACGACCACGGCAGGCTGTGCCCGTCAAGCAGCCGCCGCCACTCCGGATCCATGCACCCGCGAAGGTCGCGGTAGAACGCGTCGGCGTGCGGGATGTCGAACGGCCATGTGCTCGTGGAGCACGGCGCATTCGTGAATCCCGCGTCCTGATTCCGAAATAGCGGATTGTTGCCGAGCGCGAATACCGGCTTGGGGCCAGGAGGCGGCGGGGGCGCCGGTGCCGTGGTGGGCCTCGTCGACGATGAGGCCCACACGGCGGTACTGCGAACAGTGGTCGAGGGGTACTGCCACGTGGTTGTGGCTCGCACCGAACGGTCTCTATTCGGACGCAGTGCCCATACCGCCATCGTGCCCAGCACGAAAGCGACGACCAGAGCGCAAACTACGCCGGCGACGATCAGGCCGGTGTGAGACCCACCGTGCGCACCCGGCCGCGGTCCGTATCCGGCCGGCGGCAGATACACCGGACGCACCGGTGGCACTGAGTAGGCGGGCCGCGGTTGAGGCGCAGGGTATCCCGGCAATGGCGCAACGGGCGGTGGACGCCATCCACGTGGAGATGGCGCCATCGGAGCCTGCGCGGGCGGCGGTAATGGTGTACCCCAGCCGGGCACCGGCCTGGATTGGTAATACGGCTGCTGCCCCATATGGTCCGCCCCCTGAACACCTTCGGTGAATGCGCGCCAGCATATCGACCCTGACCTAGGGTTACCGCCGTGGGAGAGATGATTCGCGGGGCGGTGTTGCGGCTGTTGATCTGTTTAACGCTCGGTACCGGATGGCTGGTCGCGGCGACGCCTGCGCGCGCAGACGATCCCGCCGGCACGGTGGCGGTCGCCATGAATCTGGCCGAGGACGGCACGCTGCACATCACCGAAACCATCACGCCCGCCAAGGACCACGTGCTGCAACGTCGCCTGCTGCTCGACACGGCCGTCGAAGGCAATCGGGTACAGCATTTCGAAGTCGACCAGGTAGCCACTACCGGTGCCGCCCAGGCTATCTCGGACGGTAACGCGTTGACCGCCGTCGCTCACGGCCCGGCCACGATCAGCTACACGGTGCGCGGCGCTGTCACCGACATCGGTGATCGGCAACAGGTGTTGTGGCCCGTAGCCTCCGGATGGGACTCGGGACTGCGAAACGTCACGGCCTCGTTCGTGTCCCCGAGCACCAAACCCAGCTCTCCCGAATGCTCTGTGGGCGCACCAGGTTTTCAAATACGTTGTACCTCAGCACAGGTCGATCACACCGGGGTAATCCGGCTTCAGCAGAACGAACTCTCACCGGATTCGGTCGTAGTCTTCAGTGTCATGCTGCCGGCCGGTACGGTCCCAGCCAGCGCCACCTTCACGACAATCCCGGGGGCACCGGGACCGTTCGCGCTGACAGGGTCGTCGATCACCGCGCTCACAGCGCTCGGCGGCACTGCGATCGCCCTAGCCGGCTGGGTGATTACCGCGCGCCGCCGCGATGCACGGGCCGCCGAAATGGCCATCGCCTTGGCCGATCCCCTCGTGCACGATGACAAGGGGGCACGATTCGCAGCACCCGACGGTGTCCTACCGGGACAGGTTGGCACCGTTGTCGATCTGCGTGTCGACGCCGTGGACCTCACCGCGACGATCGTCGACCTCGCGGTGCGCGGATACCTCTGGATCGCCGAAACAGACGGCCCCGGTGCACAGCTCGATTGGCAGATATCCCGTCGCGCTCCGATGGATGGCCTACTGACCACCTACGAGACCCAGCTGGTGAATATCCTGCTCCCCCAAGGGACCGAGACGGTCTTTGTATCCAGCTTCCACACACCGGGTTCCCGGCTGGATCTTGGCGGCATGTCCGACACGATGTATGCCGACGCCCAGCGCAATCGGTGGTTCCGCCGTTCGCCAGAACACCTTGGCCCCCTAACCCATTATGGGATCGGCGCGCTACTCGGCGGTCTCGTGATCACGGCCGCCCTGGCACTGAGCGTCGGCAGCGCCATGATCGGTGTGGCGGTATGCGGCGCAGGAGCCGTCTTCGCACTGGCCGGAATGCTACTTCCGGTGCGCACGGCGCGTGGCCGGCTGCTGGTAGCGCATGTGGCCGCGCTGCGCCGCTACTTGGGTGAGCTCAACATGGAGGACTTGGAGCCCACCGACCGGGAGATCATCCTCACCCGGGCGGCGCCCTACGCTGTGGTCCTGGGGCAGCTCGATGCATGGCTCAAAGCCATGGAAACACTCGATACCGCCGCAGACGGCTCACCCGGAATCGATTGGTACGAAACGACTTCCGAAGAACTCAACAAAACCGCTGCGAACATCACCGCGAACCTGCCGACCTTCCTCACCATTCTGGACGGCGTGTTGGCGCGCGGCGCGCACCTACAGAACCTGCCGCAGAACTGAGTTAGAGCAGCGGCCCGCCCGCCGCGATCGCCGACATCTGGGCGAACTGCTCGCCATCCAGCGAGGCGCCGCCCACCAGAGCGCCGTCCACATCTTCCTGCGCAACCAATTCGCCTACGTTCTTGGCATTGGCAGAGCCGCCATAGAGCACTCGCACGGACGCTGCCACGTCGGCGCTGGCGATCTGCGCCAACTCGGCCCGGATCGCCGCGCACACTTCCTGAGCGTCGGCGGCACTGGCCACCCGGCCGGTGCCGATCGCCCACACCGGCTCGTAGGCGATGACGACCTTCTCGACCTGCTCGGAGGTAAGCCCGGCCAGCGATCCCCGTAACGAGTCCACGTTGTATTGCACGTGGTCGCCCGCTTCGCGGATGTCCAGGGCTTCTCCGATGCAGACGATCGGCGTCAGACCGTGTTTGAGGGCCGCGGCCGCCTTGGCGGCGACCAGCGCATCGTCTTCGGCGTGGTACTGACGACGCTCGGAATGCCCGACCACGACGTACGTGACGCCCAGTTTGGCCAGGAAGGCACCGCTGATCTCGCCGGTGTAGGCACCCGAGTCGTGTACCGACAGGTCCTGTGCGCCGTAGGTCAATCGCAGCTTGTCCCCGTCGACCAGAGTTTGCACGCTGCGGATGTCGGTGAACGGCGGAATGACCGTCACATCCACCTTGTCGAAATACTTGTCCGGCAACGAGAACGCGATCTTCTGCACCAGGGCGATGGCCTCGAAGTGATTGAGGTTCATCTTCCAGTTGCCAGCGATCAACGGCTTACGCGACATGCGATGCTCCTCTAGCTTTCGAGAACGTCGATACCCGGAAGCGTCTTGCCCTCAAGGTATTCCAGGGATGCGCCACCACCGGTGGAGATGTGCGAGAAGCCATCGTCCGGCAGATCCAGCGCACGCACCGCGGCCGCCGAATCACCGCCTCCGACCACACTGAACGCACCCTTCTCGGTGGCCGCGATGATCGCCTCGGCCACCCCTCGAGTACCCGCGGCGAAAGCCGGGAACTCGAAGACACCCATCGGACCATTCCAGAAGATGGTCTTGGCGTTCGACAGCACGGCCGTGAACCGTTTCACCGACTCGGGCCCGATGTCTAGACCCATCTTGCCGTCCGGGATAGCGTCTGCGGCAACGATTTCCGAGGGCGAATCGGCGGCGAACTCGTCCGCTGCCACGATGTCCATCGGCAGGTGAATCACGTCGGCATAGGTATCCAGCAGCCGCTTGCACGTATCGACCATCTCCGGCTGCACCAGCGACTTGCCCACCGGCAACCCCTGCGCGGCCAGGAAGGTGAAGCACATCCCGCCACCGATCACCAGGCTGTCGGCCTTGGTGGCCAACGATTCGATGACGGCCAGCTTGTCGGAGACCTTGGACCCGCCGAGCACCACCGCATACGGGCGCTCGGTGCTGGCCGTGAGCACCCGCAGAACTTCCACCTCGGCGGCCACCAGACCACCCGCGTAATGCGGCAGCAGTGTCGCCACGTCGTAGACGGAGGCCTGCTTGCGATGCACCACGCCGAATCCATCGGAGACGAACGCACCGTCGGTACCCGTTGGGCCGCCGACCAATTCGGCGAGCTCCTGGGCGAGCGCTCGTCGCTGCGCGTCATCCTTGCTGGTCTCACGCGGGTCGAACCGGATGTTCTCCAGCAGCAGCACGTCACCGTCGGTCAGACCTTCGGCACGCGCCAGCGCATCCGTCCCGACAACGTCGCCGGCCACCTGCACGTGCTGCCCCAGCAGTTCGCTGAGCGCCGCACCGACCGGAGCCAGGGACAGCTTGGGGTCCGGCGCACCGTCCGGGCGGCCCAGGTGCGCGGTGACGATGACCTTGGCCCCGGCACCCGCGAGCGCGCGGATGGTCGGGACCGAGGCCACGATGCGACCCGGGTCGGTGATGTTGAGATTGTCGTCGAGCGGGACGTTCAGGTCCGACCGGACCAGCACGCCCTTGCCCGAAACTCCCTCGGCCAGCAGGTCGTTGAGGGACTTGATCGCCATCGTTACAGCGACTTGCCGACCAGGCCGACCAGGTCGACGAGGCGGTTCGAGTAGCCCCACTCGTTGTCGTACCAGGAGACGACCTTGGCCTGGTTGTCGATCACCTTGGTCAGGCCCGCGTCGAAGATCGAGCTGTGCGGGTCGGTGACGATGTCCGAGGACACGATCGGCGCGTCGTAGTACTTCAGGATGCCCTTGAGCTTGCCCTCCGCGGCGGCCTTCATGGCGGCGTTGATGTCGGCAGCGCTCGCCGCCTTGGCGAGTTCCACGGTGAGGTCGGTCGCCGAACCGGTGGGGATCGGCACACGCAGGGCGTAACCGTCGAGCTTGCCCTTGAGCTCGGGCAGCACCAGACCGATGGCCTTGGCGGCACCGGTCGAGGTAGGCACGATGTTCAGCGCGGCGGCGCGGGCACGGCGCAGGTCGCTGTGCGGGCCGTCCTGCAGGTTCTGGTCCTGGGTGTAGGCGTGGATGGTGGTCATCAGGCCCTTGACGATGCCGAACTCATCGTTGAGCACCTTGGCCAGCGGTCCGAGGCAGTTCGTGGTGCACGAGGCGTTGGAGATGATGTTCTGGCTGCCGTCGTACTTGTCGTCGTTGACGCCCAGCACGATGGTGATGTCCTCGTCGCTGGCGGGCGCGGAGATGATGACCTTCTTGGCACCGGCGTCCAGGTGGCCCTGCGCCTTCTCACGCTTGGTGAAGATGCCGGTCGATTCGACGACGACGTCGACACCCAGGTCGCCCCACGGCAGCGCCGCCGGGCCTTCGCGGACCTCGAGGGCCTTGATCTTGTGGTCGCCGACCACGATGGTGTCGTCGCCCTCCAGGCTGACGTCGTACGGCAGCCGCCCCAGAATGGAGTCGAATTTCAGCAGGTGGGCCAGGGTGGCGTTATCGGTCAGGTCGTTGACCGCGACAATCTCGATGTCGGTGTTGATCCCTTGAGCCTTCTGCGCGTCCAGTGCCCGAAAGAAGTTCCGGCCGATCCGGCCAAACCCGTTTACGCCTACCCGGACAGTCACGTAGCGCTCCCTCTTAGTCTGTTTGATCTGTGGTGTACCCGTTATCGGCACTCACATTAGCCCAGGGGGTGAGCCATTTCGTCCCGGCCCAGTCGCGCGACGATATGGGCGATGACCGCCAACACCAGCGGCGCCACGCCAGCGATGACGAACACCGTGGTGTTGCCGATGATGTGCGCCACCGGAACCACGAGTGCGAACGAGGCGGGCAGGCCGACGAGGGACACGAAGAAGTCCATGCTGGCCGCGCGGCCGAGCATCTCCTCGGGCACGCGACGCTGCATCAGGGTGCCCCAGATGACGTTGGCTGCCTGCATGGTGCCCCCCACGATGATCATGGCGAGGGCGATCATCCAGACGCGTCCGGTGAACCCGATGAGCAGCAGGGGCAAGGACCCCGCTCCCCACATCAGGATCATCACCGTCAGGTACCGGCGGGCCAGGGGCAGTGACGACACGATGAAGGACCCGGCCGCGCCGGCCAGACCGAACAACGCCAGCACCGTGGCATGTGTGCCTGGGTCTCCGCCGTGGTCTCGGATGACGAACGGCAGCAGAATCTCGATGGGCCCGACGACCACCAGCACATAACCGATCGCGAACAGCAGCGTGGCGAAGAACCACGTGGTGCGCACCATGTAGCGGAACCCCTCCGCCAAATCGGCCAGCGCACGGCGCACGGGATGCTGACGTACATCGGGCGCGGCGGCCGGCTCGTGGGTGTGCCGAACCAGCAGCAGACAGCCCAGACCCGCCGCCACCAGCGCACCCTCCAAGAGGAACGCCCCACCCGGTGACCACACGCTGACGATGGCGGCACTGACCGCGGGACCGGCCGCGAGCTGCATCACGGGCCGCAGCACACCTTCGATTCCGTTGGCCGCCAACAGCTCATCGGCGGGCAACAAACTCGGCAACAACGCGGTATAGGCCGGGATGTAGAAACCCTCGGCGATCCCGAACAACAGTGAGTTGAGCGCCAGATGCCAGATGTGGGCGGCACCGGTCAGTGCGAGCGTCGCAGTGGTGAACATCAGCACCGTCTGCACGGCCAGTGAGCACCGCATCACCCACAACTTGGGCAGTCGATCAGCGGCGACACCGGCGGGCAGCACGCTGATCAGTAGACCCACGCTGAAGGTGGTGCCGACGATGGCCACCTGCGCCGGCCCGAGTCCCATTCGGATGACCTGCCAGACAAGCGCCACCGTCCACATGCCATTGCCCAACAGGGTCACCGCCAGGCCCAGAGTCAGCAGTCGATAGTCGCGATGCCGCAGCGGCCGCAGTGCGCGCGGGAGTCCGGTGCTCTGATGGTGTGGCTCTTCGCCCGAAGAGTCCTCGGGCATTTCCCCAAGGACCGCTTCGGTTTTCACCTGCTTAGCGAAGTCCACCGATTCAGGGTACGAAAGCGCTCCGACAATTCGCCATCGGTTTTCGCTCGGCGTGAGGGGACTTGTTACGCCTCTTCGAGCAGCTCCGGGGTCACCGCGGACTCGGTATCGGGGATACCGTCGGTCTTGGCCTTGCGGTCGGCCATCGAAAGCAATCGCCGAATACGGCCCGCGACAGCATCTTTGGTCATCACCGGATCGGCGAGGCGGCCCAGCTCCTCAAGTGATGCCTGCCGGTGCTCAACGCGCAGCTTTCCGGCGGCCGCGAGGTGGTCGGGCACTGTGTCGCCAAGGATTTCCAGGGCACGCTCCACGCGCGCGGCCGCAGCGACCGCAGCACGCGCGGACCTGCGCAGGTTCGCGTCGTCGAAATTCGCGAGCCTGTTCGCCGTTGCCCGCACTTCGCGGCGCATCCGGCGTTCTTCCCACGTCAGTCGGGTGTCCTGCGCGCCCATCCGGGTGAGCAAGGCACCGATGGCCTCGCCATCGCGAACCACCACCCGATCACTGCCCCGCACCTCACGCGCCTTCGCGCTCACGCCGAGCCGTCGGGCCGCACCCACCAGGGCCAGCGCGGCCTCCGGTCCCGGGCAGCTGACCTCCAGCGCCGATGACCGGCCGGGTTCTGTCAGCGAGCCGTGTGCCAGGAACGCGCCACGCCAGGCGGCCTCGGCATCGGCCACGCTGCCGCCGACCACCTGTGCCGGCAGCCCGCGCACCGGGCGCCCCCGCAGATCGAGCAGACCGGTCTGCCGCGCCAACGCTTCTCCGTCCTTGGCGACGCGGACCACATAACGAGTGGTCTTGCGGATGCCGCCCGCAGACAACACGTGCACTACGGCGTTATAGCCGTACAGATCGAAGATGTCCTTGCGGAGACGCCGCGCGATGCTGCCCTGGTCGACTTCTGCCTCGACGACAACCCGGCCGCTGACGATATGCAGTCCGCCGGCGAACCGCAGCAGCGACGCGACCTCGGCGCGGCGGCTGCTGACCTGAGTCACCACCAGGCGGCTCAGTTCGTCTTTGACCTCGGCGGTCATCGCCACGGGGTGTCCCCTCTCTGAATTCCATGCTGCGTGCTCCCGCCCCCCGCTGCCAGGCGCACCGTGGATTCGGCATCTGTTCCCGCGGCCGCGGCCGCGCTACCCGTTCGTACTCGATCCAAGACCGCCGACAGTTTCGCAGGGTCATGTAAATGTGTACCAGGGCGCGAGACGTCAGCGAACTGAACGTGCGCATTGAACAAGGCAGCTGCCCTGGTCAAGTGGTCGCGTTCGGTGTCATCTGCGGATGCGGATTCGACGACGATGTCGTGTACACCGAACTCGGGCGCGTGTTGCGAGAGTACGTGCAAATGACGCTCCGCGGAAAAGCCCGCCGTCTCCCCCGGCTCCGGTGCCAGATTCAAGATCAAGGCCTTCCGGGCCTGGGTCTGCTGCAAAGCAGCGAAAAGTTCGGGCACCAGGACATGCGGGATGACACTGGTGAACCAGGACCCGGGCCCTAAAACCACCAGGTCGGCGGCCATGATGGCCTCCACGGCCTGCCGGGTGGCCGGCGGGTTGCCCGGATGCATGCGGACGCGGCGCACCTTGCCGGGGGTGGTCGCCAGCGCCACCTGCCCGCGGATCACCCGGCTCATCCGCGGGTCGGACTCCAGACCGGATACGTCGGCCTCGATCTGCAACGGAATCGGGCACATCGGCAACACCCGGCCGGTGATGCCGAGCATGCGGCCCATCTCGTCGAGCGCGGAGACCGGATCGGCGAGCATGTCGGTGAGCCCGGCCAGGATCAGGTTGCCGATCGGGTGCCCCGCCAACCCGCCATTGCCGCCCAGGCGGTGCTGGATGGCCGTGGCCCACATGCGCCCGCGCGGGCTGTCGGAGGCGAGCGCCGCCAACGCCATGCGCAGATCGCCGGGTGGCACGATCCCGAGCTCGGAACGAATTCGCCCGGACGAGCCGCCGTCATCGGACACCGTCACCACGGCGGTTATGTCATGGGTGAGCCGTCGCGCCGCCGAAAGTGTGGCGTACAGACCGTGGCCACCACCGAGGGCAACGATCCGGGGTTCGCGGCGCGTGAACGGCTGGTCGATGCCGGGGTTCATTCGCGCCCCAAGTCGCGGTGCAATACCCGCACCGACAGGTCTTCATCGGGGGCAAACGATGCGGCCAGGGCCTCGGTGATCGCGACACTGCGATGCTTGCCGCCGGTACAGCCAACCGCGATTGTCATGTAGCGCTTTCCCTCTCGCCGGTAACCGTCGATGACGAGGTTCAGCAGCCGATGGTAGGTGTCCAGGAACTCGTCCGCGCCGGGTTGGCTCAATACGTACTGGCTCACCGACGGATGCTGACCGGTATGCGGTCGCAGCTCGTCAACCCAGTGTGGGTTCGGTAGAAATCGGACGTCGACGACCATATCGGCATCCATCGGTAGCCCATATTTGAATCCGAAAGATTCCACGGTGACGCTCAGATGTGCGACTGTCTCGGTGCTGAAGGCACGCTCGATAGCGGCACGCAGTGCGGGCACGGGCAGCGACGATGTGTCGATGACCAGATCCGCCGAGGCCCGGATCGGTGAGAGCAACGTGCGTTCGGCGGCAATGCCCTCGGCAAGGGTCTGACCGCCCTGCAGCGGGTGACTGCGCCGGTTCTGTTCGTAGCGGCGCACCAGGCTCTCGTCGGATGCCTCCAGGAAAAGCACACGTGGGCTGATCCCCCGGGTGGCCAGGTCGGCACGCACCGATTCCAGATCGCCGGTGAAGCCCCGGGAGCGGACATCCATCACCACCGCGAGCTGCGTGATGCGTGAACCCGCGGCAAGACCCAGGTCCACCATCCGGGTGATCAATTCGGGCGGCAGGTTATCGGCGACATACCATCCCAGGTCTTCGAGCACCTTGGCGGTGGTGCCGCGTCCCGCGCCCGATAGGCCCGTGACCAGGACGACGTCGATATCGGCGTTCGCGGGTCCGCTTGCCACGCTAAGAGGATCGATTGTCATCGACTCCATTTTCGACCATGGCGGGCAGTGGTGCTTCGGTTGCACCGGAAGTCGCCTCCGAATTGACTGGACCGACGAGCGCCTCACGTACCGCCAGTGCGGTGGCCGCACCGATGCCCGGAACCGCGGTGATCTCCTCGACGCTGGCCTTCTTCAGCTGCGCCACCGAACCGAAGTGCGAGACGAGCGCGGCCCGGCGCGCCTCCCCCAGCCCCGGTATGCCATCGAGCACCGAGGCGGTCATCCGCCGGGACCTCTTGCTGCGATGGAACGTGATGGCGAATCGGTGCGCCTCGTCGCGAACACGCTGCAGCAGATACAACGCCTCACTCGTCCTCGGCAGAATCACCGGATCCGGCTCACCCGGCACCCACACCTCCTCGAGGCGCTTGGCCAATCCAATGACCGCGACATCGGTGACACCCAGCTCACTCAGTTCGGCAGCGGCCGCGTTGACCTGGGGTGCACCACCGTCGACGACGAAAAGGTTGGGCGGATAGGCGAACTTCCTCGACCTGCCTTCCGGAGCCGCGGCGCCGGCGACGTCCAACCCCGGAGCCGCGGCGCCGGCGACGTCCAACCCCGGAGCCGCAACGCCGGCAGCATCCAATACCGCACCACTGTCACCGTGAACCTGCTGATCCTGCACGTGCCGGGCGAATCGGCGCCGCGTCACCTCCGCAATGGACCCGACGTCGTCGGAGCGCCCATCCCCGGCAGCCTCCCGGATGCTGTAGTGGCGGTAGTCCGACCGGCGGGACAGCCCATCCTCGAAGACCACCAGCGAGGCCACCACGTCGGTGCCCTGGACATGGCTGATGTCGATGCACTCGATGCGCAGCGGCGCCTGCTCCAGGCCGAGCGCATCCTGAAGCTCCTGCAACGCCGCCGACCTTGTGGTGAGATCGCCTGCGCGCTTGAGCTTGTGCTGCGACAGGGCCTCTTTGGCATTGCGCTCCACCGTCTCGGCGAGCGCCTTTTTGTCGCCACGCTGCGGTACCCGCAATGAGACCCGGGAACCCCGTAGCCCGGTCAACCAAGAGGTCATGCCCTCGGCATCACGCGGCAGCACCGGCACGAGAACCTCACGCGGCACCGGGGCCACGTCGGCATCCGTGTCGGCGACATAAGCGAGATCGGCCTGGTCGCCGTAAAACTGAGTGAGGAACTGTTCGACGAGTCCCTCAAGATCGGAATCGCCCGGGTCCCCCGACTTTTCGACAATCCAGCCACGTTGGCCGCGAACCCGCCCACCACGCACATGGAACACCTGCACCGCGGCTTCCAGCTCGTCGTCGGCGAAGGCCACCACATCGGCGTCGGTGCCATCTCCGAACACAACAGTCTGTCGCTCCAGTGCACGCTGCAAGGCAGAAATGTTGTCGCGCAGCCGTGCCGCCCGCTCGAAATTGAGTTCCTTAGCCGCGTGGTTCATTTCACGTTCCATGTCCCGGGCCAGACGATCCGTCTTGCCAGAGAGGAAGTCGCAGAAATCGAGAACGATCTCCCGGTGCTCTTCGGCGCTCACCCGCCCGATGCAGGGCGCCGAACATTTCTCGATGTATCCCAGCAAGCAAGGGCGGTCAATCTGTTTGTGCCGCTTGAACACTCCGTTAGAGCAGGTGCGGGCCGGGAAGACCCGGGTAAGCAAGTCGAGCGTCTCCCTGATCGCCCACGCATGCGAGTACGGGCCGAAGTAACGCACGCCCTTACGGCGAGGCCCGCGATAGACGAACAGCCGCGGGTACTCCTCGTTGAGCGTGACGGCGAGCACCGGATACGACTTGTCGTCGCG
This sequence comes from Mycobacteroides sp. H001, assembly GCF_001440005.1. Classification (NCBI taxonomy): domain Bacteria; kingdom Bacillati; phylum Actinomycetota; class Actinomycetes; order Mycobacteriales; family Mycobacteriaceae; genus Mycobacteroides; species Mycobacteroides sp. H001. Next base: position 156,838 of record NZ_LJYH01000025.1, read on the forward strand.
GTAGCGCACATTGAAGCGCGGATCGAATTCCTTGATCCAGTTGTACTCGAGCTGCAGCGCTTCGACCTCGGTGCCCACCACGGTCCACTCGACGCTGCCCGCAGTGGTGACCATCTGCCGGGTACGCGGATGCAGACTGGCGACATCGGCGAAGTACGAGGTGAGCCGGCTACGAAGGCTCTTGGCCTTGCCCACGTAGATGACCCGTCCGTGCGGATCACGGAATCGATAGACCCCCGGCTCGACGGGTATCGAGCCGGGAGCCGGTCGATAGGTCGAGGGATCAGGCACGTATCCAGGCTAGTCGCGGAGTCCGACTAACCCTGGCGAGCAGAGCACGTCCGGCCCGGCCCGTCAGTGATCGGACCAAGGAATACCCAGCAGCTCCTGCTCAACCTCGGACTCCCACACGCCAAATGGATCGTCTGTGTAGATCTTGCATCGATAGTGCTCGGGGTCTTCGTGCGGGGCGCACGGCGGAATATCCGCGTGCGCAACGTTCAGACTTGCAGTGGCAAACAACGCCAATGCGGCCATTCCGATGATGGATCCTCGCTTCAGGAGGCCAGTGATAAATGCAACACTACGCATCGCCATTGCCCCCTATTCCGAATCGCCGACTGATTCAAGCGACTCGGCACTGCACCTGCTCTTGAAATCGGTGAGTGGCCGACGAATATCCTGAAGATCTTGTTTTACATCCGGGTGTGAGCTCATGTACTGCCGCAGTTCAGTACGAATTTCCTTAGCATTTTTGCCCTTCAAACCGGACAAGAAGTCATTCACGTCAGGGTGTGTGTGCAGATAGACCGATTCCGAGGCGGAAACCCCCGCCACAATCCCCGCTAAGTCAGCAGCCGAGCAGTCGGGCGGTTCGGCACTTGGGTCTGCGTGAGCAATATTACAAAGAAATACACCCCCGATAAGCATCGACGAGACATATCCAGACATCACCTTCGCCACGGCTATTCGCATAAACAACAGTAGCATCGAGCTAACGTTGTTAACCCATTGATGGGTAGCTGTTTACTTGGTCAGGCTCAATCGTTGGATTGCTGTTCATGCGACAACCCGGCACGTATCCGCACCCGACCGGGCTGGGCCCCGCACTTAACGCAGCTCAGAATCACGGGCTTCCAGACGCGGCGCGTGTGATCGGCTAGCCTGAAAAGAGAATCAACTACAAGGTGAGGGCTTTATGACGGTGCGTAGATTGCCTAGTGGATTCATACCCGTCCTGCTCGTAGCGGCTTCCAGCTTTTCTCTGGCGACGGCGATTCACGCGCAGGCCCGACCGTCGAACGACGCCGATGCGGTGATCAACAGCCTGCAGGCCAGCGGCTATCGCGTCACCGTGACGAGAATCGGATCCGGTCATCCAGATAACTGCACCGTCCAATCCGTCAATCAGCAATCGCCGGTTTCCAACGTCGCCAGCGCGCGTGATATGCGCAACAGGCCGACATCAGTTCCAGTCTCCACCAAGGTCGCCCACGTCACGCTGGCGTGCTGACACAGAAGGACGAATTGAATGAAGTTCGGCATTAGTTCCCTGGCCACCGCATTGCTGACGATGAGCGGGATCGCCTTGTCACCCGCGATCGCCGCGGCCGATCCCGACACCCCGGCACCCGCACCGAATTCTGAAGCCGCCACGCGCACAGCGATACTTCCCGTCTTCGCGCAGGAGGGCATCAAGGTCAGGACCGGTAAACCCGGCGAGCTGCTGACAATCCACCTGCCCGACAGCGCACCCCTCATGCCCGCCGAATGGGGCCCCGACGGAGAGGCGACCTATCGGTCTGCCGACACCGACTTCACGGTGACTCCCCTTGTCGACGGCGGCGAGTACTTCACCATCGTGAAGAAGAACCCTTCCGACTCGTTCGACTACAACCTGCACCTCGCGCTTCCCGCGGGCACACACTGGGTGCGTCATGACACCACGCTGCTGATCGAATCCGATGCTGGTCCGGATCAGCCGCCACTGCTGGTCGGGATGTTCGCATCCCCGGCAGTAACCAACAGCAAGGGCACCGCGATCCCGCTGACCGTCACGATCGATCCCGATGGCCAGTCGGTGCTGTCCGCCCGGAGTTCTGAACTCACCAACACGCCCGTCGAAATCGGTTTCTCCTACCACCCGGTGGATCTCACGCGGTAGCCGCTAACGTCATGGAACTGTGAGGATTCCACCACGACCGCTAGCCGTCCTCGCCCTCGCCGCACTCGTGACGGTCGGCTGCTCGACCGACCACGCAATGCGTCCGGGCGCCGGATCCGAGCCGTGCAGCATCGTCACCAATGGCGTTCCCGTCACGAACACCGCCACTGCGGGTCCCTCCGGGGAACGCGATATCTCCACCAACCCCGAGGTCGCGACCGGCTATCGCACGGGCATGACTGCCGTACGCACTGCCAGCTTTGCCGTCGCGACGGCCAACCCGCTGGCCACCCAGGCGGCCTGCCGGGTGCTACGCGACGGCGGCTCCGCGGCGGACGCATTGATCACCGCGCAAGCCGTCCTCGGGCTCGTCGAGCCGCAATCCTCCGGGATCGGTGGCGGAGGTTTCCTCGTCTACTACGACGCCAAGACCGGTGCCGTCGAGACATACGACGGCCGCGAGGTGGCTCCCGCGGCCGCCACCGAAAACTATCTGCGCTGGATCGATGACGCCAACAGAGCCAAGCCCATTCCCGATGCCCGATCATCGGGCCGCTCCATCGGGGTTCCCGGCATTCTTCGTTTACTCCACGACGCCCATTCCGCGCATGGCACCGTTTCATGGCGCGATTTGTTCACACCGGCAGTTCAATTGGCCGACGAAGGTTTCGAGATCAGTCCGCGCCTCGCCGCCGCCATCAGCGACTCGGCGGCCGGCCTTGCCATCGATCCCGAGGCGGGCACGTACTTTCTCAACCCCGACGGATCAGCGAAATCCGCGGGGACCAGGCTGACCAATCCAGCTTACGCGAAAACCCTCGGCGCGGTGGCCACCGACGGACCTGAAGCGTTCTACCGGGGCGCCATCGCCGAGGATATCGTCGCGGCGGCAGCAGATACCTCGTCCGGCCGCACCCCGAGCCTGATGACGACGGCCGATCTCTCCGGGTACACGGCCAAGCGCCGTGAATCCCTCTGCACCACATACCGCGATCACGAAATCTGCGGCATGCCGGCACCATCCTCGGGTGGCATCGCCGTCGCCGCCACCCTGGGCATCCTGCAGAACTTTCCGATGGCCTCCTACCGCCCCACCGACGTCGACCTGGACGGCGGTAGACCCACGGTGGACGGAGTGCACTACATCGCGGAGGCCGAGCGGCTGGCCTACGCCGATCGCGACAAGTACGTCGCCGATACCGATTTCGTGGCACTGCCGGGTAATTCACCCAACACCCTGCTCAACCCGACCTACCTCAGCGCACGTGCCAGGCTGATCTCCGGCGATAAGACGATGGGCACCGCCAGGCCCGGCGAATTCAACGTTCCAGCCTCTGCCGCGGTGTCCACTCCCGAACACGGCACCAGCCAGGTGACGGTCGTCGATAGGCAAGGCAATGCCGCATCGCTCACCACGACAGTGGAATCCGCATTCGGCTCATTCCACATGGTCGACGGCTTCATCCTCAACAATCAGCTCACCGACTTCTCCGCCGAGCCCGTGGGCAAGGACGGGCTTCCCATTGCCAACCGGCTACAACCAGGAAAACGGCCGCGCAGCTCCATGGCCCCCACCCTGGTCTTCGAACGTGCGGAGTCCGGCAAGCGTGGCGCCCTGCTGCTGGCGCTGGGTTCTCCCGGCGGTGCGGTGATCATCCAATTCGTGGTGAAAACCCTTGTCGGCATTTTGGATTGGGGACTCGACCCGCAACAGGCGGTTTCCATGGTGGACTTCGGCGCCAACAACTCACGCAAGACAAACGTCGGTGGAGAACACCCCAACATCGACGCGCACAACAACGGCTCCGATGATCCACTGGTCCAAGGGCTGCGCAGTCGCGGACACACTGTCGATGTCGCCGACCAGTCCAGTGGGCTGTCGGCGCTGGTGCGACGAGGTCAGGGGTGGATCGGCGGTGCGGATCCGCGCCGTGAGGGCCTCGTCATGGGTGACACGGGGTAAGCACCCAAATCAGCCCAACTCGCCCTGCCCGGCCCCGTCGATCACGCCCGCGCGCGAAGTGTCCTTGAGTGACACGCCAGAACGGCCCAACCGGCGCGCGCCACCGACCAGACTCGCCGCGATGTGTGCGGCCTCCCGGTAACTGAGCCCGTCCGGCGGGTGGATATTGGAAATGCAGTTGCGGTCGGCGTCGGTACAACCCGGGCGCGGCAGATGCGTGAGATAGATGCCGAGGCTGTCGACAACGCTGAGGCCCGGACGCTCGCCAATGATCACAATCAGCGTGCGGTACCGTCCCTGCGCGGCGATGTGATCGCCCAGCGCCACCCGGGACTGCGTGGCGATCACGGGTGCGGCCAGGGTGTAGGAAACGCCAAGCTGCAGAACGAGTTCGCACAGCAGTGGGACGCCGTGGCGCATGAGGGCCGTGGGTGACAGACCATCGGCCAGCACGAAGCCGATATCGGCGCCTTCCCGCGGCACCGACGACAAGTCCGCCGGCAACCGCCCGAGGTCGGGTCTGCGTAAATACTCTGCGCGCGAACTCACTTGACTGGTGACCACCGTGGGTGTCCCCAGTCCGATACCACCGACTTCGGCGGTGAGACGCTCGGTGTCCAGGGGCACGTGGACCGCATCGCGGGCGGCCGCGTGCGCGGCGGCCAAGTCCAGCACATCCCGCGTGTGCAGCGCATTGCCCGCCCGGTCCAGACCGATCCGGGCCTGGGTGTTCAACCTCAGTTCTTTCCAAAACTTTTGGCGGGCAACATCACCTGTCGTCATCAGGCGCCCGATGCCGTCAGCGCACGCAACGGCGAGCTCGTCACATCAAAGGGGGTGAGAGCGCCGGCTTCGTCGACCATTCCGATGGCACGCAGCCACTGTTCGAACTCGGGTGCCGGACGCAGGCCCAGCGTCCGGCGCGCTTGCAGGACATCATGAAACGACAGACTCTGGTAGCCGAGCATCACATCGTCGGCGCCGGGAACAGTGATGACGAATGCCACCCCGGCCGCGGCAAGCAGGATCAGCAGCGTGTCCATGTCGTTCTGATCTGCCTCTGCGTGGTTGGTGTAACAAACATCGACACCCATCGGCAGACCAAGCAGCTTGCCGCAGAAGTGGTCCTCCAATCCGGCGCGGATGATCTGCTTTCCGTCGTAGAGGTATTCCGGCCCGATGAATCCGACAACGGTGTTGACCAGGAATGGCTCCAGATCGCGGGCCACCGCGTAGGCGCGCGTTTCGAGGGTCTGCTGATCGACAGGTTTATCGCCGGTACCCAGGTGGGCCTGGGAGCTCAGCGCCGAACCCTGCCCGGTTTCGAGGTACATGACGTTGTCACCGACGGTCCCGCGCCGCAGCGCCCGGGTCGCATCGCGACCTTCACGCAGCAACGCAATGTTCACTCCGAAAGCAGAATTGGCGCCCTCGGTGCCGGCGATCGACTGGAACGTCAGATCTACCGGCGCGCCCCGCTCGATCAATCCGATGGTGGTGGTGATGTGTGACAGGACGCATGACTGGGTCGGAATGTCGTAGCGCGACCTGATGGAGTCCATCAGATGAAGCAGCTCCGAGGTGGCTTCCGGCGAATCGGTCGCCGGGTTGATACCGATCACCGCGTCACCGCACCCCAGAAGCAGTCCATCGAGCACGGCTGCGGCGACACCCCGGGGATCGTCGGTGGGGTGATTCGGTTGTAGCCGGGTGGCCAGCGTGCCCACGCCACCGACCGTGGTGCGGAAAGCCGCGCTCACCCGCATCGCCGACCCGACCGCGACCAGGTCTTGATTGCGCATGATCTTGCTGACCGCCGCCGCCATCTCCGGGGTTACCCCGGCAGACACGGCAGCGATGCGCTGAGCGCCGTCGTCGCGGGAAGCACTCTGCAGCAACCAATCCCGAAAGCCGCCTACCGTCAGATGCGAGATGTCCGAGTAGGCGCGACGATCGTGGCTGTCGATGATCAGCCGGGTCACCTCATCGGTTTCGTAGGGCACCACCGCTTCGTTGAGAAAAGTGTCGAGTGGCAGGTCCGCGAGAACCCATGCCGCGGCTGCCCGTTCGGCATCAGACTCCGCCGCGCAGCCGGCCAGCTGATCACCCGACCGCAGCGGCGTCGCCTTGGCCATCACGTCCACCAGCCCGTCGAAGGCGTAGCTGACTCCCGCGACCTGTTGCCGGTACTTCACGTGAGCTCGCTTTCCGCCTCCGCCAGCATCGCGAACTCCTCGTCGGGCGAATTCGCCACCAAACGGTGGCGGCTGTACAGCGCGAAATAGACCATGAATGCCGCGAACACCGCCAGGCACAAGCCCGCAGCGACCGGGTTGACCAGGAAGGTGGCTATGACCGCCAGCACCGCGATGGCCAAAGCGAAGCCGGTGGTGACCACACCGCCCGGGGTACGGTACGGCCGCGGCATGTTGGGCTCGCGCACGCGAAGCACGATGTGGCTGACCATCATCAGCACATAGCTCAGGGCCGCACCGAAGACCGCCATGTTGAGCAGCAGGTCGCCATGCCCCGTCAACGACAGCGCGAACCCGATAGCGCCGGGGACGATCAGCGCCAGCGTGGGCGCCTTCCGCGAATTGGTCACCGACAGCACCGTCGGGAGATAGCCCGCACGCGAGAGCGCGAACAGCTGTCGTGAGTAGGCGTAGATGATCGAGAAGAAGCTGGCGATGAGTCCGGCCAAGCCGATGTAGTTGACCAGCTTGGCGGCAGTGCCGTGGCCGAGCGCCTCGACCAGCGGATTGCCCGAGTCCGACATCTGTTCCGCGCCACCGGCACCCGTGGTCAGCACCAGTGCGATCGCACAGGTCACCAGCAGCACGCCAATCGCCGCGATAATCCCTCTCGGCACATTGCGTTCCGGATTGGCGGTCTCCTCCGCTGCCAGCGGTACACCCTCGACGGCCAGGAAGAACCAGATCGCGAACGGGATGGCCGCCCAGATACCCAGGTATCCATGCGGCAGGAAACTAGAGGCCCCGGCCGCGCCCGCATCGACCGCGATGTTGGTGAGATTGTGAACGTCGAACTGGCCGGCCGCCGCAACCGCGAAGATCAACAGGCCCACCAAGGCGATCGCGGTGATCACGAACATCACCTTGAGCGCCTCGCCAACCCCGGATAGGTGGATCCCGATGAACAACGCATAGGCGGCCAGGTAAACCCACCATCCGTTGGTGATGCCGAACAGACCCAGCGATTGGACATACGCGCCGATGAAGGTGGCGATGGCGGCCGGAGCGATCGAGTATTCGATGAGAATTGCTGTGCCCGTAGCAAATCCGCCCCACGGGCCGAGCGCACGGCGCGCGAAGGTGTAACCGCCGCCGGCCGTCGGCAGCGCCGACGAGAGTTCGGCCATCCCCAGCACCAGTGCCAAGTACATGCCAGCGATCACCACGGTGGCGATGGCCAGCCCACCGAAACCACCTTGACCGAGGCCAAAGTTCCAGCCCGAATAGTCGCCGGACACCACGTAACTCACGCCGAGACCGGCCAGCAGCAGCCAGCCCGCGCTCCCCGATTTGAGTTGGCGCTTGCGCAGATAGTCCGCGCTTTCCAGATGCTCCTCGACGAGGCCGTGCTTGGTGGTCGCCATATCGTTTCCTTGCTCTCCACAGATCAATTCAGGTGAATGACTTCGCTTTCGGGTGATGTCGCCAGTGGCGTTGCTCAGAAGAAGCCCTGCGCCTTGGAGCTGTAGGACACCAACAGATTCTTGGTCTGTTGGTAGTGATCCAGCATCATCTTGTGGTTCTCGCGGCCGATACCCGACCGTTTGTAGCCGCCAAAGGCGGCATGCGCGGGATACTGGTGATAGCAGTTGGTCCACACCCGGCCGGCCTTGATGTCACGCCCGGCGCGATAGGCGATGTTGCCGTTGCGACTCCACACTCCGGCGCCCAGCCCGTACGGAGTGTCGTTGGCGATGGCGACGGCGTCGTCGTAGTCCGCGAAGGAGGTCACGGCCAGCACCGGCCCGAAGATCTCCTCCTGGAAGATCCGCATCGAGTTCGTGCCGGCGAAGACCGTGGGTGTCACGTAGTAACCGCCCGACAGATCGCCCCCGAGCTCGGCCCGCTCACCACCGGTAACCAGCCGTGCCCCTTCGGATTTGCCGATGTCGATGTACGACATGATCTTTTCGAGCTGCTCGTGGGAGGCCTGCGCCCCCATCATCGTCTCGGTGTCCAGCGGATCACCCTGGCGGATGGCCTTGGTACGGATGGCGGCCAGCTCCAGGAACTCATCGAAGATGTCGGCCTGTATCAGGCTCCGCGAAGGACAGGTGCACACCTCACCCTGGTTGAACGCGAACATGGTAAACCCTTCCAGGGCCTTGTCCTGGAAATCGTCACCGGCGACCATCACGTCGGAGAAGAAGAGGTTGGGGCTCTTGCCACCGAGCTCCAGGGTGACCGGAATCAGGTTCTGGCTGGCGTACTGCATGATCAGCCGGCCGGTGCTGGTTTCGCCGGTGAAGGCTATCTTGGCGATCCGGCTGCTGGATGCCAGTGGCTTACCCGCCTCCACCCCGAACCCGTTGACGATGTTCACCACACCGGGAGGCAGAAGATCACCGATGAGAGAGAACAGGTACAGGATGGATGCCGGGGTTTGTTCGGCGGGCTTGAGCACCACCGTGTTGCCCGCGGCGATGGCCGGGGCGAGTTTCCAACTCGCCATCAGCAGCGGGAAGTTCCACGGGATGATCTGCCCGACCACGCCGAGGGGCTCGTGGAAGTGGTAGGCGACAGTGTCCTCGTCGATCTGCGAGAGTGAACCCTCCTGCGCCCTAAGGACACCGGCGAAGTACCGGAAATGATCGATGGCCAACGGGATGTCTGCGTTCAGGGTTTCCCGGACGGGCTTGCCGTTGTCCCACGACTCGGCCACGGCAATGGACTGCAGGTTGGATTCCATCCGGTCGGCAATCCGGTTGAGGATGAGCGCACGATCGGCCGGCGAGGTCTTACCCCAGCCTGGAGCCGCGGCGTGTGCAGCATCGAGAGCGTTCTCCACATCGGCCTCACCGGAACGCGGTATCTCGCAGAACACCTCCCCCGTCACCGGCGTGCGATTCTCGAAGTATCGGCCCTCGGCCGGGGGAACCCATTGCCCGCCAATGAAATTCTCGTAGCGGGATGCGAAAGTCATCAGCGATCCCGGCGCACCCGGGCGGGCGTAAACAGTCACGGCGTTCTCCTACCTTCAAGACATCACATGTGTCGGTGATCACTGAAGGTAGGTTTAGGCCCGTTGCAGCACGGTTGCAACTTTCGGCCAGCAGTGGCGGTGCTCAGGCGAGATCGGAGTCCAACGCAACGAGGTGGCCGCGCGCCGAGGAGCGGCCGACAACGCCCGCACCATGATGATCGTGCAGCGCCTGCCATCCCTGGCGGTCATCGCGCGCCTCCGGCAGGTCGAGCCAACGGCGCAGCAGCTGCAGATCACCGTCTGCAAGCACAGCGCCGCGAAGACTGGTGCTCAGCTCCAGGCGCAGCCGCGCAACGGCCGGCGCCGCCGAACGCGGCAACAGCTGGCCCGAGTAGTGGTCCATCGCCCTGGCGATATCTCCGGATCGAAGCGCGGCGAAGACATCACCCATATCGCTTCCCACCTGTTCGAGCAGCCGGTACGGGCGGGACCCGATCAGCTCGTCCCCCACAATGCGCCGCAATCGCGACATTTCGGCGCGAATGGTGACGACGTCGAGATCATTTTCGTCGAGCAGTATCGCCAGATGGTCGGCGCTCAGACCCTCCGGGTGGCGCAGCAATAGCGCCATGATCTCGGCATGGCGACCGGACAGCCGACGCTGTCCTCCGCCGGTGCGCAAAATCGGGCGGTCAGCGCCGAGCAGCGTCACACGCGGTTCGGCATCACTTTCCGGCTGGCCCCGCCGCGGGTAGTTCAGGGCGATGAAATGCTCAACGGCGACTGCCGTCGCACGGACCAAGGCCAGCGTCTGGGCCGATGCAACGGCCGAACCGCCGGTGAGATCGATGCTTCCCAGGGGCTCACCGGTCAGCGGGTCGTGTATCGGCACCGCGGTGCACGACCATGGCCGGACCAGCCTGCAGAAATGCTCGCTGCCACGGATCTGCACCTCCCGATCCAGGGCAAGGGCGGTACCGGGGGCGTTCGTGCCCACGGCCCGCTCGCTCCAGTCGGCACCGGGCACGAAGTTCATCGACGCCGCCTTGCGGCCCGCGCCCGCGTCGCCTTCCACCCACAGCAGTGCGCCGTCAGCAGCGGTAACCCCGACAAGTACGCCCGAATCCGTGGCATGGTCCACGAGCAGACGACGGATGACGGGCAGCGCGCCGGCCAGCGGATGGCTGCTGCGCAGCTCGGTCAGGCTCCTCGCGGCGGCCGCCTCGCCGGGACCACGGTCGGGATCGACGCCGGTCGCCAGACTCCGCTGCCAGCTTTCAGTGACGAGGCGCGGCAGCGGTATCGATTCCAGATACGAACCGTCTACCTGGCCCGCCACAAAGAGGTCGTGCGCGTTACGTACGGACGCCAGGGACGCCCGAACACCCCCGCGGCGCGCGGTAGTTCTCGTAGTCGCCACGTTCTCCAAGCTCTCTGCCCTGGCCATCTTCGCAGGCACGGTCGGTATTGCCACGATACGTGGACATCGCCGCCAGGACCGGAAACTGCGTGAGATGGCCGTCCGGCCCGCTCATGACCGGCTAAGCCGGGGACGGCTCCGTGTACTTGACGACCAACCCGCGCAGCGCGTCCATCGCTTCGACGGCCCGCTGTTTGTCGATGGCCTGAATTGCCATCAACGGCTCGTATTCGTAGTCGTCCAGGTCCAGCCGTGCCCACTGCGCACCGGCGGGAAATGAGACTCCGACTACCTCGGACCACGGGATGAGTTTGGGACCCAGCACATTACGTACCTCGATCCCCACCACACCGGCACGTACCCGCGGACGCGCGAACATGAGGACCACACCCGCGATGACAAAGCCCACCAACGCGATACCGATCTGGTCGGAGGTCTTGAAGATCACCCCACTATTGGGCGAGATCTTGAGCAGCACCCCCACCGCGACATGCGCGGCCGCGATGATGAAGGCGGCGGCGTACACAAAGTACGGCGAGAGATGCGGTTTGAGGACGAGTTCCCAAGCGTCGTCCCGTGGCGATTGGGTCACGCCTCGGTCCACGGCTGACGGAGCCGGCGCAGGGTAAGCGCGGTGTCGAGCGCGGCCGCCGCTGCCTGGGCGCCCTTGTCTTCGGAGGATTCCGGCAGACCGGCACGGTCGAGGGCCTGCTGCTCGTTGTTCACGGTCAGCACCCCGTTGGCCACCGGTGTGCTGGTATCCAGCGAGACACGGGTCAGCCCAGTAGTCACCGCGTCGCACACGTAGTTGAAATGCGGTGTCTCACCTTGGATTACGACCCCGAGCGCAACGACGGCGTCATGGGTACGGGCCAGTGCCTGCGCCACGACGGGTATCTCAATGGCGCCCAGAACCCGGACCACGGTCGGACGATCGATTCCCGCGTCAGCTGCTACCCGCTTGGCGCCCTCCAGCAGCGCGGTGCAGATCTGGTCGTGCCAGGTGCTGGCCACTATCGCCAGGCTGAGACTCGATGCGTCACCGACCTTCAGTGACGGGATGCCTTCGCCGCTCACGCTCCGTCGGCCTCAGGGTGATCGTCAAGATCCGCCAAGTCATGCCCCATCCGGTCCCGCTTGGTACGCAGGTATCGAATATTCTCCGAGTTGGCGCGCACCGGCAGGGGCACCCGCTCGATGATGTGCAGGCCGTACCCGTCCAACCCCACACGCTTGGCGGGATTGTTGGTCAGCAGCCGCATGGACTTCACCCCGAGGTCCACCAAAATCTGCGCGCCCAAACCGTAGTCACGCGCGTCGGCAGGCAAACCGAGCTTGAGGTTCGCATCCACAGTGTCCTCACCGGCGTCCTGCAATTGGTAGGCCTGCAGCTTGTGCATCAAGCCGATACCGCGCCCCTCGTGGCCGCGCATGTACAGCACGATCCCACGCCCCTCCTTGGCCACCATCTCCATTGCCGCGTCCAGCTGCGGACCGCAATCACAACGGCGAGAACCGAATACGTCGCCGGTCAAACACTCAGAGTGCACCCGCACCAACACGTCATTGCCGTCACCTTCGGGCCCCGAAATATCGCCCAGCACCAGTGCCACATGCTCGACGTCGTCGTAAATGCTCGTGTAGCCCACCGCGCGGAACTCTCCGTGCTGAGTGGGAATCCGCGCCTCAGCGATCCGCTCCACATGCTTCTCGTGCTTGCGGCGCCACTCGATCAGGTCCGCGATCGACACCAGGGCAAGGTTGTGTTCGTCGGCGAAGACCCGCAGTTCCTCGGTTTGGGCCATCGCGCCCTCGTCTTTTTGGCTGACGATCTCGCAGATCACCGCGGCGGGCCGTAGCCCCGCCAGCTTCGCCAGATCCACCGAGGCCTCGGTGTGGCCCGGGCGACGCAGCACCCCACCATCCTTGGCGCGCAACGGAACAACGTGACCCGGCTTCGTGAAGTCATCGGGTGCGCTCGTCGCATCGGCCAGCAGCCTCATTGTCGCCGCGCGATCAGACGCCGAAATCCCGGTCCCGATACCATTTTTCGCGTCGACGGTGACCGTGTACGCGGTGCCGTGCTTGTCCTGATTCACCGCGTATTGAGGCAACAGTCCGAGGCGATCGCAATCCTCCCCGGCCAGCGGCACGCAGAGGTAGCCCGACGTGTATCGCACCATGAACGCCACCAACTCCGGGGTGGCCTTCTCCGCGGCGAAAATCAGATCGCCTTCGTTCTCCCGATCCTCATCGTCGACGACGACGATGGCCTTACCGGCGGCGATATCGGCGACAGCGCGTTCGATGCTGTCCAACCTGGTCATGGGGACCACTCTCGTTAGGGGCGTGTGGGGCATGTTAATTATGAACCACCGCAAATCGAACGATTCGAGCGCTGTTCACTCAGCGGAACCGGGAAGCTAAGAACGGTGCTCGAGCAGGCGTTCCACGTATTTGGCGATGACATCCACTTCGAGGTTCACCGGCGTCCCGACCTCGGCAGATCCGAGCGTCGTCAACCCCAATGTGGTCGGAATCAGTGACACCTCGAACCAATCCGGCCCCAGCGCCGACACCGTCAGAGACACCCCGTCCACGGTGATCGAGCCCTTTTCGACGACGTACCTGGCCACCTGCGCGGGCAGTGAGACGCGCACCACTTCCCAGTTCTCCGACGGAGTGCGGAGGAGCACGTTCCCGGTGCCGTCGACATGCCCCTGCACGATGTGCCCACCGAGTCGGCTGTTGACCGCGGCCGCGCGCTCAAGATTGACCTTCGTGCCGGTCCCGATCTTGTCCAGACTCGAGCGCGACAGCGTTTCCCCCATGACATCGGTGGTGAAGACCCCTCCGGGGCGCACCTCGACCACCGTCAGGCAGACGCCGTTGACGGCTATCGAGTCGCCATGTTTCGCGTCCTCGACAACCAGCGGACCGAGCACAGTGAGGCGGGCAGAGTCGCCGAGATCCTCCCTGCCCAGGACCTCGCCAAGCTCTTCAACGATTCCAGTGAACATGGCACCAGACTAGGACGGCCGCGCAGCGCTAAGCGTGCGTCCCCGCCAGCGCGCAGGCCATCTGAACGTTATGAGCGTCGGTATTCAGGTCGTTGGCCTTCCCGTTGACACCGTCGACCGGCGCCCGGACGCCCATGAGAATCATGAGCTTGTTGGCGTTTGTCGCCCACGAACGCATCGGATCGGCGATCGCCGGATCCAGCTCCGGAGTATTTGCCGCCTCATTGGCGAAAGAGGCGGCTTCACGGAGCGCGGCCCGTCCCGTGCCGTTGCTGGACGAGACGTACACGTCGCTGTAATTGCCCTCCATACCGGCCAGGTTGTCGGCAAAATCGGAGTAGTTGGTGGCGGCGTAATCAAGTGCCGTCGCGAATTTGGCACACGCCTCGATCGCCGCCGGAGTGGCGGTATCGGAGGTAGGCGCGGGCGCGGACGCCATGGCGGGTCCGGGCGCTACCACGGTCTGCTGCGCGGGTTGTTCCGACGGATCCGGCTGATCGGGCTCCGCATACGCCGACGGCATAACCGTCAGCCCCATGCCGAGCGCAACCAGCGTGGGCACAACCGCCTTGCGACACAGATGTAGTGACCTCATCGATTCCTCTCCAGATTCTCTGGTGCCGTGACCGTACCGGGAATTCCATAAGACGTCGCGTTAGGGCGGCACCGATATTCGATGGTGAGTTGCGGAATTGTCACAAGTGTGAACGAAAGTTGAACAACGGTTATACGGCGCGAAATTCGACTGACCGTTGAAAAGTGTGCTGGATACCCCTACGGGGTAGTCCCAAACGGCCGCCGCGAAACGGTAACGACACCAGTGGTTTTCGTCACAATCGCCGAGGCAGAAGGCTTTTCGCGTTTCAAATCATCGCGGTTGGAATGGTGTGTACCGACGTACGAAATGGATAGACATTGGGCGATAACTGTTGTCCGTCCATTAACCGTTTAGCAATCCGGCACCCTGAACATTCGTCGGGACAGCTTCCTCACAGAAGTCATGGACATCACCACACAATGAGAGGCGCCACCGCACCATGCTGAAAAGTCTTGTCACTCTGACTGCTGTATGCGCGCTCGCCGCGACGGCGCCCCTCGCCCTGGCCGAACCCGGTGATGATCCGGCGCCCGTGCAGCCGGTGGCCGATGCACCACCTCCCCCGCCCGTCGACGATGGCTTCATGCAGTCGGCAGAGCCGGGCACCCTATCCACCCCAGACGGCTGGATCCTGGCCGTCGCCGCCAAGGATGAAACCATCCTGCCAGTAGCGCCCCTCACGACGGCGCTGTCCTCCCGCGAGTACCTGGTGGGCGGCACCTTCATCGGTGGCGTCAAGGGCTCCGGCAAGACCAAGCTGGCCGGTGGAACGTTGGAGGCCGGATACCAGATCGGTTGCGGTATCACCGGTGGCCCGGTGGAGCTGATGGGTGGTGTCAGCCTCCAGCCCTCTATCAGCATGGCGGGTGTCCCCTCAGCCAGCGCCGGTGTCGTCGGCCAGATCAAGGTCGGCCTCAGGCCCGGCACGGTGACCATCGTCCCGGTAAACAAGAAGTCCTTCGAGGGCACCACCTCACGCACCACCATTACAGGCTTCCGTATCAAGATCGACGGCTGCGTCGGACAGTCCTTCATCCGGTCGTACGCAACCTTCACCAGCTCAACCGAAAACACCGATGACGTGGTCACCTACATGGGTGTCACCAAGGCCGTCTGACGTTGATGACCGAAACTCACTCAGCCGCCCCACCACAAAAGACCACGAGAGGCCCCATTCCCATGCTCAAGAGTCTCGTCACCCTGACTGCCGTGTGCGCGCTCGCGGCATCGGCGCCGTTCGCCCTGGCGGACCCGTCCGATGACCCACCACCCGTGCAGCCCGTCGCCGACGCCCCGCCGCCGCCCGCCGACGGCCCCCCCGCCGGACAACGGCGTCGTCGGCTCGGAAGATCCGGGCATCGTCAAGACCCCCGACGGCTGGACCCTGACCGTCGGTGCCAAGGACGAGACCCAGCTGCCCATCCCGCCGCTGACCACCGCCACCTCGTCGCGCGAATACCTCGCCGGTGGCACGTTCACCGGGTCGGCCAAGGGTGGCGGCAGCACCAAGCTGTCCGGCGGCACGCTGGAAGCCGGCTACCAGATCGGCTGCGGCATCAGCCTGAACACCGTCAAGCTGAATGGCTCCATCGGTCTGAACGTCGGTCTGACCACCGGCGGCATCGGCAGCCTCGGCCTGCCCATTCAGGGCCAGATCGAGGTGCACCCCCAGCCCGGTGAGGTCATCAACGTCTCGGTCGACAAGAAGAAGTACAAGGGCAGCGAAGTGCGCATCACCCTCAAGGACGTGCACATCAAGATCGACGGTTGCATCGGCCAGTCGTTCCTGCGTTCGTACGCCGTGCTGACCAGCTCGTCAAAGGACAACGACGATATCGTCGCCTACTACGGCGTCACGAAGACCGTCTAGTTCAGACCGTCCTATCAAGTCCAGCGCAGAGGAGACGCAGCCATGAAAAACCCCGATCGTCCGTCCATCGTGAAGATCGGGGTGGCTGCGGCTCTTGCCGCCAGTGCGCTGTTCTCCTCCGCGGCAACCGCCGGAGCCGATCCCGGGGAACCCGACCCGGCTCCGGCGCCCGCCCCTGCGGCGCCTCCCGGACCTCCGGAGCCGCCACCGCCGTCGCAGATCGGCAATCCGCTCGCCCTGTCCGGCACCGAGCAGGGCCCCGGTGGCATACCCACCAACCTGGCGATCGTGGGCAATCCCAATCTGATCGGCCAGAATCCGGCACCGGCAGCACCCGCGGCACCGGGTGTCGAGACTCCCGTCGTCACCCCGAACACGAGGGCGCTGAACAACGAGTACCTGTTGCCACAGAACCTCAAACCCGCAGAGCCCGGCAAGGGCGAGATCTACGGGGTGAACCCCGGCGAAGAGAAGGCCGATATCTCCGGCGGTGACTATCTGGGCAGGCTCGTTCGGGGCGTTCAGGACGGCCAGTGGCGAGGCGGCATCGTGGGCCGTGGAACCAAGGAATCGCTCAACCAGCCGCTACCCGGCACCGCCCCGCCTCCCGGAACACGCATTCCCGGTTTGGGTGACGACTCGCAAGGCCCCGCACCCGAGCAGTGGCACTGGACCCCGCCCGAGGCGCCCGAAGGCGCTGCTCCCGCGCCGGGGGCACCGCCGGCACCTGCCGCCGCGCCAGCACCTGCCGCGCCTACGCCTCCCGCGTAACTATCGCCGAAGCGCCTTGCGGGCCAGATAGTTTCCAAAGAACTGCGCCGCCTGGACCAGCGCGATGATGATGACGGTCGATACGATTGTCACCTGCCAGTTGAAACGCTGATATCCCTGCACGATCGCGAAATCGCCCAAACCGCCACCTCCCACCAAACCTGCCATCGCGGACATGTCCACAATCCCGATGAGCACAAAGGTGTAGCCGAGTATCAACGGCCCGAGCGCTTCCGGCACCAGCAGCGTCAGGATGATCCGCAACGGCCCGGCACCGACTGCGCGCGCCGCCTCGATGACCCCGGGGTCGATGGTCACCAGGTTCTGTTCGACAATGCGCGCAATCGCGAAAGACGCCGCGACGATCATCACGAACACCACCGCCGTGGTGCCGATGGTCGTCCCCACCACGCCAAGTGTGATCGGTCCGAGTGCGGCGATCAGCACCACGAACGGTATGGGCCGGACGATGTTCACCACTACGTTGAGCAGCGTATGCAGCAACCGGTTCTGCAACAGCCCACCGGATCTGGTGGTGTACAGCAGCATTCCCAAGCCCAGACCGATGACCCCGCCCACCACGAGGGTGATCGACACCATGTACAGGGTGTCGCCAAAGGCTTCGAACAATTGCGGGCGCAACCGCTCCCAATTCGTCGTCATCGCCTCACCTGCTGGATGGTCGTCACTGCGGATAAGTCCGAAATAATCTGTGCCACTTGACTATCAGGCCCCTCAAGCTCGAGTGTGAGATTGCCGAAGGAGCGCGACTGAAGAGTGGTGATACCTCCGTAGACCACCTCGAAACGCACCCCGAGCTCGGTGGCTCGCGCCAGCGCCGGTCCTATCTGGACGCCCTCGCTGATCTCCACTGAGACGATGCTTCCCTTGTGCCGCTGAGCTATTCGGGTGACATCCGCGGCGCTCGGCGTGTTCTGCAGAACCGTGCCGACGAAGCGTTTACCCGCCTCACTCTGCGGAGTCGAGAAAACGTCGAAAACGGTGCCGGACTCGACGACCCTGCCATCGGCGAGAACCGCGACACGATCGGCCACCGTACGCACCACGTCCATCTCATGGGTGATCACCACGATGGTGACCCCGAACTCATCGTTCACCGTGCGCAACAGTTGCAGCACATCGCCGGTGGTCTCGGGATCCAAAGCGCTGGTGGCCTCGTCGGCCAACAGGATCGACGGCGATGTCGCGAGTGCGCGCGCAATCCCGACACGTTGTTTCTGCCCACCGGAAAGCTGATCCGGATAGCTCTTGGCCTTCTCACCCAAGCCGACGAACTCCAGCAGCTCGGCGACCCGCGCGGTGCGCTTCTCGGCCGTCCACCCGGCCACCCGCAGCGGGTAGGCGATGTTTCCCGCCACGGTCCGGGACCGAAAGAGATTGAACTGCTGAAAGATCATGCCCACATCGGTGCGCAGACTGCGCAATTCGCGCTCTCCGAGGGCGCTGACCTCGGCTCCGTCCACCACGACCCGACCAGAGCTGGGTCGCTCCAGTCCGTTGATGAGACGCACCAGGGTGCTCTTCCCCGCCCCCGAGTAACCGATCATGGCGAACACGTCGCCCGCGTCGATGTCCAGCGACACGTCATCGACGGCGGTGACGGTCTTCTTGCCCACCCGAAACGTCTTGCTGACGTTCTCGAACCGGATGAGCGGCGCCGCTCCCGTCATTTCTCGGCGCGGATCTGCTGCTCGATCCTCGCCAGAATCGACGCGCAGTCCTGGCCACTCTTTGTCACGGTCAATTGAGTTCCCTTGCTCTCCTTGGCGTATGCCTCGGTGACGGCCGGGGAATGAAAGACATCGACGAGTTTCTGATAGGTCGGATTGTCCTTCTCCTCATCGCGCGCAACGAGGACGTTGATGTACGGCTCGGCGCCCGGACTGGCCGGGTCATCGGCGTAGAGCGCGCTCTTGGGGTCGATATTCGACTGCGCCAGATAGGTGTTGTTGATGACGGCGCCGTCGGTCGACTTGAGAGACAACGCGGTCTGCGCCGCGTCCACCAGCGTCACGGTGACCCTGGAGGCCCCCTTGTCTATATCGGCCACACTCGGTGTCGTACGGCCGCCCTTGAGCGCGATGAGCCCGGCCGCCTTCAACACGAACAGCGCGCGCGCCTGGTTGGGCGGGTCGTTGGGAATCGCGATCTGTCCGCCTTGTGGAATGTCCGCAATCAGCTTGTGCTTCTGCGAATAGAGTCCGAGCGGCACGATATAGGTGGCACCGACCGGCGCAAGATTCGCGTTATCGGCGACGTTGTATTCACCCAGGAAACGAAGGTGCTGGAATAGATTCACATCGATCTGTTTTTGAGTGAGTGCCACATTGGGCTGGCTGTAGTCGGTGAAGTTGGTGGTGACGAGTTTGATTCCCGACTTCCCCGCTTCCTCCACAAAGACGTCCCACGAGTCTTTACCCGCCTCTGTGGTGCCGATACGCACGATGTTTCCCCCACGATCGTCGCTCGCGGAGCACCCTACAGTCCCCATGGCTATCGCGACGGCTGCGAGAGCAATGGCAATGCGCTTCATGTCTACCTTCCAAAATTCAGTGTGATCACAATGGTTGACATTGTGGAATTTCTGAAGGCTCAGCAAATTTAATAATGGCCCCAGAACGGCGCCACAGTACCAGAATAGAAAACGCAATGCGCCCTGTACGAACGCGAAATGAGCCGGCGAAGCCTAGGCCGCGGCGGGCACCGCGTCGACCGGCGGCGGGGTGGGCATGGCAGGCAGCGGTGGACCGCCGTTACCCGGCCCGGCAGCCGGGATCTGCGCCACCAACTGCGACTGCATCTGTGCGGATATCGCCGACCAGGACATGGCTGCGGGCTTTCCACCCCACCGCAGCGAGTAGATGCCGACCAGCAATGCCTGGCCGGGCTGAGTGATGGTGTACACCGGACCACCCGAATCACCGTGTTGCCCACCGACATCCGTCATGGTGAACCAGCCGTTGTTGATCGCATCGACCTTGCCGCACGTCTCGCCCGACACCGAGCCCATCAGGCACACCGGGAGCCCGGGTTCGGGGCCCGCGTTCTGGGTCATGCGCAGCGCAACCCCGTTGGGCAGGTTGCTGCTCAGCTCGACCCCGGGCGCGAACGTGATGCCCTCATAGTCCGAGACGACGTCGCCGGGGCCGATCGCTCCGCCTGTTGGCAGGTTCCGGCTCATCAGCAGCACCTCGCCGACACGGTTCCCTCCCAGATCGGTGACCGCTCCGGTGGCGTTGCAATGTCCCGCCGTCAGACCGATTCGCGATATCGGATCGACGTAGCCGAGCGTGCAACGGCTATCCCCCTGGACAATCGACATGCCCGGGAAAGCGACAATCTTGGGCGGAGTTTCCGAGGCTGGATCGGCGAATGAAAGCGCAGGTGAAGCAACGAGAATGCCGGCGGCAGCGGCGACCGTGGACATGCCACATGCCAGTGCTCTGCTCACGTTTTTCACCACAACCAGCCCTCGGTTGACAATCCCGCCCTGCAAATGAGCATGGCGTCGGATTGCTGGGGTGTCAATTTCATCGCCAGCAACGTCGTCGTGTCGCGAGCCTCCCAGTGGTCGCGGTCAGCCTCTACGATCGGTCCCATGCGCAACCGCATCCGACTCGCCCTTATCCCCGTAGCCGTCGCCGCCATCGCCCTGGCCGGCTGCTCCAAGACCGAGAAGGCCGACCCCAGCCTGCCCGAGGCCGCCACGCTGCTCAGCGAATCGGCGGCCACCACCAAGACCCAGACCAGCACGCACATCGTGCTCAAGGTCACCGGCGACAAACCGACCCTCAAGCTGTCGGACCTGACCGGCGATCTGACCACCACACCCGCCGTGGCCGCCAAGGGCACCGCCAAGACCGGGGGGCTGGAACTGCCGTTCGTCGTGGTCGACGGCGAGCTGTTCGCGCAGCTCGGCAGCGCGTACTCCAGCATGGGACCGGTCAAGGACATCTACGACATCGGGCTGATTCTCGACCCCAACAAGGGGTTGGCCAACCTGCTGGCCAACATCACCGATGCCAAGTCTCAAAAGGTCGAGACCGTCGACGGTGTCGATTCGGTTCTCGTGACCGGAACGATGAAGAAGGACGCCTTGAACACCTTCACCGGCGGCACCACGCTCACCGCCGACATTCCGGCCAAGGCGTGGATCCAGAAGGACGACAAGCACCTGCTGACCAAGATCAGCGTCGACACCTCGCCGGGTAACACCATCGAGATGTCGTTGTCCGACTGGGGCAAGCCGGTCACGGTCGACAAGCCCGCCCTGTGACGCACACAGCCACGGAGGAGCCCGGTACCTCCCTACCCCTGCGGCATCGCAGCATCGCCATCGGCGCCGGAAGCCTGGCGGTGCTCCTGGGCGCCCTGGACACCTACGTCGTAGTCAGTGTCTTCACCGACATCATGGCTACCGTCGGCATCGCGCTGAACAACATCCAGCAGGTCACTCCGATCGTCACGGGATACCTACTCGGATATATCGCCGCGATGCCGCTGCTGGGACAGGCCTCCGACCGATTCGGCCGTCGTCTCATCCTGCAGCTCGCGCTGGCGGGCTTCGCGATCGGTTCGATCGTCACGGCGCTGTCTACCGATCTGACGATGCTGGTCACGGGTCGCATCATTCAGGGTGTGGCCAGCGGCGCGCTGCTTCCGGTCACGCTGGCTCTGGGCGCCGATCTGTGGGCGCAACGCAATCGCGCGACCGTTCTCGGCGGTATCGGTGCCGCCCAGGAACTGGGCAGCGTGCTCGGCCCCCTGTACGGCGTGCTGTGCGTATGGCTGTTCGGCCACTGGACCGCCATCTTCTGGGTCAACGTGCCGTTGGCGATCATCGCCATTGTGTTGGTCCAGTTCAGCGTGCCCGCGCACCAGCACGACCCGAATCGGCCGAAGGTGGACGTCGTCGGGGGCGCACTGCTGGCCGCTGCATTGGCGCTGCTGGTGGTGGGCTTGTACAGCCCCGATCCGAAAGTCTCGGCACTACCCGAGTGGGCCCTGCCGGTTCTGATCGGATCTGGGGTCGCATTCCTGGCGTTCATCCTCTGGGAATCGCGGGCCAAAACCCGGCTGATCAAGCCAGAAGGCGTGCGGTTCGGCCCGTTCTTCGCGGCGTTGGCCGCGTCCCTGGCCGCCGGTGCGGCGTTGATGGTGACACTGGTCAACATCGAGCTGCTCGGGCAGGGAGTGCTGCAGATGAACAAGGCCGACGCGGTCTTCCTGCTGTCCCGCTTCCTTGTCGCACTGCCGATCGGGGCGGTGATCGGTGGCTGGCTCGCGACCCGATTCGGCGATCGGATCATCGCCGTCGTCGGCCTGCTCATCGCCGCGTTCGGGTACTACCTGATCTCCGGTTGGCCGGTAGATGTGTTGGATGCCGTGCACAACTTCGGGCTCTTCACGCTGCCCCGGCTCGACACCGACCTAGTGGTCGCCGGTGTAGGTCTGGGCCTGGTGATCGGACCGCTGTCATCCGCGGCTCTCCGCGTTGTGCCCGCCGCTCAGCATGGCATCGCCTCGGCCCTCGTGGTGGTGGCTCGAATGACGGGCATGCTCATCGGCATGGCTGCCCTCGGCGGTTGGGGTATTCACCGCTTCTACCAGAACTTCGATGCGCTGGCCGCCAAGGAACCCAAGCCGACCGGAAAGCCGAATTTCATGGAGCTACAAATGCGGCTCCTGAACCGCAGCATCACCGCCTACAGCGAGATGTACAGCGAGATGTTCGCGATCACGGCAATCGTCTGCGTGATCGGCGCGGTGATAGCGCTGTTCATCGGTTCACACCGCAAGGCGGGGAACGAGGCTCAGTAGCACGTCGGGTCCCATGCGTTCGATCTGGTCGTACTCCCAGTGCAGCGCGCGTGACAGGGTGGTGACGCCCACGTCCTCCACGGCGGGGACGTTGCCACCCAACAGCATTGGGGCGAGGTAGGCCAGGATTCGGTCTACCAGACCGGCACGCAGGAAGGCCCCGGCCAACGTCGGTCCACCCTCCAGGAAGATGTCGGTTCGGTCCGCCAGCGCCGCAAGCACCTCGGCCGGGTCGTGGGTGCGGATCACCATGGTGTGCGAGTCGTCGTTCAATACCTTTGCATCCGAGGAGACCTCGCGCATACCGATGACGACGCGCAGCGGCTGGTGGGGAAACAACACGTTCTCGGGCGTGCGCGCAGTGAGCTGCGGATCGTCGGCGAAGACCGTGCCAGTACCCACGAGAACGGCATCGGCGAACGCGCGGCGCCGGTGCACGTCGGCGCGGGACTGCTCACTGGTGATCCACTGACTGGTGCCGTCATTGGCGGCGCTGCGCCCGTCGACACTGGCGCCGTACTTCCAGGTGACATGGGGACGACCGGTACGTTGTTTGTACAACCATTCGCGCAGCGTTCCTGCCGAGACCAGCTCTGTGCCCACACCATCGATGACGTCGATACCCAGCGCACGCAAGCGCTCCGCTCCCCCGGCCGCCTGTGGATTTGGATCGGCGACGGCGTAGACAACACGTGAAATACCGGCAGCTGCAAGCGCATCCACGCAGGGGCCGGTTCTTCCCTGGTGATTGCACGGCTCCAGTGTCACGACAGCGGTGCCGCCTGCCGTGGCATCACCGGCCTGGCGCAGCGCCACCACCTCTGCGTGTTCCTGTCCGGGCGGACGGGTGCCGCCGACCCCGGCAACCACTCCCGCCGCATCCAGGATCACCGCCCCGACGGGCGGGTTCGGATAGGTACTGCCCTTGACTTCCTCGGCGGCCCGGATCGCCAGATCCATGGCGGCGTCGAGGCCAATCGGGTTGGTCATATCAGCGGGCCAAATGTGCTGCCGCCCTGGCAGCTTGCTCACGCAAAGCCCGCACCGCCGCTTGGGGGTCTTGCGCCCCGTACACGGCCGAACCAGCCACGAAACAGTCGACACCGGCCTCAGCGGCCTGCTCGATGGTGTCGGCATTGATGCCGCCGTCGATCTCCACGAGCACCGTCAGTTCACCGGAGTCGACGAGTTTACGCACCGTGCGCACCTTGTCGAGCACGCCCGCGATGAAGGATTGTCCGCCGAATCCCGGTTCCACCGACATCACCAGCAGCGTGTCAAAGTCCTTGAGCACCTCCAGATATGGATCCAGAGGCGTGCCCGGCTTGATGCTGAGACCAGCCTTGGCACCCGCGGCCCGAATGTCACGGGCGACGGCGATGGGATTGTCCGTGGCCTCGGCGTGGAAGGTCACATTGTGCGCCCCCGCCTCGGCGTATCCGGGCGCCCACCGGTCAGGATTGTCGATCATCAGATGGCAGTCGATTGGAATATCGGTTGCGGCCAGCAGGCTGTCGACGACGGGGAGACCCAGTGTCAGATTGGGTACAAAGTGCCCATCCATGACGTCCACATGCAGCCAGTCTGCTCCTTCCACTGCCGCCATCTCATCGGCGAGACGTGCGAAATCGGCGGACAGGATCGACGGGGCGATCATGGGAGCGCGGTGGGACATGCCGTTCAGCTTATGTGCCGGATCATGCGTGTTTACGCAGGAGGGCGGTGAACATGGCATCGGTGCCGTGCCGGTGCGGCCACAACTGCACCGCATCGGTATCGCCGAGCCTGTCCACTCCGGGGAACATCGCGCGGGCGTCCTCGGCTGCCACCGGATGACGGCGCACTGCATCGGAGACCACACCCACCGTTTCGGCCAGGTGCGGCGAACAGGTGCTGTACACGACGATGCCGCCCGGCCGGGTCAATTCGATGGCGCTGGAAAGCAATTCGCGTTGCAACTTGACCAGCGCCGGAATATCGCCCGGTTGACGGCGCCAGCGGGCCTCCGGGCGGCGGCGCAATGCGCCCAGCCCCGTGCACGGGGCATCGACCAGCACGCGGTCGAAGGACCCGGGCACCAAGCCGCTTTCGCGCCCGTCCGTCGTGAGCACCGTCACCGGCAGGGATTTCGTGGCGGCGGCCACCAGTTCGGCGCGATGGGCAGCGACCTCGATCGCCGTGACGTGCGCTCCACGCTCGGCCGCCAGTGCGCCCAGTAGCGCGGTCTTGCCGCCAGGCCCTGCGCACAGGTCAAGCCATTGCTCGTCGGTTCCGTCCAGCGAAGCCAGTGCGGTCGCGCGCGCGACCAGCTGGCTGCCTTCGTCCTGCACCTGTGCCAGGCCATCGCGGACTGAGTCGACCCGACCCGGATTTCCGCCGGGCAGGTACACGGCATAGGGCGAGTAACGGCCGACGGTGCCGCCCACCTCGTCGGCCAGCGTGACCGCGTCGATATGCCCAGGACGCGCGGCGAGGTGCACCACGGGACGCTCATCATCGCTGGCGAGCACGTCGGCGAGCTCACCTGCCGCGGGGCCAAGTGCATCGGAGAACGCCTGCGCGATCCATCGTGGATGGGCGGTCGCGAAGGCGAGTCGGCCTATCCTGTCGGATTCCGGCGGGGCCAGCTCATCGACCCATTCCTGCTCACTGCGGCGCGAGATCGTCCGCAGCACCGCATTTACGAAACCGGCTCTGCCCTGGTCGAATTCGACGGCCACGGCATCTACCGTGGTGGACAGTGCAGCGTGCGGTTCCACGCGGGTGCGCAGTAGTTGGTAGGCCCCCAGTCGCAAGGGATCACGCAACCCCTCGTCAACCTGGTCGATAGTGCGGCCCGCCGCCGACGCGATGACCGCATCGAGAAGACCACGAGCCCTGGACGTTCCATAGGTGAGTTCGGTAGCGAAAGCGGCGTCGCGCCCGGTGATACCGCGTTCACGCAGCAGTGCGGGCAGGGCCAGATTGGCATACGCATCCTGGCGCGATACCGCGCGCAGTACGTCGAGCGCGGCCTGACGTGCCGGGTCGAGCTTGTGGCGTGCACGCTCCTTCGGGCGCGCATCCTGGTTGGGCCGTCGGCGTGGTGGTCGGGTAGTCACAGTGCGCGCACCTCCGCGTCCAGC
Organism: Mycobacteroides sp. H001; assembly: GCF_001440005.1. Lineage (NCBI taxonomy): Bacteria > Bacillati > Actinomycetota > Actinomycetes > Mycobacteriales > Mycobacteriaceae > Mycobacteroides > Mycobacteroides sp. H001. The sequence goes on from NZ_LJYH01000025.1 coordinate 182,788, forward strand.
CGGGCGCCGCGCGCCCAATCGACAGCGTTCATCAGCTTCTTACCTTGGGGTTGTACCTCGTCGAGCGCGATCGGTGTGGTGCCGGTGCCCACCAGCACGTCACGCTTGCGGACCGCGAAGGCTCCGGGTGGTAGTTCCTCGGCGGGCACATCCACATCTGTTCTCACCGGTCCAACCTTGATACGAATGTCCCCGATAGTGGTCCAAGCACCGGGTTCGGGCGTCATGGCGCGGATATGGCGATCTATCGCGTGGGCAGGAAGCTCCCATCGGATGCGTGCCTGTTCCACCGTGATCTTCGGTGCGACGCTCACTCCGTCGGCCGGCTGCGGCACGGCCACCAGTGCCCCGTCTTCGATCCCGTCCATTGTCGATTCAAGAAGCCCCGCACCGGATTCGGCAAGCCGCCCCAGCAGCGCACCGGCGGTGTCACTGGCGGTGATTCGTTCGGTGACCACGCCATAGACGGGCCCGCTGTCCAGCGCGGGCTCGATGAGAAATGTCGTGGCACCTGTTATCTGGTCCCCGGCCGCGATGGATGCCTGTACGGGGGCCGCACCGCGCCACGCGGGCAACAGCGAGAAATGCAAGTTCACCCAGCCGTGAGTGGGCACGGCGAGCAGTTCTGGTTTCAGCAGGGCGCCGTAGGCGACCACCGCGCAGCAGTCTGGAGCGAGTTCGGTGAGCTCACTGACGAATTCCGCGTCGTTGGGCCGCGCCGGTGTGAGCACAGGCAGCCCGTGCTCGCGGGCCAGCTCGGCCACCGGCGACGCCGCCGCAGCCCGTCCCCTGCCCGCGCGAGCGTCGGGCCGCGTCAGTACCGCGACAACCTCGTGACGGGAGGCCAGCAGCCTTCGCAGAGACGGCAACGCCGGGGCCGGAGTACCGGCGAACACTATGCGCACCGCGTCAGTCTAGGAAGGATGCACCGTCCACATCGAATCCCAGGCGCGACGGCCAACCCTGGAGCCGTACACATGGTTCGCCGAGCAGAGCGGCACTAAGTCTGGATACATCCGATACCATGATTTCGATGGCTACCAGAGGACGAGGCCGGCCGAGTGGCGCTCCGTATGACCGCAAACTGCGAGCAGAAGAACTACTTGACGCCGCGGAGCGCGCGATTCGCAACACGGGAGGCACCGTCTCCATCGCCGAGGTTGCCAGGGAGGCCGGATTCGCCCGGTCCGCCTGCTATGCAATCTTTCCCACCAAGGCGGACCTGCTGCGGGCGTTGAGCCGCCGCCACGCCGATCGGCTGATCTCCGGTTCGTGGCGAGACAGCATGGTCGGCGATATACGCGACCAGACACGGGCATTTGCCGACATCGTCATCGACTGGATCACCGCGGAACCGGAGCTGTACATCGCGCTAGATCGCGACCTCACCGCGCAGGAACGGCTCGATCACGGGGTGTTCGACCTCATCGCGCAGGTCACCGAGGAACATTTGCAGGCCGAGTTCCCCGGCAATCACATGCAACGGCTGGCGCCGATCTGGTCGCGGCTGGCGGTTGGCGGTGTGCTCATGACGATCAACTGGTGGAGCGCCTCGCGGACTCTTAGCCGGGACGATCTCATCGGCTATATCGTCGAGACCTTCGCCCAGGGCATCAGCGCCGGTCCCGCGCTCGTCGCCGCCAACACCTGAGGTTCGCCCGATCAGCCCACATGCAGCGGGTCGATCTGCACTCTGACGGGTTCCGCGTCGCGCCGGGCACTCAACGTTGCCACTCCACGGCGCAAAGCCGCGGCCATCTCCAGTCCGGCTGTGCGCGGTACGCGTACGAGCATGCGCACCACTTCGGCACCATCGGATATCCCGGCCGGCCGGCGCGCTCCCGCCGGAAGATCGACCGGCCCCAACAGTTCGGCGCCCTCGGGCAGCTCCGCGGTGTCGACCAGGGCAGCCACCGCTGCGGCAGGCCCGTCGATGGCCGCGATGTGCACCTGCGGCGGCAATCCAACCTCTGCGCGCGCGGCCAATTCGCCGGCGGCATGCCCCACCGGATCCCACCGGATGAGTGCCTGCACGGTGGGCAGTGTGGAGTCCGCGACCACCACCACGGCGCCACCTTCTTCATGTCCGCGCACCAACGCCGCGGCTGCCATCCACTTCCGCAACGTGTCTTCCGCGGCGCGTAGGTCTTGGCGGCCCAGCAGCGCCCATGCGTCCAAGAGCAGCGCCGCACCATAACCGTTGGGTGTCAAGGGCTCTGCCCCCGGCGTGCACACCACCAGGCTCGGCGGCCCGGTGACCATGGTGTGCACCTCGCCGCCACCGGATGTCACCACGGGGACCCCGGGCAGTGCCCTGCCCAGTTCCTCGGCCGTTCTGCGGGCACCCACCACCACGGCGCGGACCGCACTGGAGCCACAGCGGACGCAATGCAGGTCAGCATCCACGCGTCCGCACCAGCGGCAGCTGGGGCTGACATTGTTGGACGGCCCGCCGGGCCCTTCCAAAGCCAGTGGGCCGGTGCAGTGACGGCACCGCGCGACAGTGCGGCACCGGGTACAGGCCAACGCCGGAACGTATCCACGTCGCGGCACCTGTACGAGCACCGAGTGGCCGCGCTTCAACGCATCGCGAGCAGCCTTCAGCGCCACCATGGGAAGCCGCGCCGAACGTGCCGCCGGGTCGCGTTCCTGCGCGTACCCGCTGTCGTCGAGAGCACTGATCCGCGCGCAGGCCCTGCGCACCACAGGCCGGGCCGCCACAAGGTCGTGTGCCCATCGGCTCTCCACGAGCGCCTGCGATTCGGCGGTGCGCGCGTACCCACCGATCACCGCCGCGCATCGCAGCTGATGTGCGCGCAGCATGGCCACCTCGCGGGCGTGCGGGTAGGGCGAACGGGGTTCGGCGAGATTGTCGTCGCCGTCGTCCCACACCATCACCAGACCCAAATTGGCCACCGGGGCGAACACCGCGGCCCTGGTACCGATCACCACGGTCGCATCTCCACGCAGTACCGCCAGCCAGCGCCGATACCGCTCGGCGGGCCCGAGTTCCGCCGAAAGTGCGATAACGCGCTGTGCCCCAATATGTTTCACACACTCGGCGGACAACGCATCGATATCGCGCTGATCGGGAACGACTGCCAGCACTCCCCTGCCGGTGCCGGATGCGGCCACCGCCGCCTCGGCGAGGCGAGTGCACCAGGCCTCGCCGGGCAGCGCCTGCCACGCCGCGCGTGCTGCCCTGCCCTGCGACAGTGCCTCGAGAAAACGCTCGCCGCGCTGGTAACGAGCCCAGCCCGATCCGTCGACCGCTGGCAGCTCGAAGTCATCGGCTGCCGCCGGGCGAGTTTCCTTCTCGGCCCGCGCATGGCGTGGCGGCAGCGCGAGTCGCAACACGTCGGCGCGGGTTCCCGCGTATCGGGCCGCCACCGCGTCAACGAGCCTGCGCACGTCCGGCGTCAGCACCCGCGTGGGTGACACCACGCGATCCAGCCACCCGAGCTTGCCCGCGTGATCGCTTTCGGAACGGCGTTCCAGCAGGATCGCGTCGACGAGCCGGCCATGGAAGCGCACCCGCACCCGTACTCCGGGCTGGGCGTCGTCGGATTGCTCCGCGGACACCAAATAGTCGAACTCACGATCGAGATGCGGCACGGTGAGCAGCGGCAGCACCCGGGCAACCGGCTCATGCTCGGCCACCACCCGCGTCGCAGTCACCTGGTGGTTCTAGCAGACGCCCCCGACTCGCAGGTCAGCACCCGTTACAGTGACGGCATGACCGCCACCGAAACCGGCATCGACCCGATCATCCTCAAGATCCTGGAAGCTGTTCCGATTCAGCTCGTTTCGCCGGACGGGCCGCAGGCTTCCCGGGACGCGTATCGCGCGATCGCCACCGCGCGCCCGCCGTGGATCGAGGTGGCCAAGGTAGAGGACCGCACCATCCCGGGCCCCGCGGGTGAGATACCGGTACGTATCTACTCTCCGTCCGAGGACGGAGTGCACCCGGTGTTTGTGCTGATCCATGGGGGCGGCTGGGTGATCGGCGACCTCGATACCCACGACGCGGTCGGCCGCGCCGCGGCCGTGCAGGCCGACGCCGTGGTGGTGTCGGTGGACTACCGACTGGCACCGGAGCATCCCTACCCCGCGGCGGTCGAAGACTGCTGGGCCGCGCTGCAATGGGTGCATCAACACGCCGCGGAGATCGGCGGCGATCCGGATCGTCTCGCCGTGGGTGGCGATTCCGCCGGCGGAAACCTGTCCGCGGTGCTGGCTCAGCTGGCCCGCGATAACGGCATTCCGCTGGCCTTCCAGGTGCTGTGGTACCCGGCCACCACCTTCGACGTGACGCTGCCATCGATGATCGAGAATGCCGAGGCACCCGTCCTGGACACAAAGGCCGTCGCGGGGCTGAGCAAGTGGTATCTCGGGGACACCAATCCGGCCACCGCGGGTCCGACGCTGGTCCCGGCACGTGCGGAGAGCTTCGAGGGGCTGGCGCCGGCGTTCATCGGGACCGCGCAATTCGATCCGCTGCGCGACGACGGCGCCACGTACGCCGAGTTGCTCAGCGGGGCCGGCGTGCCGGTGGAACTGCACAACGCCCCCACCCTTATCCACGGCTACCTGGGCTACGCCGATATCGTGCCCGCCGCCACCGAAGAGCGCGACCGATCACTGGCCGCCCTCAAGAAGGCGTTGCACGGCTAGCTCGGCCCGATCTCCGGCTCAACACATACATCAGCGCGCCCCCTCAGAGCGCTCCGGCCGGCCATGAAAGTGCCGTCAGGCTCTGCGCCGAGGGCGCGAGCGCGATGGCGATCGCCGCCGCACCGGAAACACCCAGTGCGATCAGCGCCGCGGGGTTGAACCCGCGGGCGTAGTAGTAGGCGCCCTCGGTGGACTCGGAGTACAGGTCGGCGGTGTTGGTGCGCTGCCGGCGCAGCAGGTAGTAGTCCACCACCAGGATTCCGAACACCGGACCCATGAGCGCGCCGACCCCGCCGAGGAAGTACACGATCGCGGCTTCGTTGCCCCAGATCTTCCAGGGAAGCACCGCGACCGATAGGACCGCCGTGATGATGCCCCCGGTACGAAACGAGATGTATTTCGGTGCGACATTGGAGATGTCGTAGGACGGGGACACGAAGTTGAGTACCACGTTGATGCCGACGGTGGCGATGGCGAAGAGAATCGCCGCGACCACCACTATGGCATCGGAGTCGATATCGGCGACCAACTCCACGGGGTCGGTCATCGCGCTGCCGTACTTCTTCAGCGCGGCAAGCGATATGACGATCGAGATCACCACGAAGGCGGTCTCATTGAGCGGGATCCCCAGTGCGTTCCCCCGCAGGATCGCCCGCCTGCTCGGGGCAAAACGTGCGAAGTCCGCGTAGTTGACCAGGGGGCCTGCCATGAATGCGACCATCAGGAATGCGACACCGGTGAATGCCAGCATCGTGGGCCCTGGTGCCAGCGGCGGGCCCACGCGCGCACCGAAGTCGATGCTCCAGCCCACACTGGCCAGCATCCATATCGCCAGCGCGATCATGCCGATCCAGACGACCGGACCCGCCACATCGGATGCCTTCCGAACGATCTCCATGCCGTAGTTGAGAATCAGCAGCTGCACGGTCCAGAGCGTCAGGAAAGCGGCCCATCCCAGTGCGTGCAAACCCAGGAACGTCGGCTCGGTCCAGGACCGTAGCCCCGGATCCAGGCGCAACAGCAGCACGATGACCGCCGTGGATGCCAGATAGGTCTGGATTCCGTACCAGAAGATGGCCACCAGTCCCCGCAACAGTGCCGGCACGTTGGCGCCGAAGACCCCGAAGGTGGCGCGCGCGAAAACCGGGAAGGGCACCCCCAGCCGCTGGCCGGCGATTCCGATCAGGTTACTTCCGCCCCAGAGCACCAGTACCCCGGTGAACAGCGCGAGCATGGTCTGCCAGCCCGTCAGCCCCAACGCGAGCATGCCCACGGCGAATCCGTAGCTGCCGAGACTGTGCGCCGAAGTCATCCAGAGGCAGAAGATGTCCCAGGTCCGCCAGGTGGCCTGCCCGGCAGTCGTGGGCGCCAGGTCTTCGTTACTCAGCCTGCCGGGCGCCAAAACCGGCGTGAGCTCTCCCTCTGTTGTGGTCATCAGCTCTTCGCCGTGATGTGTTGCGACAGAGCGGGAATAATCGTCTCTCCGTACACCCGCAGTGTCTCCTCCTTGTTGTCGTGCTGCAGATATCCGGCGAATTGGTCCACGCCCAGCGCCTTGAGCTCCAACAACTTTGCGATGTGATCCGCCGCTGTGCCGAGCACACAGAAGCGATCGACGATGTCATCGGCCACGAACTCCGCGTGAGTGTTCCCGGCCCGGCCATGCTGGTTGTAGTCGTATCCCTGACGTCCACTGACGTAGTCGGTAAGAGACTGTGGCACTTGACCGTTGGATCCGTATCTGGCCACGATGTCGGCGACGTGATTGCCCACCATTCCACCGAACCATCGGCATTGGTCGCGCATATGCGTCCAGTCCGATCCCACATACATGGGTGCGGCCACGCAGATCCGCACGTCCGCCGGATCGCGTCCGGCCGCCGCGGCGGCGTCACGCACCGCCCCGATCATCCACCGTGCGATGTCGATATCGGCCAGTTGCAGGATGAACCCGTCGGCTACCTCACCGGTCAGGGCGAGCGCTTTTGGGCCGTATGCCGCGACCCACACCTGAAGTTCAGATCCTCGACTCCACGGGAATTGCATGGTGGCACCGTGGTATTCGACGGGCCGCGAGTTCGCGAGCTCCCTGATGACGTGGATTGATTCACGCAGTGTGGTTAGCGTCGTGGGCGCGCCACCGGTCACCCGCACCGCCGAATCGCCACGACCGATTCCGCATATCGTGCGGTTCCCATACATGTCGTTCAAGGTGGCGTACAGCGACGCGGTGACGGTCCAGTCCCGCGTCGCCGGGTTGGTGACCATGGGGCCCACCACAATCCGCGTGGTCTCATGCAGGATCTGGCTGTAGAGCACGTAGGGCTCCTGCCACAACAGATGCGAATCGAAGGTCCACACATGGGTGAAGCCATGCGCCTCTGAACGTTTCGCCAGCTGTACGGTCCGCGCCGCCGGTGGATCACATTGCAAGACCACCCCGAAGTCCATCGCAGGCCCTCTCTATCGACCGACCTCAGATGAGGTATTGACACAGGTCGCGGCGCACGAAAGCGCCGTCTCCCTTACTGCCCAGATACTCGTCGCCGTCGACGATCACCTTCCCGCGGGAGAGCACGGTGTCGACATGCCCGTCGATCTCATATCCCTCCCACGCCGAGTGGTCCATGTTCATGTGATGGGTCTTGCCCAATCCGATCGAGGTGTGTCCGCGGGGATCGTAGACAACGATGTCCGCGTCGGCGCCCGGCGCGATCACTCCCTTGCGGCCATACAGCCCGAACATTCGTGCCGGAGTCGTCGAGGTGATCTCGACCCACCGCTCCAGAGTGATACGGCCGTCTACGACGCCCTGGTACAGCAGATCCATCCGGTGCTCAATCGAGCCGATCCCGTTGGGAATCTTCGAGAAGTCACCCACGCCCATGTCCTTCTGCCCCTTCATGCAGAACGGACAATGGTCCGTGGAGACCATCTGGATGTCGTTGGTGCGCAGCGCGCGCCACATCTCGTCCTGGTGGTGTTCGTGCTTCGACCGCAGCGGGGTCGAACAAACCCACTTGGCTCCCTCAAACCCCGGCGCACCCAGGTTGTCCTCCAGAGACAGGTACAAGTACTGCGGGCAGGTCTCCCCGTACACGTTTTGGCCGGCATCACGTGCGGCGGCCAACTGCGCGACGGCCTGTTTGGCCGAGACGTGTACGACGTACAGGGGCGCACCGGTCAGATTGGACAGCATGATGGCGCGGTGGGTGGCTTCCTCCTCCAGCTGCCAGGCCCGGGCGATGCCGTGGTAGTACGGATCCGTCTTACCGGCCGCAAGTAGTTGAGCCACCAAAACATCTATGGCAGGGCCATTCTCGGCATGCATCATGGTCATCAGCCCGGTGTCTGCACCCACCTGCATGGCACGCAGTATCTGCGCATCGTCACTGTAAAAGACCCCCGGATACGCCATGAACATCTTGTAGCTGGTAATGCCCTCGTCAGCCAATCGGTGCAGCGCCGTCAGCGAGGCATCGTTGACATCGCCCACAATCTGATGAAAGGAATAGTCCACCGCACACTGGCCCGCCGCCATCTCGTGCCAGGTTTGCAGCGAATCTTCAAGCCGCTCACCATACTTCTGCACGGCGAAATCGATGATGGTGGTGGTGCCGCCCCAGGCCGCGGCGCGCGTCCCGGTCTCGAAATCATCGGATGCCGTGGTACCGCCGAAGGGCATCGACATATGGGTGTGCGCGTCGATGCCACCGGGAATCACGTACTTACCGGCGGCCTCGACCACGGTGTCCACGGCGCTGGCCAGATCCACCCCGAGCAGCGTGCTGCCGGGCAACAGGACCGCCGCGATCTTCTCACCATCAACCAGAACATCTGCGGCGCCACGGCCTGTCGCGGTTACCACGGTGCCGCCCCGAATAAGGATCGTAGCCATCGCGGGCCTCCTACGGAGCGACGATCGGGTCGTAGGTGTCCGGCCTGCGATCCCGATAGAACTGCCAGTCCCCCCGCACCTCACGGACCACGGACAGGTCCAGATCCCGGATCACGATCTCTTCGGCACTCTCTGAAGCGATCTCACCGACATAGTTGCCGCGCGGGTCCACGAAGTAGGAACTGCCGTAGAAAGTCACGGCCTGATCCCCGAATTCGCCGTTCTCGGTTCCTATCCGGTTGTTGGCACCGACGAAGTATTGGTTGGCTGCCGCCGCGGCGGGCTGCTCCAGTTCCCAAAGCCTATTGGACAGTCCAGGTTTGGTGGCCGAAGGGTTGAAGACCAGCTCGGCTCCCGCGAGCCCGTAATTACGCCAGCCCTCTGGGAAATGTCGGTCGTAACAGATGTAGACACCGATCTTTCCCACCGCGGTGTCGAACACCGGGTACCCGAGATTTCCGGGCCGAAAGTAGAACTTCTCCCAAAATCGATCAAGGTGAGGAATGTGATGCTTACGGTATTTTCCCAGGTAGGTGCCGTCGGCGTCGATGACCGCCGCGGTGTTGTAGAGAACTCCCGGACGCTCCTCCTCGTACACCGGGAGCACCATGACCATGCGGTGTTCCCTGGCGAGCGCCGCGAACCGCTCGGTGACCGGACCGGGCACCGACTCGGCGTATTCGTAGTACTTCTTGTCCTGCACGATCCCGAAATAGGGGCCGTAGAAGAGCTCCTGGAAGCAGATCACCTGGGCGCCACCGGATGCCGCTTCGGCGACAAAACGCTCATGCTTGGCCAGCATCGATTCCTTGTCGCCAGTCCAAGTCGCTTGCGTCAGTGCGGCTCTGATCACCGTCATTGGCAGACTCTATGCGCACCTCGCCCGGCGCGCGCGCCAATCTGCACAACACCGGCACGTACGCCCGGCGGTTGGCCGCTTGCGATGGGCGCGATGCACCCGTGGTAGAACACGTTACAGTTCTGCGGCACACATCAGGGCGATGCCGCCCACTCACCGAGGGAATGGTCATGCACTGGTACACCGGCAACACCACGTACGACACCGTGCTGACGGCGGCCTTCGGTTTCGCGGCATTCGTGATCATCGGAGGTCTTTTCGCGCAGAGTTCGTACGGGCGATTCTCGACGACGAAGCTCGGCCTCAATCTGAATCCGAAACTCGGTTGGTGGCTGATGGAGATTCCGGCGACCGCGGTGTTTCTCGTCTGCTATCTGACCGGACCTGCGCGTTTCGAGCCCACGTCCTTGGTTCTCGCCGGAATATGGCTGCTGCACTACGCCAACCGCGGCTGGTACTTCCCGCTCGCCATCCGCCAGGTACCCGGCAAGCGCAGTACGTTCAACGTCTCGGTGGTGGTCATGGGCATGCTCGTCACCTCGATGCACGGATACCTCAACGGAACCCTTTTCAGCCACGACTTCTTCGGGCAGTACAACCGTGCCTGGCTGCACGACCCACGATTCCTGCTCGGCCTGGCCGTCTATCTGTGCGGCTTCGCGCTGCTGCTCAGTTCGGAATCGATCGTGCGAAACCTGCGTGACAAGAAGGACCCCGGCGGCGCCGAGTACCGCATCCCGTTTGGCGGTGGCTTCCGATTCGTCACCAGTCCGGCATATCTGGGCGAGCTGATCGCCTGGTCCGGCTTCGCCCTGCTCACCTGGGCCCTCCCCGGCGTCGTCATCCTGTTGATCACGGCCGGCAATCTGATCCCACGCGCATTGGCCACCCACCGCTGGTACCAGGAGAAGTTCGCCGACTATCCGGTTGAGCGAAAAGCGCTGGTCCCCTACCTCATATGAGTACAGCAGCGATAAAAAAGCGCCGGGCGTGAACACTGTTCACGCCCGGCGCTTTTTTGCGAAGAGGCTAGATGGCCGCCTTGAGCGCATCGACCCGGTCGGTCCGCTCCCACGGCAGGTCGATGTCGGTGCGGCCGAAGTGGCCGTACGCGGCAGTCTGCGCGTAGATCGGTCGTAGCAGATCCAGATCGCGGATGATCGCGCCCGGACGCAGATCGAAGACCTCGTTGATGGCCTTCTGGATCTTGGCCTGGTCGACCGTGTTGGTGCCGAAGGTGTCGACGAACAGGCCCACCGGGGCTGCCTTGCCGATGGCGTAGGCAACCTGCACCTCGACGCGATCCGCCAGCCCGGCAGCCACCACGTTCTTGGCGACCCAGCGCATGGCGTACGCAGCCGAGCGGTCCACCTTTGACGGGTCCTTACCGGAGAACGCACCGCCGCCGTGGCGGGCCCAGCCGCCGTAGGTGTCGACGATGATCTTGCGGCCGGTCAGGCCGGCGTCACCCATCGGACCACCCAGCACGAACTTTCCGGTCGGGTTCACCAGCAGCCGGTAGTCGGAGATGTCCAGCGATTCCTGCTCGAGCTCGTCCAGGACGGTGTTGACGACCTTCTCGCGGATATCCGGGGTCAGCAGGTTTTCCAGGTCGATATCGGCAGCGTGCTGCGTGGAGAGCACGACAGTGTCTAGGCGCACGGCCTTGTGGCCGTCGTACTCGATGGTGACCTGGGTCTTGCCGTCGGGGCGCAGATACGGCAGCAGACCGTCCTTGCGGACCTCGGTCAGACGTCGCGCGAGGCGGTGCGCCAGCGCGATGGGCAGCGGCATGAGCTCGGGGGTGTCGTTGATGGCATACCCGAACATCAGGCCCTGATCTCCGGCTCCCTGGGCGTCGAGGGGATCGGCGGCACCCTCCACACGGGCCTCATGTGCGGTGTCGACGCCTTGCGCGATATCGGGAGACTGAGCACCGATGGCGATGTTCACACCGCAGGAGTGCCCGTCGAAGCCCTTCGACGACGAGTCGTAGCCGATCTCGAGCACGCGATCGCGCACGATCTTGGGGATGTCGGCGTAGGCGGAGGTGGTGACCTCACCGGCGACGTGGACCTGGCCGGTGGTCACCAGCGTCTCCACCGCGACCCGGGACTTGGGGTCCTGTGCGAGCAGCGCGTCGAGAATCGAGTCGCTGATGGCATCACAGATCTTGTCCGGGTGCCCTTCGGTCACCGATTCACTGGTGAAAAGCCGTCCCGCTGAGCTCACCGCGCAGCCCCTTTCAGATCGTTACGTGTCCTAATCATTATGGCCGACGATTTGGTATCGGGGCCATGCCGGGTTGTCAGGTTCACTGACAAAGTCCGGCGACGGCATCCACAATACGGCTTGCCATCAGAACTTTGGTGCCGTGCTCCAACACGACTTCGGCGATCTCACCACCGCCTTGAGCGGACAGCAGCCATCCATCGTTGCTATCCACCTCAAAGGCTCGCCCCTCGCCAACAGCGTTGACTACCAACAGATCACAGCCCTTGCGCTTCAGCTTGGCGCGGGCGTGGAACAGTACGTCGCCGTTGGCGTCACCGGTTTCGGCCGCAAACCCGACGATGGCCCGCATCCTGGGCAGCTGCCCGTCTGAGCGCGCACGGACCACCCCCGCCAACACGTCGGCGTTACGCAGTAACTCGATGGGCGCATCGACGGGATTCTCACCGTCGGCGCCGTGGCTCTTTTTGATCTTGCTGGTCGCAACGTGCGCGGGCCGGAAATCGGCCACGGCGGCTGCCATGATCAACACCTCGGCCGCCGGCGCGTGTTTGTTCACCGCATCCTGTAATTGCGCGGCAGAGCTGATGTGCACGACGTCGACTCCGGCCGGGTCGGGCAACCCGACGGTATGACCCGCGATGAGCGTGACCTCGGCGCCGCGCTGTGCGGCCACCCGGGCGATCGCATATCCCTGCTTACCGGAGCTGCGATTTCCGATGAAGCGGACGGGATCCAGGGGCTCACGGGTGCCACCGGCCGTCACCAGGACGCGCACACCTGCCAGATCGTGCGGGAGAGCATCGGCTCGCGCCAGCAGCAGCTGTGCCAGCGTCGTGATTTCCTCGGCCTCGGGAAGCCGGCCCGGACCGGTATCGGCGCCGGTAAGGCGTCCTGAAGCGGGCTCTAAGACCACCGCGCCATGGCTTCGCAATGTCGCGACATTCTGCTGCGTTGCCGGGTGCTGCCACATCTCCGTGTGCATTGCGGGCGCGAACAGGACCGGACAACGAGCGGTCAGCAGGGTTGCGGTCAGCAGATCGTCGGCGCGGCCAGTGGCCGCGCGGGCCAACAGGTCGGCGGTTGCAGGAGCGACCACGACAAGGTCTGCGTCCTGCCCGAGCCGAACATGCGGGACCTGCGGAACATCGTCGAACACCCCGGTTTGGGCCGGCTCACCCGAGAGCGCCTCGAAGGTGGCGGCACCCACGAACTGCAGAGCCGACTCGGTCGGTATGACCCGGACGCTGTGTCCGGCCTCCGCGAGTTGGCGCACCACAGTGCACGCCTTGTACGCGGCGATTCCTCCGCCTACTCCGACGATGATCCGCGACACAGCCGGACCTCAGGCCCGATGCTCTTCGCGCGAGCCGCTCATCGCAGCTTCTACTCGCCTTCGGTGTGCTCAAGCAGGTCGCCGTGGATCTCGCGCAGCGCGATCGACAGCGGCTTCTCCTGCAGACCCGGCTCGACCAGCGGCCCCACGTACTCGAGGATGCCGTCGCCCAGCTGGTTGTAGTAGTCGTTGATCTGGCGTGCGCGCTTGGCTGCGTAGATCACGAGCGCGTACTTGCTCGATGCCCGCGCCAGCAGCTCGTCGATCGGCGGGTTGGTGATACCCAGCGGCGTGTCGAGCGCGGCGTCGTAGCTTTCGGTGCCCGGTTCGACGATGACGTCAGTCTGGGAGGTGCTCACTAAGAAATCTCCTGGATAGGTATATGGCGCTGAATATGGCGGGCGCGGTATTCGCAGTCTTTGTTCATGCGCTGCCGATTAACGTCCGACCAATAACGATACCAACTGTGCGCAGGCATTTTCCAACTGGTCATTGACGACGACGACATCAAAGTCGCTTTGAGCCGCCATTTCGACCTCGGCAGTTTCCAATCGCCTGGCGATCACGGCCTCCGATTCGGTGCCCCGGCCGGTAAGCCGCTGCACCAGCGCATCCCAGCTCGGTGGCGACAGGAAGACCGTCAGAGCCTGCGGAAGTACCGCCTTGATGGCGCGGGCACCGGCCAGATCGACCTCGATGAGGGTCGGCCGCCCGGCCTCCATCGCCTCGTGAACAGGTGCCGCAGGGGTTCCTGAACGCTGCAAGCCGCCATGAATATCGGCCCATTCCAGCAGCGCACCGGTATCAATGAGCCGCTGGAACTCCTCGGTGGTGACGAAGTGGTAGTCCACGCCGTCCAACTCACCGGGCCTCGGGGCCCTGGTGGTGGCGGAGACGCTGAAGAAAAGACCATCCACGTCATCGCGTAACCGATGCACCACGGTGGACTTACCGACGGCTGAGGGGCCGGATAGGACTACTACCCGGCCCCTCGTCGAAGCTGTCATCTGGAGAAGATCAGGAGAAGTCGAACCGCTCCAGCAGCGCCTTGCGCTGACGGTCGCCGAGGCCACGCAGACGGCGGGTCGGGGCGATCTCCAGCTCGGTCATGATCTCCTGCGCCTTGACCTTGCCGACCTTGGGCAGGGCTTCCAGCAGAGCGGAAACCTTCATCTTGCCGAGGACCTCGTCGGTCTCGGCGTCCTTGAGCACCTGCTTGAGATTGGTGCCGCCTTTCTTGAGCTTCTCCTTGAGCTCGGCCCGGGCGCGGCGGGCGGCAGCCGCCTTCGCCAACGCGGCGGCACGCTGCTCGTCAGTCAACTGTGGAAGGGCCACGATTCCTCCGTCTCATACGAAACTCGTCGGTTTTTCTGATCGGCTGGAAAACAACCAGCCAGCGACAGCGACCGTACCCACGCCAACCGACATATGTGAACCCCACCCCCCTCATCTCGGTGAAAATCGCCTGCTAGAGGGGCCGCAGGCGATCCTGCCGAGCAACCATCGCTTCCATGCGTTCCGACCCGGCATTTCTGCAGGTCGCAATTGAATAATGTTGTTGCACAATATGTTTCACGCGGAGTTGACAACACCGCCGATTCTTGTACCTGAACCGGAGACAAGCAAACCGTGATTGCCATGAGGGCAAACTGAAAATCTTGTGTGAATCTCGTGTTGCGCGTGTCGCGACCCGTCAACGTTCAGTTGAAGAGGCGCAGGTGAGAATGCCGGCGAGCAGGCGCCCGGGAAGTTGCTTAGCAAGGCACACCAGTTGCTGGGTAGGGTGCGCCATATGGGTGATTCCACGCACCCATCACGTGAGCGTGATCGGGTATTGGATGCCGTGAGGCTCGTGTCACTGGCCACCGTGGTGGCCTATCACGTCCTCGCGGGTAGCCCCACTATCGTCAAGGGCAAACCAGCCATGTCCGCGAATTACAACGTACATTGGCTATTCTGGCTGATCCCATTGATGCCGCTGTTCTTTTTTGCAGGTGCAGCAGCAAATCTCCATTCCTGGGAGTCCGGTAGGTCCTGGGGGCAGTTTCTGATGAGCCGGACGACACGGCTTTTTCGCCCGGTGTTCTACTTCCTCGTCTTCGTCGCACTGGTGACCACCTTGCTGCGCATCACCATGGGCAATTCCAGACAACTCCTGTATCTCGAGATGAGACATATCGAGCTGCTTTGGTACGTCGGCGCGTATCTGCTGACGCTTGCGTTCATGCCGTGGCTGGCCCGCATCCGCACCGGACGCCGGCTGGGCTGGTTCATCGCGGCGATGTGCCTGCTCACAGCCCTGGTGGACACCATCAGCGTGGTCACCGATACCTGGGTGATGACGGGTTGGATCAACATGATCTTCATGTGGCTTGTCCCCGCCGCATTGGGTATCGCCTATCAGCGCGCCCTGGTCCCCCGCCGGGTGGCCATGGCGGCCGCGGCCGTCGCATTGGGTGGCACCGTCGCATTGGCCATCCTGGGGCCCTATCCATCCGGGCTGATCGCCAACATGCCGCCGACTCTGCTGCTTGCGGCCAGCGCCATTCTCGAATGCATGCTGGTCATCGCTTTCGCCCCGGCCATCAACCGCTGGCTGCAGGGGGCGCGGACGTGGAAGTTCCTGCAGGTCTGTAATAGCGGCAGCATGACGATCTATCTATGGCACTGGGTGGTCACGTTCCTGCTGTCCTACGGGGTTTACCTGGCCCTTCGCATCGGATTGGTGAGCCCGCGCGACGCCTGGTACTGGCCGGGGAACGTACTGCGGCTGGCCATCGTCTGCGCCATCGTGGCCGTGTTCTTCATCCCACTGCGGGCCACAGAACGTCGTGCGCTGCCGTGGTGGGACCGTCCGGTGCCCTCGATGAGCACAGGACGCGATACCGCGGTCGGTGTCCTGGTGTTGATCGCGGCGATACTGACGCTGGTCTACACCCGGATCTATGTGATCAATCCGCTCTGGGGTGGGTTCACGCCCATCGGACGCTGGGTGGTGGTGGCGTCCCTGATACCGCTGGCGGCCGCACGTGCACTGTGCCGAAACCCATTGCACAGCAACGCGAATAGTTCAGAGAACCAATTTTCGCTTGCTCACTCGGCACACAGATAGGCGACGCTGTCCCGCAGCCTCGACACGGCCGCACGCAGCGCCGTGACGCCGGGCCCCTCGCGCAGCACCTCACGCGAGACCGCCGGTAGCAACAGCGATCCCGGAGCCCCGCCCAAGCCACGCAGATCCTCGGGCTTACCGCCCTGTGCCCCGAGCCCCGGAACAAGTACCGGGCCGCCGATCGACGACAGATCCGGCGGATCGGTGACGGTGACCCCGACCACGACACCCACAGATCCCGGACCGGCCCCCTTGGCGTTCAACGCGGCCACCTGGTCCACCATCGCCTGTGCGACGGTCAGCTCCCCGGCGCGTGCGCGCTGCACCGGGGGCGCCTCGGGATTGGAGGTCGCGGCGAGGACAAAGACGCCGCGGTCACGTTCACGCGCCAGGTCCAGCAGCGGAGACAACGATCCGAAGCCCAGATACGGCGAGGCCGTGACCGCATCGGAGCTCAACGGTGAATCGCCCAGCCAAGCCTGTGCGTATGCGGCCATCGTCGAGCCGATGTCCCCGCGCTTGGCATCGGCCAGCAACAGCACACCAGCCTCGCGGAGCCCCGCGATGGTCCGTTCGAGCACCGAATACCCTGCAGCACCATAGGTTTCGAAGAACGCCACCTGCGGCTTGACGATCGCCACGTCGGCGAAGGCCTCCACACAGATATCGCTGAACCGGGCCAGGCCCGACGCGTCGGCGTTTAGCCCCCAGGCGCGTAACAGCTCAGGATGCGGATCGATGCCCACACACAGCGGGCCACGGGATGCGGTGGCCACCTGCAGCCGTGCGCCGAAGGTCACCGGACCCACCGCTCTTCGCGCAAGCTGGGGGTACCTCCCGCGTGCGGGGGCCTCATCGCAAGCCCGCGTGGAGTTCCTGCAGCGACCGCACGCCGATATCCCCACGGATACCCGCCTCGATCCCCTGCACCGCGGCCGACGCACCCTGCACCGTGGTGATGCACGGAATGTTCATCGACACCGCGGCCGAACGGATCTCGTATCCGTCGACACGGGGGCCGGAGTTCCCGTACGGGGTGTTGATGACCATCGCGACCTCACCGGCCTTGATGACGTCGACCGAGGACCGCGGGGGCAATCCGTCCTCGGCGCCCTGATAGTGCTTGCGCACCTCTTCGCACGGTATTCCATTACGGCGCAGCATTTCTGCCGTACCTTCGGTCGCGAGCACCTTGAATCCGAGATCGGCCAGTCGCTTCACCGGGAACACCAGGGAGCGCTTGTCACGGTTGGCCACTGAGACGAAGATCGTGCCCTCCTTCGGCAACGACCCGTACGCGGCGGTCTGGCTCTTGGCGAACGCGCTACCGAAGTCGGCGTCGATGCCCATGACCTCGCCGGTGGACTTCATCTCCGGCCCGAGCAGGGAATCCACCTGGCTGCCATCCGCCTTGCGGAAACGGTGGAACGGCAGCACCGCCTCCTTGACCGCTACCGGAGCGCCCGGCGGCAGGGTGGCGCCGTCGCCGTCAGCGGGCAGCAGTCCTTCCTCGCGCAGACCGGCAATGGTGGCGCCCAGCATGATCCGTGAGCACGCCTTGGCCAACGGAACCGCAGTGGCCTTCGACACGAATGGAACCGTTCGGCTCGCACGTGGGTTGGCCTCCAGGACGTACAGCACATCGTCCTTGAGCGCGTACTGCACATTGAGCAGGCCCACGACTCCGATTCCATGCGCGATGGCCTCGGTGGCATTGCGAACCTTTTCGATATCGCTGCGGCCCAGGGTTACCGGCGGTAGCGCGCACGCCGAGTCGCCGGAGTGAATACCGGCCTCCTCGATGTGCTCCATGACGCCGCCGAGGTAAACCTCGGTGCCATCGCACAACGCGTCGACATCGATCTCGATGGCATCCTCGAGGAAACGGTCGACGAGCACGGGGTGCTCGGGTGAGAGCTGGGTGGCCCGCGTGATGTAGCCGTGCAGGGTGTCCTCGTCGTAGACGATCTCCATACCCCGTCCACCCAGCACGTAGGACGGTCGCACCAGCACCGGGTAACCGATATCGGAGGCGATCTGCCTGGCCTGCTCGAAGGTCGTCGCCGTGCCGAATCGAGGCGCCGGCAGACCGGCCGACACCAGCAGATCCCCGAACACGCCCCGGTCCTCGGCGCGATCGATGGCCGCCGGGCTGGTGCCCACCACCGGCACGCCGGCATCGGCCAAACGCTTCGCCAGCCCCAGCGGGGTCTGTCCGCCGAGCTGCACGATCACACCGACAACACCCGGTCCACCGCGACCGGACTCATTTTCAGCGTGGAACACCTCCAGCACATCCTCGAACGTCAGCGGTTCGAAGTACAGGCGGTCGGCGGTGTCATAGTCGGTGGACACCGTTTCCGGGTTGCAGTTGACCATGATGGTCTCGAATCCGGCCTGCGACAACGTGGTTGCCGCGTGCACGCAGCTGTAGTCGAACTCGATACCCTGGCCGATGCGGTTGGGGCCCGACCCGAGGATGAGCACCTTGGGCCGCTCGGTCTGCGGGGCCACCTCCGACTCCGCGGCCGGATCCAGCTCGTAGCTCGAATAATGGTACGGAGTCTTGGCCTCGAATTCGGCGGCGCAGGTGTCGACTGTCTTGTACACCGGCCGGATTCCCATCCGGTGGCGCAACGATCGCACCCCGTCCTCCCCCGCCAATTCCGGTCGCAGTGCCGCGATCTGGCGATCCGAGAGCCCGTAGTGCTTGGCCCTGCGCAGCAGTTCCTCGTCAAGGATCGGTGCCTC
The DNA here is from genome assembly GCF_001440005.1 of Mycobacteroides sp. H001. NCBI lineage: Bacteria > Bacillati > Actinomycetota > Actinomycetes > Mycobacteriales > Mycobacteriaceae > Mycobacteroides > Mycobacteroides sp. H001. Next base: position 201,650 of record NZ_LJYH01000025.1, read on the forward strand.
ACGCAACTCGGTACCGAGCTGGTGAATCTGCGCGATCTCTTCCACGAACCACGGGTCGACACCGGTGATCTCGGCCACCTGCTCAACGGAGACACCGGCACCCAGCGCGTGTTCGATACCGTAGAGCCGCCCGTCACGTGGCACCCGCAGCTCCTGCAGGAACGTATCCAGATCCTCGATGGGGCTGGCGTTGTCGGTCCAGAAGCCCGCCGCGGAGGTCTCCAGCGAGCGCATGACCTTCCCGAGTGCCTCAGCGAAGTTGCGCCCCAGGGACATTGCCTCACCCACCGATTTCATGGTGGTGGTCAAGGTGGCGTCGGCGCCGGGGAACTTCTCGAAGGCGAATCGCGGGGCCTTGACGACGACGTAGTCCAGAGTCGGCTCGAAACAGGCCGGGGTCTCCTTGGTGATGTCGTTCACGATCTCGTCGAGCGTGTACCCGATCGCCAGCTTGGCCGCGATCTTGGCGATGGGGAATCCGGTTGCCTTGGAGGCCAACGCGCTGGAGCGCGATACGCGTGGGTTCATCTCGATGACGATGAGGCGACCGTCGCGCGGGTTGATGGCGAACTGGATGTTGCAGCCGCCGGTGTCCACGCCGACCTCGCGCAGGATCGCGATACCGAGGTCACGCATCTTCTGATACTCGCGGTCCGTCAGCGTCATCGCCGGAGCCACTGTCACCGAGTCTCCGGTGTGCACGCCCATCGGATCGACGTTCTCGATCGAGCACACGACCACCACGTTGTCGCGGCTGTCGCGCATCAGCTCGAGCTCGAATTCCTTCCAGCCGTAGATGGATTCCTCGATCAGCACATTCGCCGACGGGGATGCCGAGAGTCCCTCGCCCGCCATCCGCTCGACATCCTCGGGGGTGTAGGCCATGCCGGAGCCCAAGCCACCCATGGTGAAGGACGGGCGCACCACGACCGGCAGCCCGAGGTCGGCGACGGTGTCGCGGACCTCGTCCATGGTGAAACAGACGCGGGACTTCGCCGACTCGCCGCCGACCTTCGCGACGATGTCCTTGAACCGCTGCCTGTCCTCGCCGCGCTGGATTGCCTCGAAGTTGGCGCCGATGAGCTCCACGTTGTACCGGTCGAGTGCACCGTTCTCGTAGAGCGCGACCGCGGTGTTCAACGCGGTCTGGCCGCCCAGCGTGGGCAACAGCGCGTCGATCTTGTTGCCCTTCTCCGCTTGTGCGGCAAGGACTTTCTCGACAAACTCAGCGGTGATCGGCTCGACGTAGGTGTTGTCGGCGTACTCCGGGTCGGTCATGATCGTCGCCGGGTTCGAGTTGACGAGACTGACCTGGAGCCCCTCTGACCGCAGCACACGGCAGGCCTGGGTGCCCGAGTAGTCGAACTCGCAGGCCTGGCCGATCACGATGGGTCCCGACCCGATGACCAGGATGTGGTTGAGGTCTGTGCGACGTGGCATCAGCGATTACCCCGATTCTCAAGTGCCGTAACGAACTGGTCAAAGAGGTACTCGGCGTCGTGCGGGCCGGCCGCCGCCTCCGGGTGGTACTGCACCGAGAAAGCCGATCCGTCCAGCAGCCGGATTCCCTCCACCGTGCCATCGTTGGCGCAGGTGTGGCTTACCTCGGCGCGCCCGTACGGTGTGTCGAACTGTTCACCGGCCTCGCCTTCAAGCGCGAACCCGTGGTTCTGCGCGGTGATCGCCACTCGGCCGGTCGAATGATCGATGACCGGGATATTGATACCGCGATGCCCGAAGGTCATCTTGTAGGTGGACCTGCCCAATGCCCGGCCCAGCAGCTGATTGCCGAAGCAGATGCCGAACAGCGGGATTTTCTGTTGCAGCACCGCCTGTGTCACCGCCACCACGTGATCCGCGGTGGCCGGGTCGCCCGGCCCGTTGGACAGGAACACACCGTCGGGCGCCAGCGCGAGCAGCTCGTCCGGGCTGATGGACGAGGGCACCACCTGTACGCGGATACCGCGTTGCGTGAAGTTGCGTGGGGTGTTGGTCTTGATCCCCAGGTCTATAGCGGCCACGGTGAACCGGTGCGCGCCATCGGGTTCCACAATGTAGGTGTCGTCGGTGCTCACCTCCCCTGCCAGGTCCGCACCCAGCATCGAGGGCTGGCCGTTGACGCGCGACAGCAGGAAGTCGGTGGGCGCGTCGGCAACTGTCCCGCTGAAGATGCCCGCCTTCATCGACCCACGGGTACGCAGGTGACGGACGACGGCCCGGGTGTCGATTCCGGCGATGCCGACAATGTGCTGCCCCTTGAGGGCATCATCCAGGGACCCTGTGGCGCGCCAATTCGAGACCCGGTTCGAAGGGTCGCGCACCGCATATCCGGCAACCCAGATCTTGCCGCCGCGACTCTCGTCGTCCTCGTCGTTCCATCCGGTGTTACCGATCTGCGGCGCTGTTGCCACCACGATCTGCCGGTGATAGCTCGGGTCGGTCAGGGTTTCTTGGTAACCCGACATGGCCGTGCAGAACACCGCCTCGCCGAGAGTTTCACCCACCGCCCCGAACGGCTTGCCGGTGAACACCCGCCCGTCTTCGAGAACGAGCACCGCCTTGTCACTCATGACGCCTGCTTCCATTCCTGATATTCGCTTCGCGGTCGTGCCAAAAATCCGGTGTCGATCTCGGTGCCCGAGGGCAGCCGCCACCGGATCGCAAGAATTCCGTCGTGAGTAAGCACCTTGCCCGCCAGCGCCTTGGCCGTACGGATCTCGGTGATGACGTCGGCGGGAATCCAGATGTCCCCGGTGCCGCTGCGTTCCAGCAGGATCCCGCCGGTGTATCTGGTCAAGGTGGCGTTCGCGCGGTAGCCCAAGTCGCCCACCGCGATTCGGTCCTGCCAGTCCGGCGCGATGGTGCTGCCGACGTAGAGGCCATCCGCGGGTTCGATAACGATGTCGCCGCGCTCGGCGGGCACCACGGGCAGTTCCCCCACGGTGTCGATCTGACGTTGGCCGCGTGCGCGCCAGCCACGCCACATCAGGCGGGCGAGCAGCACAGTCAAGGTGAGCGAGGCGCCCGCCATGATGAGGGCACCGATGAAGTCGCCGTGGTTCATTGGGTCACCTTGCCGTCCCGTGCGGTGATACGGCCGCGCAGCAGCGTCGCGGTCACGGTGGCAGGCAACGTCATCGATTCGAATGGGGTGTTGGCCGACTTGCTGGCCAATCCGTCGCCACTGACGGTCCAGGTGGCGTCGGGGTCAACGATCGTCAGGTTGGCGGGCTCGCCGACTGCCAACGGACGCCCCTGATCGGGCAGACCGACGATCTGCGCCGGCCGCTCACTCATCACCCTGGCGATATCGCGCCAGGTCAGCAATCCCGTTTTCACCATGGTCTCCACGACCACCGACAGCGCAGTCTCCAACCCGAGCATTCCGGGGCGGGCCGCCGCGAACTCGCAGCATTTCTCGTGATCGGCGTGCGGTGCGTGGTCGGTTGCCACACAGTCGATCACCCCGTCGGCGAGGGCCCGGCGCAATGCCTGGGCGTCGGTCGACTCCCGCAGCGGCGGATTTACCCGATACACACCATCGTAGGAGGCCAGCCGGCCGTCATCGAGCAGCAGATGGTGCGGAGTCACCTCGGCGGTGATGGAAATGCCTTGCCCCTTGGCCCATTTCAGCAGCTCGACGGTGCCGGCGGTGGATGCGTGACAGATGTGCACCGGAGCACCGCTGTCGCGTGACAAAATCGCATCCCGCGCGACGATGGATTCCTCGGCGGCGCGGGGCCACCCGGTCAGGCCCAACTTGGCCGCGGTGGCCCCCTCATGCGCCACCGATCCGACGGTGAGCCGCGGTTCCTCGGCATGTTGGGCGATGAGCACACCCAAGCCCTTGGCGTATTCGAGAGCGCGCCGCATGATCAGCGGATCGTGCACGCATTTGCCGTCATCGGAGAACATCCGCACCCGGCCCGCACCACGTGCCATCATCGCCATCTCGGTGAGCTGCTTGCCTTCCAGCCCGACCGTGACGGCACCTACCGGATGTACGTCGACCAATCCGACCTGCTGGCCGCGCTGCCACACGTGATCGGTCACCACGGGGCTGTCTGCCACCGGATTCGTGTTGGCCATCGCGAAGACGGCGGTGTACCCGCCCAAAGCCGCTGCCGCCGAGCCGGAGTCGATGGTCTCGGTGTCTTCACGCCCCGGTTCACGCAGATGCGTGTGCAGGTCGACGAATCCCGGCAACAGCACCTGCCCCGGCGCCTCGATGGCGGTGTCGACTTCCGTCTCGATACCCGCTCCGATACCGGCCTCGATGCGGGTGATCTGGCCGTCTTCGATGAGGACGTCGACCTGCTCGCCCTCCCCATACAGCAGTACGCCCTTGATCAGGACACTCATGCGGGCACCGCCTCTGAGCTGTCGGACGACCCGACCAGCAGGTGGAACAGCACGGCCATGCGGATATGCACTCCATTCGATACCTGTTGCAGAACAGCTGATTGCGACGAGTCGGCCACGGAGGACGCGATTTCCATACCGCGCAGCATCGGGCCCGGATGCAGCACCACCGCGTGTTCGGCGAGCAGCCGCTGCCGGGCCTCGGACAATCCGTACAGCACCGAGTACTCGCGCGCCGAGGGGAAGAAGCCACCGGTCATACGCTCGGCCTGCACCCGCAGCATCAGCACCGCGTCGGCACCCGGTAGCTCGGCATCCAAGTCGTGACTGACCGTCACCGGCCACGTCTCGACGCCAACGGGCAGCAGCGTAGGTGGAGCTACCAGCACCACCTCGGCGCCGAACGTATTGAGCAGCAGAGCGTTCGATCGAGCGACTCGACTGTGCAGGATGTCCCCGACGATCACGATGCGGCGACCTTCCAGACCGCCCAGCCGCTGCCGAATGGTGAGCGCGTCAAGCAGTGCCTGCGTCGGATGTTCATGGGTGCCGTCGCCGGCATTGATCACAGCGGGACCGCCGGCCAGTCCTTCTGACGTCCACTGCGCAAGCTGCGCGGCGACCCCGGAGGCCGGGTGACGGACGATCAACGCGTCAGCGCCGATCGCGCGCAAGGTCAGGGCGGTGTCGCGCAGCGATTCACCTTTGGCCACCGAGGAACCGGACGCACTGACGTTGATAACGTCGGCACTCATCCACTTCCCCGCCACTTCGAAGGAAACCCTTGTCCGCGTGGAGTTCTCATAGAACATCGTGATGATGGTGCGCCCGCGCAGGGTGGGCAGCTTTTTGACCTCACGTCCCGCCAGGGCCTGCAGAAACCGGTCGGCGTCGTCGAGGATGGCGGTGGCCTCGTCGCGGGTCAGGTCGGCCGCGGACAGCAGATGCTTCACGAGGCCTCCCCCTGCGCACTGTTGATGACCACGGCGTCGCATCCGTCGTGTTCGGCCAGCAGCACCTTGACGTCTTCGGAGCGCGCGGTCGGCACGTTCTTGCCGACGTAATCGGCGCGCAACGGCAGTTCACGGTGCCCGCGATCAACCAGCACCGCCAGTTGCACCGCCCGCGGCCGGCCCAGATCCCGCAGCGCGTCGAGCGCCGAACGCACCGTGCGTCCCGAGAACAACACGTCGTCGACGAGCACCACCAGGGCGCCATCGACCCCGCCTTCAGGAATGGAGGTGCGTTCCAGCGGGCGGTGGGGTTTGTTGCGCAAGTCATCGCGGTAGAGCGTGATGTCCAGGAATCCGGCGGGCACCTCGACACCGGAGAACTCGGTGATGTGGGCGGCCAATCGTTTGGCCAGGGTGGCGCCGCGTGTCGGGATACCGACCAGCACGACGCGGGGAGCGTCACTGGAATCGGAAAGAGCGGTCTTCTCGATGATTTGATGCGCGATACGCGAGATGGTCCTGCCGACATCTGCGGCGGACAACAGTTCGCGTCCCTCTGGTAATGCGCCCACGCTTACGCGAGACCTCCTTCTCCGCCTCACTGGACGGATCGTTAAAGGATGTCACTTATCGCCAGGGAGCTTAGCATCCGGGCACCCACCGGCCTCGGCTGACAGGATGGAGTTATGCCCCAGCCCAACTCCGCCTTCGACGCCGCCCTTGCCCCGATCCGGGCGGCGGTCAATGACCGCATCCTGGCCGGAGCGGTGACGCTGGTGTGGCAGGGCGGGCAGCTCAAACATCTGGGGGCGACCGGACACCGCGATATCGAGGCGGGCCTGTCCATGGCCGAGAACACCATTTTCCGTATCGCTTCCATGACCAAGCCGGTCATCAGCGCGGCAGCCATGGCCCTCGTCGACGACGGCACGATCCGCTTGAACGACCCGATCACCACGTGGCTGCCGGAGTTCGCCGACATGCGGGTGCTCAAGGATCCGGGTGGGCCGTTGGATGACACGTTCCGGGCGCCCCGCACCATCACGGTGGAGGATCTGCTGACCCACCGCAGCGGTCTGACCTACGACTTCATCGCGACCGGACCTATCGCGAAGGCCTATCAGCCACTGCACACGGCGACATTCAGTGAGCCCGACGCATGGATAGCGGCCATCGCCGCGCTGCCGCTGGTGTACCCGCCCGGAGAGCGTTTCCACTACAGCCATTCGACCGATGTGCTCGGGTTACTGATCGCCCGCGCGGCCGGGCTGCCGCTCAACGAGCTGCTGCGTCAACGAATCCTGGATCCGCTGCGCATGTCGGATACCGACTTCTTCGTTCCCGAACACAAGGCCGGACGACTGGCACGCCTGTATGGCCTCGACGATCACGACCAGGTCGTGGCGGCCGACCGTGGCTATCTCACCTCGATGCCCACGTCGGCCCCGGCGCTGTGTCGTGGCGGCGGAGCGCTGGCAAGTACCGCAGGCGACTACCTGACCTTTGCGCGGGCACTGCTGGGTGGCGGCGAGGCCGACGGGGTCCGCATTCTCTCCCCGGAGTCCACCGCGGCATTGCGCGCCAACCGGCTCACGCCCGCTCAGCGAGAACTGCCGGCATTCGGCCTGCCGTACTGGACCGGACGCGGCTTCGGCCTGGGCTTGTCGGTCGTCCTGGATCCGAATGCGGCCGCGTTGTTCGGCCCCGGCGGCGCCGGCACCTTCGGCTGGCCTGGCGCGTTCGGAACATGGTGGCACGCCGACCCGAAGGCCGACGCGATCCTCATGTTCTTGCCGCAGTGGCGGATGCCCGACCTGGACCCCAAAGCCGCGTTGGCGAGCACATCCACCCTGCGTCTGCAGCTGTTGCACATTCAGTTCGCGCAGGCCGTCTACGCCGCGCTGTGAGCGCCGGGTCAGTCCAGGTGTGCCTGTAGCAGCCAGCCCGCCATCGAGACTCGGCCGTTGGGCTCTTCACGGACTTCGGCGAAGCTCTGCGCCGCGCCGTCCTTGAATCCCTCGCCGTTGGCGTACAGCCGCGCCGGGCTGATGTCGTCGATGGTCCAGAACTTGGAGACGATCGCGCGCAGCTCGGGTTCGGTGACGGGATAGGGCCCGTCGATGTCCGGGGGGAAGCCCGCCTTGTCGAAAACCAGCACGATGTACGTGGCGCCCGGTGCCGCGGCACGCACGATCGACTGCTGATATCCCTCACGCAAGGCGACGGGCATCGAATGGAACAGCGTCGAGTCGATGATCGTCCCGAAGCGTCCGTCGTACCCCGTGAAGTTCGAGATGTCGGCAACGTCAAAGGTGACATTGGTCAGGCCGCGCTCGGCCGCATAACCCTTGGCCAGCTCGATCGCCGTGGGCGCGGCGTCCAGGCCGACGGCGGCATGGCCTCGCTCGGCGAGGTACAGAGCGGTCGCGGCCTCCCCACACCCGGCATCCAACACGTCGCCGTGCACCTTGCCCTGCTCGATGAGCGTCAGGATTTCAGGCTGCGGCTGCCCGATGCTCCACGGCGGCCGAGCGGCGAGCTGCTCGGGCGCCTCACCCCGATACGAGGATTCGAACATGTCTTGCAGGTTCTCGGTCATGGACCCAGGATGCCGAATCCGGCGACGCGTGTCAATGCACCTGACATTTGATCAACGAATCTCCCGGGACACCGCGTGCGCGAAATCGATGAGTCGATTCATCTGTGCCACACCATGACTGGAATACTTCGAGAACTGGAAGTGCTCGATGCTGTGCCGGTATTCCTCCAGCGAAGCTTTGACGGTACGCGTGGTGGTCGAGGTGTAGAGCGTCAGGTCAACCGTCGTCATGGTCACGGCGCCGTCCGGCGCGACGTCGTAGTCGACCTTCAGGGACTTATCGGTGATTTCGGACAGCGGGATGGTGCGCAGGGTCACCGATACCGTGGGATGCGGGGGCCGCTCGTCATGCCCCGCGCAGTGCCCCTCCCTGACGAACCACAGAATCAGCCGCCCACTGTCGACCAGCGCAATCTCGTACCACCACTTCTCACCCCACGCCCCGTGCTCGCAGCCTCGGTTCAGCAGGAAGGTGCCCACCTGCGCTACGTCGACCACCCGGCGTAGTTGATCGATCGCCATCCAGGCATGCGGCGTGAAAACTCCAATCGCAGCACCCAAATGAGGGATGGCCGCCCAGTCGGCATCTCTGTCAAACACGTTGTGCCACCGCCCGCCCGAATTGAAGAAGCCGTTCCATCTGCGCGAGACCGCCGTCCACGATCGACTTGGCGAAGTAGAAATCCTGCACTTCCCACTCGGTTTCCGAGATGGAGACCGCACGACTCTTTTCCGGAGTCACCGTCGAGAGCCACAATTCGACGGCGAGCAGCGAGCGCTCCGTACCAAGCTGTTGATACGTCGTCTTCAGCTGACGGTCGGTGATCGCGCCCAGCGGAATCACACGGATCGATGAAGTGAACTCGGAGGAGCCGATCAGTCCGGACTTGTCCTCGCCGTGCCACATCACAAGCCTGCGGCCGTCGGTCAGCGCCACCTCCTGCCACAGACCTTCCGACTGCTCAGCTGGTTCGCGATCCAGAACGAATGCAGACACCTCCGAGATGTCGACCACCGCTCGCAGCGCGTCGAGCGCCACCTTCGGGTCCCGGAGTCCGACGGTCGCGGCGTTGGTGAGGTCCGGATACGGGGCCCAGTCCTGGTACCCATCCCCCTCGACACCGCGCAGTGAACGCTCGATAGCCGCCACCTCAGCCACCCACTCAGCGGGATCCGCTTCGGTCCACAGATCGGCGAGTTCACTGCCCGGAGCCTGCACCCGGGCGATCGCGCCGCGGGCCAGGACCGCAAGCGCATATGCCTGGGTTTGCTTTATGGCGATGTCGGCCACCGCTTCCGACCACCGCTCCGCGCCCGCATCGACCTCGCCCGAACATCGCAGGGCAATCACCGCAGCGGCAGCGACCACCGCCGACCCCTCCGGCGCCTCTAGGTAGTCAGCATTCGCCAGGCGCAGGCATCGCGCCAGTTGAAGCTCGATATCGTCACCCTGCCTGAGATCGCCCAAGAAGTCAGCAGCGTCATCGTTGTCAAACGGTCCAGCACCCCAGGCTCCCACGCAGCTAATAGTGGCAGAACACCCCACCTAGCGCATCTCAACGTACTTGAGCCGAGGCGCGCGCCTATTGTCCATGTTGCTGTCCGGATCACACTCAGGACCGGCCGATAGGCTCGCGGCATCACCGAGAGAATCGAGGCGACCATGACCGAACCATCGGGCAGCGAGCAATCATTCAACGAGGCCAACATCGCCGAGTTCCGCGCCAACGGCGGCAAGGTTGGCGGCCAATTCGAGGGTTTTCCGCTCATGCTCTTGACGAGCACTGGAGCCAAATCGGGCGCCGAACGCGTGAACCCGTTGGCCTACTTCGATATCGACGGCAAGGCCTACATCGTCGGTTCGTCGGCGGGAAGACCGAAGAACCCCGCCTGGGTGGCGAACCTGCGCGCCAACCCCGATGTCGCCGTGGAGATCGGCGCCAACCCGAAAACAAAGGCCACGGCCGTCGAACTCCCCCGCGCCGAGCGTGATCGAGTGTTCGCGATCGTCAAACAGCGCGCACCCGGATTCGCCGAGTACGAGACCCTCACGGACCGGGTGATCCCTGTGTTCGAGATACGCCTCGACTGACCTATTCCGCGGAGCCGGAAGCCGAGCCACCGCGGATGTGCGGGGTCACGAGCATGAGCTGACCCAGCACGCCGTTCACGAACGCCGGTGACTCATCGGTGGAAAGCTGCTTGGCCAGTTCGACCGCTTCATCGACGGCCACCACCTCGGGCACGTCCTCGGCATGGAGCAGCTCCCACACCGCGACGCGCATGATCGCGCGGTCCACCGCGGGCAGCCTGGCCAGCGTCCATCCCTGCAGATGCGAGGAGATCAGCTCGTCGATGTGCGTGGCGTGCTCGGTGACACCGTGCGCGACCGTCACCGTGTAGGGGTTCAGCGGCTCCACGTCGGGCTTCGCCTCCGCCAGGCCGCGACGCTCATCGGCCACGGCGGCTGCCGTCATATCCCGCGCCTCGGCCTCGAACAGCAGGTCCACTGCCCGCTTACGCGCCTTGCGGCGGCCGCCCTTGGCGGAGGCGCGGCCGGTCGAACCGCTATCAGCCATTCACGCGGCCGAGGTAGCTGGCGTCGCGCGTGTCGACCTTGAGGCGGTCACCGGTGTTGATGAACAGCGGCACCTGGATCTCGGCGCCGGTTTCCATCGTCGCCGGCTTGGTGCCCGCACTGGAACGATCACCCTGCAGGCCCGGCTCGGTGTGCGTCACCACCAGCTCGACCGACACTGGCAGCTCGATGTACAGCGGCGCGCCCTCGTTGAACGCGACCTGCACGGTCATGCTCTCCAGCAGGAACCGGTGTGCGTCGCCGACCAGCTCGGGAGTGAGGTGATGCTGCTCGTAATCCTGGCTGTCCATGAACACGAACGAGTCGCCGTCGCGGTACAGGTAGGTGGTGTCGCGCCGGTCGACGGTCGCGGTCTCGACCTTCACGCCCGCGTTGAAGGTCTTGTCGACGACCTTGCCCGACAGCACGTTCTTGAGCTTGGTGCGCACGAACGCCGGTCCCTTACCGGGCTTCACGTGCTGGAACTCGGTGATCTGCCACAGCTGACCATCGATGTTGAGCACCAGGCCGTTCTTGAAATCGGCGGTTGAAGCCACAGTCGTCTATCTCCTTGCGTAACTGTTCAGTACTACTCAATTAATGACGGTGAGTTCCTTGGGGAACCGGGTCAATAGCTCCGGCCCGTCGGGCCGCACCACGAGCGTGTCCTCGATCCGGACTCCGCCCCGGTCGGGCAGGTAGACCCCTGGCTCGACTGTCACCGCCGAGCCAGCAAGCAGTGTACCGGTGGCGCCGGCACCGATACCCGGTGCTTCGTGGATCTGCAACCCCACACCGTGGCCGAGGCCGTGACCGAAGTTCTGTCCGTATCCGGCGGCGGCGATGACATCGCGGGCCGCGGCGTCCACACCCTTCAGCGATGCTCCGGGCGCCAGGGCCTCCCGCCCCGCCGCCTGTGCGACCAGCACCAGTTCGTAGATCTCCTGCTGCCACGGCGACACCGATCCCAGCACCAGGGTCCGGGTCATGTCCGAGTGATAGCCGGCGACCAGTGCACCGAAGTCGATCTTTACGAAGTCGCCGGTGGCCAGCACCGCGTCGGTGGGTCGGTGGTGCGGTATCGCCGAATGCGGGCCGGCCGCGACGATGGTCTCGAACGACGCGCCGTCGGCTCCATGTTCACACATGAGGTTCTCCAGGTCGCGGGCGACATCACGCTCGGTGCGCCCAGGCCGGATCCCGCCCGTCTCGATCAAGGCCGATAACGCGGTATCTGCTGCAGCGCAGGCTCTTTCGAGGAGGAGCACCTCGGATTCGTCCTTCACTTCCCGGAGTTTCTCCACCCGGTTCGGGGCCCGGACCAACTCGACGTGCCCGGCCGCCGCGCTCAATTTGTCGAATCCGTCGACGGTGACCACGTGGCTTTCGAATCCTGCGCGTCCGGCGGCGGCCGACGCGATCAGCGCCGCGCCGTAGCCACGGTCGATCAGTGCACGCAGATCCGGAACCTGCGCGGCGGCCTGGGTGCGGTAGCGGCCATCGGTGCACAACACGGTCGCCTTCTCATCCGCTCCGTCGCTCGCGGCCACCCATAGTGCGGCGGCGGACCCCGTGAAACCCGTCAGATAGCGAATGTTGACCAGGTCGGTGATCAGAAGCGCATCGAGTCCGTCGGCGCGCAGACCCTCGCGCAGTCGTTCCCGGCGATCGATATGGCTGAGGACGGTCGTCATAGGTGTCGACGCTACCGCGATACGCTGGGCCCATGCCCGAAGCTGGAACACGTTCCATGACCGCGCAATGGCTTACCCGTGGCGCCGTCTTCGCCGTCTTTATGGTGCTGATCCGCGTGATACAGGGTCTGGCCATCAGCGTCTGGGAGACCCACGGCACCCTCATCAACATCACGCTGGTTCTGGTGTTCGTCGCGGCGGTGGTGGTCTGGGCGGTCACCGACGGCCGCGGCGATGCCCGGCGCAACCCCGATCCTGACCGCCGTGAAGATCTGGCGATGTGGTGGCTGCTGGGCGGCATCTTCGCCGGCGCCGTCAGCGGCCTGGTGATCTGGCTGATCAGTCTGTTCAACGAGGGAATCTACGCGGCGGGCGTCCTGGCGGAGCTCACCACCACCGCGGCATTCGTGGCGCTGCTGGTGTTCGGACCCGCCATGGTCGGCGTATTCGCGGGCCGACTGCTAGTGGACCGCAAGGAAAAGGAGCACGCCGCGCTACAGCAGTCGGATACCGACGTGTTCCAGTCGGTTCAGGACGAAGTGGACGTCACGAAGTAGCGCAGCGCCAGCAGGTATCCCTGCACGCCGAGCCCGACAATCACCCCAGTGGCCAACGCACTGAGGTACGACTTGTGCCGAAACTCCTCGCGTGCATACACATTCGAGATGTGCACCTCGATCAATCCGGCCGTCAATTCGGCACACGCATCCCGTAGCGCAACCGACGTGTGGGTGAACGCGCCCGCATTCAGGATCACCGGATCCTTGGCGTCCGCGGCATCGTGAATCCAGCCGAGCAATTCGGCTTCGCTGTCGGTCTGCCGCACCTGGACATCCACACCCAACGAGTCCGCTTCGGACCCAACGAGTGACACCAGCTCCTCGTAGGTGACGCTGCCGTAGACGGCGGCCTCCCGTTTACCCAGACGGCCGAGATTGGGGCCGTTGAGAACCTGGATCGTCACAACATCACTCCCTCACCAGTGGTCGGACCTGCCACCACCGAGTACGCGGCGGCCAGCAGTGACGGGTCGGGGCCTTCCAGTCGTCCCGGCTTGGCCAACCCGTCAAGCACCACGAATCGCAGTATGCCCGAGCGGGTCTTCTTATCGCCCTGCATCGATTCGACGAGCTGTCCCAGCGCGTCGGCGTCGTAACGTGTCGGCAGCCCGAGTGCCGAGAGCACTCGCGCGTGGCGATCGGCGGTCTCGTCGTCCAGACGTCCGGCCAAGCGCCCCAGTTCGGCTGCGAAGACCAGACCGACCGACACGGCGGCACCGTGGCGCCACCGGTACCGCTCGCGCCGCTCGATCGCATGACCGAGGGTGTGGCCGTAGTTGAGGATCTCGCGTAGCTCGGCTTCTTTCTCGTCGGCGGCCACCACCTTGGCCTTGACCGCGATGGAGCGTTCGATGAGCTCGCGCAACACCGGTTTGGACGGATCGATCGCAGCCTCCGGGTCGGCCTCGATGAGCTCGAGGATGACCGGATCGGCGATGAATCCTGCCTTCACCACTTCGGCCATACCTGCGACGATTTCGTTGCGCGGCAACGAGTCGAGGGTCGCCAGGTCCACCAGCACCGCCCCCGGCTGGTGAAATGCGCCGACGAGGTTCTTGCCCGCCTCGGTGTTGATGCCCGTCTTACCGCCGACCGCGGCATCGACCATCGCGAGCAGCGTGGTGGGTACGTGCACCACCTTCACGCCGCGCAACCACGTGGCGGCGGCGAAACCGGCGGTATCGGTAGCGGCCCCTCCCCCCAGGCTGACGACGGCGTCTTTGCGCCCTATGCCGATGCGGCCGAGTACCTCCCAGATGAATCCGAGCACGGCCAGATCCTTGCCTGCCTCGGCGTCGGGAATCTCGACACGATGCGCATCGATTCCTGTGTCGGCCAGGGTCTTCCGAATTTCCTCGGCGGTGGCCGCGAGGGTGGGCTGATGCAGTATCGCCACCTTGTCGGAACCTTTGAGCGCGCCCACCAACTCACCCAATAGACCCGTTCCCACGATAACCGGGTAGGGCGGGTTCACCTCGACGGTGATCGTCGTCGGCTCGGCGCTAGTCATTGTCGGCTCTTCCTTTAGTGTCGGTTCCGGGAGTATCGCTCTTGGTCGCCGCGGGCGTGCCGGAGGTACGGCGCCGCGATCGGGGACGCCGTCGGGGGCGTCGCCGCCGTGAAGAAGCTGTGGTGCCCGCCTCGGGGTTCTCCAACCGGGACACGATGGTCCGGACCACTGCGCCGGGATTTCGCCTGTCGGTGTTGACCTTGATGGTGGCGACCTCTCGGTACAGCGGAACTCGCTGCGAGATGAGGGCGTGGTACTTCTCGGCGCGGTCCGGCCCCGCCAGCAGCGGACGCACCACACTTCCCCCGGTGCGCCGAATTCCTTCCGCGGCACTGATTTCCAGGTACACGACGGTGTGCCCGCTGAGTGCTTCCCGGACGCCTGGAGTGAGCACGGCGCCACCGCCGAGCGAGACCACCCCATCCTGCTGATCAAGCGCCTGCCGAATCACCGATTCTTCGATACGCCGGAATTCCGGCTCCCCGTCGGTGGCGAAGATGTCGGCGATGGTGCGGCCGGCCTGTGCCTCGATGCCGATGTCGGTGTCATAGACGTTGACGTTCAACGCTTTTGCCAGCCGACGGCCGATGGTGGACTTACCCGATCCGGGCAGTCCGACAAGGACGGCTTTGGGGCTCATCCCGCTGTGTTAGCCGCTCTTCGCGCAGGCTGCTCATCGGAAGATTCTCGGCGCGGCTCCCGCTGCGCCACCGCGTCCAGGTACCCACCGACGTTGGTCTTCGTCTCGGACAGTGAGTCTCCACCGAACTTTTCCAGTGCGGCACGGGCCACTACCAGCGCGACCATTGCCTCGGCGACCACGCCCGCGGCAGGGACCGCACACACGTCGGAACGCTGGTGAATTGCGACGGCCTCGTCGCCGGTGGACATGTCCACGGTCGCCAACGCCCGCGGAACGGTCGAGATGGGCTTCATCGCCGCCCGCACTCGCAGCGGCTGACCGTTGGTCATGCCACCTTCCAGCCCGCCGGCGCGATTGGTGGAGCGCAGAATGCCGTCGGGACCCGGGTAAATCTCGTCGTGTGCGGCGCTGCCGCGTCGGCGCGCGGTAGTGAAACCGTCACCGATCTCGACACCCTTGATCGCCTGGATGCCCATGATCGCCGCCGCCAGTTGGCTGTCCAGCCGGTCGTTTCCACTGATGAACGAGCCGAGTCCGACAGGCAGACCGGCGACCACCACCTCGACCACGCCGCCGAGGGTGTCGCCGTCCTTCTTGGCGGCCTCGATCTCGGTGATCATGGACTGTTCGGCTTGTGCGTCGAACGCCCGCACCGGGCTGGCGTCGATGGCGGCCAGATCCGCGGCACCCGGAACCGGACCTTCGTAGGGCTCGGAGTCGCCGATGGAGATGACGTGCGAAATGACATCGACTCCCAGAGCCTGCTTCAGGAAGGCCTTGGCAAGGGTGCCCACCGCCACACGCGCAGCGGTCTCGCGCGCACTGGCCCGCTCGAGCACCGGGCGGGCGTCATCGAATCCGTACTTGAGCATGCCTGCGTAGTCGGCGTGCCCGGGACGGGGCCGGGTCAGCGGCGCGTTACGCGCGATGTTCTCCAGCTCGGCGGGGTCCACGGGGTCCGGAGACATCACGGTCTCCCACTTGGGCCATTCGGTGTTGCCGACCTCGATGGCAACCGGACCGCCCAAGGTCAGCCCGTGGCGCACGCCGCCAAGCACGGTGACCTGATCGGCCTCGAAAGCCATCCGCGCACCCCGGCCGTAGCCCAGGCGGCGACGCGCCAGCTGCCTACCGATGTCCTCCGATGTCAGTTCGACACCGGCGACCATTCCTTCCAGGACCGCGACCAACGCGCGTCCATGCGATTCACCTGCCGTGATCCAGCGCAACACGTGCACCATTGTCCCATGCGGGCAGGCCGGTCTTCCAAATCGATCGGGACAGTGGATGGTTCTTTGTCAGATGCCCGGTGCGAGGACCGTCAGCCCGGTCGCTAACGCCGTAGCCAGACACATCGACGGTCCGTGTGGAACCGAAACTCCCCGGCGCCCGCAGGCCATGAGCAGCACACCGAACAGGCCGGTCAACAGCGGCGCACCGATTGCCGCCAGGAACCACGTGTCCACTCCGAACGCCCCCGACAATCCCCCGGTGCCGAAGGCGAGCTTCACGTCCCCTGCGCCCATCGCGTGCGGCGAGAGCAGATGTGTGGCCAGATACACGATCGTCAACGCCACCGCGCCGGCCAACATCGGTGGATCGCGGTCGAGCATTGCCACCGTGACGATCCCGGCGGCTGCGGGCAGCGTGAGCCAGTTCGGCAGCCTGCGGTACCTGATGTCGAAATATGACAGCGTCGCCATCCAGCACAGCACCGCCGCTCCCACCCCGTAAATCATGTGGGGAATGTAGCGCCGCGCGGCTAGATTCGGAGTAGTGACGAAGACATCGTGGAGCCCGCAGGAATACAGCCGATTCGGAGACGAACGCAGTCGCCCGTTCTACGAATTGCTGTCCCGGATACC
Organism: Mycobacteroides sp. H001; assembly: GCF_001440005.1. Lineage (NCBI taxonomy): Bacteria > Bacillati > Actinomycetota > Actinomycetes > Mycobacteriales > Mycobacteriaceae > Mycobacteroides > Mycobacteroides sp. H001. Next base: position 218,414 of record NZ_LJYH01000025.1, read on the forward strand.
GGCCTCTACTCCGCGCACTGTCGTTGACTTGGGTTGCGCCAGTGGAATATTGACCGTCGAATTGGCCCGCCGGTGGCCCGGCGCATCGGTGCTGGGACTGGATTCCTCCGCCGAGCTGCTGGCCACCGCACCCGCTGACCTGCCCGCCAATCTGCGTCTGGAGCAAGGCGATATCGCGGACTTCCAGGCCGACGGCGTGGACGTACTGTTCACCAATGCGGCCTTGCAATGGCTTCCACAGCACCGCGAGCTCATCTCCGGATGGGCTGGGCAGCTCAATCCGGGTGGATATCTGGCCTTTCAGGTTCCGGGCAACTTCGGAGCACCCTCGCATGCGCTGATGCGCCAGGTGGCCGAATCGCCACGCTGGCTATCTCGATTGGACGGTGTGCTGCGTGGAACCGAGAGCACGGACGGAGCCGAAGGTTATGCGCGCCTGGCCATTTCCGCCGGTCTGGTTCCGGACGCCTGGGAAACGACATACGTGCACCTGCTGGCGGGCGAGGATCCGGTGCTGCGATGGGTGCATGGCACGGGGCTGCGGCCGGTCGTGTCGGCACTATCAGCCGACGAATTCGCCGAGTTCGAGTCGGAGTACGCCGGACTGCTGCGCCAGGCTTATCCACGCTCCGGCGAGGTGACTCCCTTCGGATTCCGCCGAATCTTCTGTGTGGCATCCAAGCCGGAAGTGGGTCGATAGAATCAGGCGGTGCCGGATACCAATGCCAAGGAACGCTCACTCACTGGGCACGAGGCACGTTGGGAACGGCACAACTCCGCCCGCCAGACCCGCATCGTGGAGTCTGCCGTCGCGCTGCTCGATGAAACACCGCCCGGCACCGAGATTCCCGTGCAGTCGATCGCCAAGCGGGCCGAGCTGGCCAAGTCTGTGGTGTACCGGCAGTTCGAGGGACGCGAGGACCTCGATCGGCGCATTCGTTCGTATCTGATGGAGGACTTCGATACGACAATTTCGTCGCAGCTCGATGTCACCAGAGGTTCCATCAACGACATTGCCACCAGAACCATTCGGGCGGTGCTGGATTGGATGACCGATTACCCCCATCGCTATGAGTTCATGGGCTCCGGCACCACCGACGAGGATCCCGCCGTCGATGCGGTCAGTACGGTCAAGGTGCGCATGGAGCAGCGTGTCCGGGGGGTCCTGATCCCGATCACCGAGTTACTCGGAATCGACTACAGCCCCTTCGAATCGGTCACCTACGCGGTGGTGACGATGGTCGAAGGAACCCTCTCCCGGTGGTTGCGGGAAACCGACCCCGTGCGCAGCCGCACCGAGATCGTCGAGGATCTGGCGAACTACGTCTGGTACGTGCTGGACGGGGCCGGGCGTTCGATGGGCGTGTCGCTGGACCCGCAGACCGAGCTGATGGCGGCTATCGCCGAATTGTCAGGCGCCAACCGCTAGCGGCGCGCCCGCGGGCGAGCGGTCGGGCTCGCTGCGGTACCGCGACGGACGGCCGTCGATGTGCAGCACCTTCCACAGCGGGCGCACCCACCACGGCCGCATTCCGATGTCTTCAGTCAGCTTGCGCATGTCTCCGAAGTACTCGGCAAGCGTGTGACGCGCGTGCTCGCTGCGCCAGAAGGCCTGCTTGAAAACCTCACGCGGGATGCCGAACTCGGCGGCGAAGCTCCGTGGCGGAATCATGATCTCGTTCGCCAGCAGCTTCATGACGACCGGGAACAGCAGGGTGCACAGTGCGCGCTTGCGCGCACTCATCAGCGGCATATGTACGCGCAGGAACTCACCGGCGAAGGAGATGTGCCGCGCCTCTTCGGCCACGTGGATTTCCATGGTGCGCCGGACGGCGGGCGGCAGGTCGACGTCCTTGCGGATCAACGATTTCTGGTAGTGGTCGATGGGCTCTTCGCCGCCGAGAATGCCGATGAAGAGCACCACGTGCGCCCAGCCGCCCGCTACGCCGATAATCGGCGACAGTCTGCGGAACCACTTGCGCATGCCCGGGACATCGTCACCGATGCGGTTGACGAGTTCCTGGAACATCTGGATGTGGTTGCACTCCTCGGTCATCTCGTGGAGGCAGTAGCGGAACTCCGGCGAGCCGTTCGGCAGCTTCATGAGGTACTGCATCATGCCGCGGATCAGGATGCTCTCGAAGGCGAGTCCGACCTTGACGCTGTTGGCCAGCCGCCAGCGGCCGATCTCGATTTGACGGTCGAGGGGCAGATCCCGGTACCACTGGGTGGCACCGAGGGTGTCCAGCTCGGGGTTCAGCACCCAGCGGGGGTCGTTGCGGTCGATCTGGTAATCGGGCGCATCCCAGTCGATGTCCGTGAAGGGATCGAAGTGCAGACGCACCGAGCCTTCGGACAGCGTGTGCAGTGTCTGCAGGTACTCCGCGTCGAAATCGCTCGGCCCGGGGACGGTGTAAAGCGGCATTGCTTCCTCCTCGAATTGCCTACCAATTTACTGGGACGCGGCATCCCATGCAACATCTGATGGGACCAAAAGTCCCATAAATTTGATTCCCGCAGGTCGCCTCTACTCGTGAGGCTGAATTTGCCCGACTGCCAGCGGCCGCCAACGCCGGGTTATCGGGTGCTCAGCGCAGGGCGGAGGCCATCGCCGCACGTGGTGCGGGCTGCCCGGTGAACAGCTCTACCTGGGTGAACGCCTGGTTGAGCAGCATCTCCAAACCGCCGACGACCGCCGACCCCCGATCGTGTGCCTTAGCCGCCAGCTCGGTGGGCCAGGGGTGATAGATAACGTCGAGAATCGCCGGAGCCGCCGCCAGGGAATCCGAATAGGGTGCCGCCGCCTCCGCGGGCACGGTGCTCACCAGCACGCCGGACGATGCGCACACCGAGGACAGCGCGGCGTCCCCGAAACCAATCACCGAGGCCGGCAGGCCCACTCGCTGCGCCAGCTCCAGAGCTCCGTGCGCCCGGGTCGCATCCCGAGCCACCACCGTCAGGGACGTGATACCCATTGCCGCCAGTGCCACGATGGCCGGCCGCGCGGTACCGCCGGCGCCGACGATCACCGCCGCACGCTCCGCGGGTTCGATTCCCGCACCGCGCAGTGCTCCGGATACGCCATCGACGTCGGTGTTGTCGGCATGCCAACCGTCATCGGTACGCACCAGGGTGTTGGCGGCACCGATCAGCCGCGCACGTTCGGTGCAGCTCGACGCCGATTCCAAGGCGGCGAACTTGCCGGGCATCGTCACCGAGAAACCCACCCAATCGGGCCCGGCACCGCCCACCACATCGGGCAGCTGCTCAGCCGTGCACTCGATGCGTTCGTACGTCCAGCCGGTGAGCCCCAGCGCGCGATAGGCGGCCAGGTGTAGATCGGGTGAGCGTGAATGCCCTATCGGTGAGCCGAGCACCGCGGCGCGGCGAACCTCAGCCGCGCTCATGCTCTACGCCCGGGAGGCTCATCGCGCACTGTCCAGAATGCCGTTCTTCTTAGCCAGCTCGATGTTGGCCAAATGCTCGTTGTAGTCGGCGGTGAACAACGTGGTGCCCTCGGCGTCGATCGTGACGAAGTACAGCCAGTCCCCCGGCTCCGGATGCTCGGCCGCCTGAAGCGCCTCGGGGCTCGGCGAAGAAATCGGGGTAGCCGGAAGCCCCTGCGACACATAGGTATTCCAGAGTGTCTTGCGTTCGCGGTCGTCATCGGTGGTCGCGACTTCCTGGCGGTCCAACGGGTAGTTCACCGTGGAGTCGAATTCCAGCTTCTGATGCTTGGCCAGCCGGTTGTAGACCACCCGCGCCACCTTCGCGAAGTCGCGGGGTTTGGCCTCCCGCTGTAGCAGCGAGGCCACCACCAGCACTTCGTAGGGCGACAATCCGGCCGCATCGGCCTGCAGCAACCCCAGCTGCTGGTACTGGTCGCTGCTCTCGCGGATGAGGGAGGCCAGAATCTGCTCCGGCTCGGCCATCGGGTCGAAGTCCCACCGCCCGGCGGCGATCAGCCCCTCGATGCGGCGGTGGTCGTCGCGCACGGCGTTGACTCCGTTGGACGCCCACTGCGGGACCGACAGCTCGGCCTGCGATGCCGTCGTGGCGGCCTGCCGCAAGTCCGAAGCGGCCACGCAATGCTTGTCCCCGTCCAGATCCACACACGAAGCACGCGCGATGAGGGTGAAGATGCCTTCGGTAACCGCGCCATTGGCCACCGCGGAGACGTCATCGAGCTGACGGCCCTCCGGGATGACGAGCAGACCGACGCGGTTGTCTTGTTCGGCCAGACGCGCGACGGCGTCCTTGCCGGGAATCTTGGTGCGCAGCTTGTAGAAGCCGGGCTGGATCGCGGCGATGGCCTGATTGCCTTGCGCGGCATCGGTGAACGCACTCGGAGTGGCCACCACTCCCTCGTCCTTCAGCCGCTGTCCGATGACCTTGGTGGTGTCGCCGCGATGCACCTCGAACACGAAGTCCTTGACCCCGGAGCCCGAGTAATCGGTGACGGGGGCGTCGGCACCGAAGAGGCTGTCCCACAGCTTGGCTCCGCCGACAACGGCGGCGACGGTGATGATGACAACCAGCGCGAGACCCGCCAGTCCGGCGTTACGGCGACGCCGCGCCGCAGCCCTGCGGCGCGCCCGTTCGCGACGGGTCTCGCGAGGACGCGGACCCACCGCCACCGGGACGGCCCGGCGACCGCCTCCCCAGTCGTCGTCGGGCTCCTGGCGATCGTCCCAATCGCGCCAGTCGCTCAACGCGTGCCCCCTTCACTGCCGCACCGGCGACGCTGCTCAAGCCAATCCTGCAGAATGGCCACCGCTGCCGCCTGGTCGATGATGCCGCGCTGCTGACGAGACCGTACTCCTGCCTCACGCAGGGAACGCTGGGCGGTAGTAGTAGTGAAACGCTCGTCTACTAAGCGCACCGGCACGGGCGCGATTCGCTCACTCAGCTCGCGGGCGAACCCGGCGGCATCGAGCGCCGAGGCCCCCGTACCTTCGCGCAGGTTACGTGGCAAGCCGACAACGACCTCTACCACGCTCAGCTCCTCGACCAATTCCACGATTCGGCGAAAATCACTGTCTTCCTTGTTATCCCGCGCGACCGTTTCGACCGGGGTGGCAAGAATTCCGTCGGGGTCGCACGATGCGACCCCGATTCTGACGGTGCCTACATCCACGCCGAGACGACGGCCTCGGCCCGGATCATCCGGGCCTGGACGATCAGGGGCAGGAGCTTCGCTATCGGGCACTCGGTTCAGGCCTGGCGGATCTGTTCACGCAGCGACCGCAGTGCCGCGTCAATGCCGGAGGGGTCCTTACCGGAACCCTGTGCCGTGTCGGACTTACCGCCGCCTCGACCGTCCACGGCCGATCCGATGGCACCCACGAGGTCGTTGGCACGCAGCCCCGCATCTTGTGCGGCCTGGTTGACCGACACCACGAAGGGCACCGAGCCCTCGCCCGCCGCGATCAGCGCGACCACCGCGGGGTCACTGCCGAGCCGACCCCGAATGTCTCCGATCAGGCTGCGCAGGTCACCGGCGCCGGTTCCGTCGGGCAGCCGATGCGCCACCACGGTGACGGTGCCGGCCGAAGTGCTCAGGCGTTCCGCGTTGTCCACCAATGTCGAGATGGAGGCCTTCACCGAGGCCAAACGTGTTTGCTCCAGCTCCTTTTCGGCCACCTTCAGGCGCTCCACCAAAGTGGCGACCCGGCCGGGAACCTCCTCGGAGGGCACCTTCAGGCTTGAGGACAGCGCAGCCATCAAGGCACGTTCCTTCGAGAGGTACCGGAACGCGTCCAGGCCGACATAGGCCTCCACCCGGCGCACACCCGAGCCCACCGAAGACTCTCCCAGCAGCGTCACGGGTCCGATCTGGGAGGAGCTGGCCACGTGCGTGCCACCGCACAATTCGAGCGAGAACGGGCCGCCGATGTCGACAACGCGCACGTTGTCCCCGTAGTTCTCACCGAACAGCGCCATCGCGCCCATGGCCTTGGCCTTGTCCAGATCGGTGATGAAGGTGTTGACGGGGTAGTTGGCCTCGACCGCCTTGTTGGCGACGTCCTCGACCTCTTGCCGCTGCGCCTCCGAGAGCGCTCCCTGCCAGCTGAAGTCGAAACGCAGGTATCCGGGCCGGTTCAGCGAGCCTGCCTGAACGGCATTGGGCCCCAGTACTTGCCGCAGCGCGGCGTGCACCATGTGCGTGCCCGAGTGACCCTGAGTGGCGCCGTGGCGCCACTGCGGATCCACCGAGGCCACCACCTGGTCACCCTCGACGAACTCACCGGACTCCACCGTGACCTTGTGCACGAAGAGGGTTTTGGCGATCTTCTGAACATCGGAGACCTTCGCCTGCGATGTTGCGTTGGTCCCGTCGCCGCGAATGGATCCGACGTCGGCGATCTGGCCACCCGATTCCGCGTAGAGCGGGGTGCGGTCCAATACGATTTCCGCCTCGGCGCCCGCCGAGGCGACCGGCACCCGGGCGCCGTCGACAAAGATGCCCAGAATCGTGGCCTGCGAATCCAATTCGTCGAACCCGGTGAATTCCGTGGGGCCCGCGTCCACGAGTTCGCGGTATGCCGTCAGGTCCGCGTGGGCATGCTTGCGTGCGGCGGCATCGGCCTTGGCACGCTGCCGCTGCTCGTTCATCAGCTCACGGAAGCCGTTCTCGTCCACCGAAAGCCCGGCCTCGGCGGCCATTTCGAGGGTGAGCTCGATGGGGAATCCGTAGGTGTCGTGCAGGGTGAACGCGTCGCTACCCGAAAGCGTGCTTTTTCCTGCCGTTTTCGTCTTGTCCGCGGCTTCCTCGAACAGCTTCGAACCGGAGGCCAGGGTCCGGTTGAACGCGGTCTCCTCGGCAACGGCGATTCTGCTGATGCGTTCGAAGTCGGTTACCAGCTCGGGGTACGAGGGGCCCATCTCGTCACGCACCACGGCCATCAGCTCACCCATCATGGGCTTTTCGACGCCAAGCAACTTGGTGGAGCGGATGATCCGGCGCAGCAGGCGGCGCAGCACATAGCCGCGGCCTTCATTGCCGGGGCTGACCCCGTCGCCGATGATGATCGCCGCCGTGCGGGCGTGGTCGCCGATGACGCGGTAGCGCACGTCGTCCTCATGACTGCCCTGCCCGTAGCCGCGCGGGGCAACCGCTGCCACACAGTCGATGACCGGGCGCACCAGGTCGGTCTCGTAGACGTTGTCGACACCCTGCAGCAGACACGCGATGCGCTCGACACCCATGCCGGTGTCGATGTTCTGGCGCGGCAGCGGGCCGAGTATCTCGAAGTCGGTCTTGGAGGTCCCCTCGCCGCGCTCATTCTGCATGAACACGAGATTCCAGATCTCGATGTAGCGGTCCTCGTTGGCCTCCGGGCCGCCTTCGACGCCGTACTCGGGGCCGCGGTCGTAGTAGATCTCCGAGCACGGACCGCAGGGGCCGGGAATGCCCATGGACCAGTAGTTGTCGGCCATGCCGCGGCGCTGGATCCGGTCCAGCGGCAGCCCGGCGATGTCCTGCCACAGCCCGATGGCCTCGTCGTCGTCGAGATAGACGGTGGCCCACAGCCTCTCCGGGTCGAAGCCGTAACCACCTTCGGACAGTGGGTTGGTCAACAGCGTCCAGGCAAGCCGGATCGCCTCGCTCTTGAAGTAGTCGCCGAAGGAGAAGTTCCCGGCCATCTGGAAGAACGTGTTGTGCCGGGTGGTGATGCCCACCTCATCGATGTCCGGGGTGCGAATGCACTTCTGGACACTGGTGGCCGTGTTGTACGGCGGCGTGCGCTGCCCCAGGAAGAACGGTACGAACTGGACCATGCCGGCGTTGACGAACAGCAGGTTGGGGTCGTCGAGGATCACCGAAGCGCTCGGTACCTCGGTGTGACCGGCCTTCACGAAGTGGTCCAGGAATCGCTTCCGGATCTCGTGTGTCTGCATGTCGTCCTTGCGTGTAGCTGGGGAATCTGACCGGACCACCCTACCGGTGTGTCCACCTACCGCCGGTATACGCCAAGGTCACCAGGGACCGCCACCAGGTATCTGCTCCGTCACAATTCACCGAGCTAACCGCAAACAGTCCCTTCACATGGACAGACGGGCTCCGGCTTGCCTCACAGCAATCGCGGTCCGGCTCTAGCCGTACGGAGCGTCGCGGATCGAGCTGTCGACGGCTCCGCCGATCGGCGCGGTTGCCAGCCCGGTGAACGGTCCCAGGAACGGGCTCAACAGGATGCCGGCTCCTGCCTCGGCGGCATTACCGGCGGCGCCCGCGCCCACGTCGCGGCCGTACTGCTCCACCCACGGATCAACCGGTGCGGGTGGCGGCGGGCCTGGATCTTCGAGGATTGGCTCGGGGCCCGGTTCGGGTTCCGGGTCTGCCCACGCCACGGCGGGCGCTGCCATCACAGCGAGCGATGCCAGTAGTACGCCCGCGGCCACCCGCATACGTAACGCCATGCCGTTCAGTATGCCGAGTGTGCGATTTGTGTCGGTTTTCTGGCCAGAACCGACAGAATCCGCACACTCGATCAGAACTCAGGGCCTTTTCAGCCCACGCCGGATGATGGCGCGCAGCTTGTCCAGCCGCGATCCGATGTCACGCTCGGTGCCGTGATCGGTGGGCTGGTAGTAATCGGTGCCGACCAACTCATCGGGCGGATACTGCTGTGCCACCACCCCGTCGCGGTCGTTATGCGGGTACACGTAGCCGACGGCGTTGCCGAGTTTGGCCGCCCCGCTGTAATGGCCGTCACGCAGATGAGGCGGCACCAGCCCGGCCTTGCCCGCGCGGATGTCACCCATCGCCGCCCCCAGCGCCGCGGGCACCGCACCCGACTTGGGCGCGGTTGCGAGGTGAATGGTGGCGTGAGTCAACGTCAGCTGCGCCTCCGGCATCCCGATCAGCTGGACCGTCTGGGCCGCCGCCACCGCCACCGGCAATGCGGTGGGATCGGCCATCCCGACGTCCTCGCTGGCCAGGATCATCAGTCGCCGGGCGATGAAGCGCGGGTCCTCCCCCGCGATCAGCATCCGCGCCAGATAGTGCAGCGCGGCATCCACGTCTGACCCGCGGATGGATTTGATGAAGGCACTCACCACGTCGTAATGCTGATCGCCGTCGCGGTCGTAGCGCACGGCAGCGCGGTCCACCGACTGCTCCACCACCTCGACGGTCACGGTGCCGCCCGCTCCTCCCGCGGTCTCCGCGGCGACCTCCAGCGCAGTCAGCGCGCGTCGTGCGTCGCCCGCGGCGAGTTGCGCCAGCAGACTCAGCGCCTCGGGATCGACGGCCACCACGCCGCCGAGTCCACGTTCATCGGCGATCGCACGCGTAAGCACTTCCCGAATATCGTTGTCGCCCAATGGCTGCAGCTGAAGGATCAGCGAGCGCGACAGCAGCGGCGCCACCACGGAGAAGGAGGGATTCTCGGTGGTAGCGGCCACCAACAGCACCACCCGGTTCTCCACGGCCGCAAGCAGAGCGTCTTGTTGCGTCTTGGAGAACCGGTGCACCTCGTCGATGAAGAGCACCGTCTGGCGGCCGTGAACGGCCGCGCGGCGTGCATCATCGATGACGGCCCGCACCTCTTTGACGCCGGCGGACAAAGCGGACAACGCCTCGAACCGGCGCCCGGTGGCACCCGAAATCAAGGATGCGAGAGTGGTTTTCCCCGTGCCCGGAGGTCCGTACAGGATGACCGAGGCCGCACCCGAGCCGTCGACAAGGCGGCGCAACGGCGAACCCTGTTTGAGCAGGTGCCCCTGCCCCACCACTTCATCGAGCGTGGCGGGACGCATTCGGACAGCCAGGGGCGCGTTGGGCGGCACCCCGGCATCCGCCGGGGCCGACTCGAAAGCGCCCCCGGGCACGTCGAACAGGCTGTCTGACACGTCTCAGGCTTACCACGTCGGGCCGACGGGTTCAGCCCGCCGGTTGGGTCACGAAATCGATCAGCTCCTCAACACGGCCGATCAGGGCCGGCTCCAGGTCGGTCCAGGTGCGCACCTTGCCGCGGATCCGCCGCCATGCCTCGGCGATCTCGGTCTGGCTGCCGTGCGGCCAGCCAAGCGCCTGGCAGATGCCGTGTTTCCACTCGATGTCCCGCGGCACGCTGGGCCAGGCATGCAGTCCGATCCGCGCGGGCTTGACCGCCTGCCAGATGTCGACGAACGGATGCCCCACCACCAGGGTGTGCTCGCCATAGGGACCCTTTTGTACCGTTTCGGCGATACGTGACTCCTTCGACCCCTTCACGAGGTGGTCGACCAGAACGCCGAGTCGACGGCCCGGCCCCGGCTGGAATTCCTTCACGATGGCGGCCAAGTCATCCACCCCGCCGAGGTATTCGACGACCACGCCTTCAACGCGCAAGTCATGACCCCACACCTGTTCGACGAGCTCGGCGTCGTGACGACCCTCGACGTAGATCCGGCTGGCCAACGCCGTGCGCGCCTTGAGCCCGTGAACCGCAACCGATCCCGACGCGCTCCGGGTTGCCTTGGTGGGGGTGTGCCGCAACGGCTCCTTGAGAATCACCGGCTTACCGTCGATGAGATATCCAGGACCTACCGGGAAGCCGCGAACACGCCCGTGCCGGTCCTCCAAGTCCATCCGGCCGTACTCGATGCGCACCACCGCCCCCACAAAACCCGTCTGGGCATCCTCCACGACCAAGCCTTTTATCGCCGCGACCTCGGTGGATTGCGGACGCCGCGGAGCGTGCGGGTTGTTGGACAAGATGTCGGTGCCATAGCGATCAGCCACCCGGCGATCGTAGGAACGCGTCGAGATCCCAGTGCGTTACGACTCGCCCGCGTGATTAGACCGTGACCAGGACCGGCGGGCGCACGGCGGAGAGCACCAGCAAGTCGTGCGGCGTACACCGTTTAAAGGCAACTTTCGGTGGACATTCTTCATTTGCTGATTCATAGTGCACGAGATGGCTGCGCGTTGGTTTTGGGATCACTGCCAAGCGGTGGAACTTCTGGTCCTTGCCTTTGCCGCACCAGCTGTTCTGTACCGCGGGTGGCGATGGTGGACAGGTAGACCATCACTCGCGTTAGCGGCAAGTGCGATTTTTGCAGTGTCCATATGGCCGTGGGCGCTGTGCGATATCGAACCAATATGGGCGGCGTTATCGCCGCAAGCACAGGCCTTTCACGCCGCGGGAGGGATCGGTGTCGTGGCGTCGGCGAGCGCCTGGGTGCTTGTGGTTGAGGCATGCGGTCAGGCCGATCGCCCGATCCGTCGGAAGAAGATCCAGAGACTCGTTGCGGGAGCGACGATTACGTTCGTAGCCGTTGCAGCGTTAACCGTTTCGACGGTATCAACACCGGGAGGGAGTGACTTCTTCACCTACCTGACTGAGCCACGCCGCGACTCACTCAGCCTTTTAGCAGCCACCCTTATCGGCCACCTCTTTGCCGCCGCCGTGTTAGCCCATCTCGCCCTGCTCGCGATGCGACGGATGGACCACACGCCGGCCGGCCAAGGCCTGGGCTTGCTTGGAGCGGCCGGCGGTGCGGTCGCGATTGCGGTCGTAACTCGCGGAATCTGCGCCGAGCTTTTCCAGTGGAATGGATATCCACCTCCGACATGGTGTGGGCTAACCGTGCAGACGAGCGCCATCACGGCAGGTGCGGTACTTGCCATTTCGGCCTTGACGTGGCCCCCCGCAGCGCTACGCCGCCAGGTGCGCCACACGCTGCGCCGACTTCAGCCCTTACGTGATGCATTGATCGAACTGTTCCCCGGGCTGGCTCCGCCCCGGCAGTTCCGGGTAGGCCTGACGGCGGTGCCACCGGAATGGATTGGCCAAATTCAGGATGGACTAAGCCTACTCGCGCAGTACCGCGATCTGCCACGTGAAGCTTCTTCACCACCTGAAAATCGCACGAAACATATTCAGGCAGTTATTGATTGGATCCATGGACAATCGCCATTAGGCATGAGCACCGTATGGCTTCACGCGCCACCACAGCTGACGAACACCGAGTGGATCCAGGTCCTCGCCGATGCATTTATGCCGAGGCGCCCAGTTCAATAGCCAAGCGCCAGAACCATTCAGCAGAATATGTCGTCAATGCGACGCCGAGACGAAGGCTCCCCGGCCGCATCCGCTCGTTCCAGACGGCGTAAAACCAGACCCGCGAAACGTTCGGCATCGATTTCCTCATCGGGCCACGCGCGGGTTTCGTCACACGATCGCTGCAGCATGAAGGCCACCAGATCTATCGAGGCAGCCTCCATGTGCGCTGTCGCGTACTCGGTGATCGCCTGCCCACGGTGACCTAGGACCATATGACCGAGTTCATGAGCAATGGTCCGCTCTCGCGACAACTCCTCTGATCGAACCTTCAGCACGTCCCGGTCCGGGAAAGATAACCACTGCCCAAAAACCCCGACCGGCAACCGCCCGTCCTCGATCGCAATTGGTCTGCCGCGCTGCAGGCCCCACGTCTCGACGAGCGTCATCAGCGAGGATGTGCCTGCCGGCGCAACAGCGAACACTCCATCGACAGCGGTTTTGATCTCTGCGTTTCTCGACCGGCGTGCAAGCACGCCAAAACGGGATATGCCTAAACCCCGCCGACTATGCATCCGCAGAAAATAACAATCCTCGACTCACCCAGCAAGACATGGCATATCCGCTACCTCCATACAGAGGCCCTGAGAACTCAGTCCTCCATGAGAGATTCGCCGCGCAGCGCCGCGATGACGTCGGTGGCGTGACCGGCGACAACAGGGTCGCCCACACGCTCAGCGGCCGCATGCAGCGCTACCCATCGCCCCAGCAGCGCGGCATGGCTGGGCGCGGGATTCCCGAAGGCCACAGTGTCGTCGTCGAGATCGACGTCGATGGTGAAGTACTCGTGCGTGGCGAGCCACACCCACATCAGTCGTGCATCCAGGAGGCGCCGCGCAAGCGTCTCGTCGTCGGCCAGCCCGGGGGCGATCGACACCACATCGGAGCGCCAGGCTTCGGTCATCGCATCATCGAGCTCGGCGACTTCCTCACGCTCGGCGGCACCGAGAAACTCCGGGTAGACGGTGAGTGCGTGGGCGATGTCCAGCACGATGTCGCGGAATCCGCCCCATTCGTAGTCAAGAATCCGGACACCATGTTCGGTGACGAGGATATTGTCGGGGGCGACCTCGGAGGGGCTGAAGGCGCGAACGCCGCCCTTTCCGAAAAGCTCAGCTGTTTGCTGTAAACGAGAAATCAGTGCAGGCGGCACTTCGAGGGCGTACTCGCTTCTCAGGATCTGCTGCAGTGGGTCAATGGCCTCCGCCCCACCGATGCGCTGCTGCGACGGGTCAACATCGGTCTTCTTCACATCGATGCGCCTGAGTAGCGCAGCAAAGTCACCTTCACGCCCCACGGTGGCTACGTGCATCCGCCCCAGGGCTTGCGCCCACGCCATCAGCGCATGGTTGATCGCGGCACGATTACGCTCTGCCAACAGCTCTGACATGGTCGGCGCGGAACCCAGATCGGTAAGCACTATGAGTCGTTCGGCAATCGAGTAGGCAACCAGCTCGGGGCCGGGCCGATGCTTGGCCGTCAAGGAGTTTGCGAACTGATACGACACAACCTCGCGGAGCACGGCGGCCTCGGATCCGCCTTCGGGGACCTGCTTGATCACCATCGACTTGGGCAACGCGAAAGGGTTCTGCACCGCGCGGACCCGAAGGACGATCGCAGGCCCGCTGCCACCGAGATCCTCGGGTTCAGCCAACGTGACGGTTGCCCCCGCGCGCTTGGAGAGCAACTCCTCGGCTGTGGCGATAACCTGCGCGACGGGGTCTGCCAATAGTGTCGTCATTACCGCCTCACCTTACCTCGTCTTTATAAGACTGTGGGGCGGCACACATTCCTCCCGGTATTCACCTCCACGCATTTGCCGATCAACGCGGCGGGTATCACCCTTGCGCGTTCTGACCGATCGGTCTAATTTAAGACCATGCGGTCTGAAGAGACGTTGACGTTCACAGAACGGGCCCGACGAGCACAGATAGTGGCCGGGGCCATCGAGGTGCTCGCCGGTGCCGGCTATCCGCAGACATCGCTGGCGAAAATCGCCGAACACGTGGGGGTGGCCAAGAGCGCGGTGCTCTACCACTTCACGTCGAAAACCGAGGTCATCGAATCCGTGATGGTTGAGGTCTTCACCCGGGCAGCCACCGCAATCGTGCCCGCCGTACACGCAGAGTCCACCGCGACCGCACGCCTCGCCGCCTACATCAGAGCCAACATCGCGTTCATCGTGAGCAATCGGGTGGCCGCGATAGCCCTGTTAGAGATCATCACCGGTTATCGCAGCGCCGACGGCCTCCGGTTCGACCAGGCCGCGTCCGGCACAGCGCCGCCTGCCGAGTTCGCCGCCATGGACCCCGAGGCGATCTTCGTCGACGGCATCGCGACCGGCGAGTTCCAGCGAGTGTCACCCCGGTTCATGAAGAACGCCTTACGAGCCGCACTGGATGGCGCCGTATGGGAGCTGGGCCGCGACGTGAACTACGACGCGATCGGATACGGGGAGCAACTGGTCGACATGTTCACCAAAGCCGTCGGTGCAGCGCGATGACGACGATCGTGATCTTCGCGTATGGCACCCGCGGAGATGTCGCACCGCTGACCGGGCTGGGAACTCGGCTGCGCGACAGCCTGTCTGCGCATGTGGTCATCGCCGCGCAACATCCCTATGCACAGCTGGTGCGCGCCTCCGGCCTGGAATTTCGACCGTTGCCCGGCGATACCGAGACAGCAACGCGAGACTCCCAACATGGTCAGGCGCTCGTGGACGGCGACCGGATGCGCCCCTCGGGTGCGGCTCTCGCCGAGATGCGCGCCGGACTTGTGGGCGTCGGCGAGGCGATGGCCAGCACCGCACACGACGCCGATCTCCTGTTGGCAGAGGGCCCCGTGGGCACCCTGCTCGGGTATCACGTCGCCGAGGCCCTGGGCATACCCAGTGCAGGGCTCGCACTCCAACCAGCTTGCCCCACTGCCGAATTTGCACCCCCACCACTCACCACCCGCTCGTTCGGTGGGTACGGCAATCGGTTGATATGGCGTCTTGCCCAGTCGGGTGAACGGATCTACACCCCAGTCATCAACGATCTGCGCCGCCACCTCGGACTGGCCCCGGCGTCGCTGCGTCGATATCACGGGGCCCGCGCCAACAGCTGGCCCATCGTGCACGGATATAGCCGGCATGTCGTCACACGTCCCCGTGATTGGCGCGCGCACTGGCACCAAACCGGCTACTGGTGGCCCGCCCCTGACGAAACCTGGCTACCGCCAACAGAGCTGGACGAATTTCTGAAGGACGGACCCGCACCCGTGTTTTTCGGTTTCGGTAGTACTGCCACGTCCCGGGGGCCCGAACTCTCGGAGATCATTGCCACCGCGACACATACCGCTGGGGTCCGAGCGGTCGTGCAACGCGGATGGGCCGGACTTGCCGGTTTGAGCGATGACGTCCTCACCATCGACGATCTTCCACACTCCTGGCTGTTTCCGCGGATGGCCGCTGTCATCCACCACTGTGGCGCCGGTACGGCCGCGGCTGCGCTGCGCGCCGGTGTCCCCTCAGTTCCCGTGCCCGGCATCATGGACCAACCCTTCTGGGCCGCCCGCCTGTCTCAAGCCGGTGCAGCCACCACTCCGCTACCGCGCGTGTCGCTTCGCGCCGAGGAGCTGTCGGCATCGATTACACAAGCCATCACCGAATCACGGTATCGCCAAGAAGCCCAACGCCTCTCGCGACTGATTAACGATGAGGACGGTATCGGGCCAGCGGTGAAGATCATCGCTGCGATGTTGGACGCCACAACGATGAAAGGTGCACATCATGGCTACTGATCTACTCATGGGCAACGCGCTACTGGCCGGAGCGATAACGCTCGCCGGCGGCGCGATCGGCGCCGGTATCGGTGACGGCATGGCTGGTGCACAGCTCATTGCCGGGGTAGCGCGCCAGCCGGAATCTCAGAACCGTTTGTTTACACCATTTTTCATTACGGTGAGCCTCGTGGAAGCCACCTTTTTCATCAACGTGGCGTTCATGGCACTCTTCGTATTTGCCACCCCTGGTGGGTAGTTAGGCGGCAGCATCCCCCGCCGCCACGACAACCTCGTGGATCAGCCGCATCTTCTCCAGCACCGGACCGGGCAGCACGAAGGGGTACAGGTCATCGCGCCCCATGGAGCGGTTAACCATGTTGAGCGACCACGCCAGCGGCAGCCACATCTCGATGATGGTGTCGAATCCGCTGGGACCTAGAACCCGGCGATCGAAGGTGCCGCCCGCCGGCGCCAGCGCGAAGGAAGCTGCGGTGTCCAACGTGTCGCGGATATGCAGATAGTGCGCGAAGGTCTCCGCCCAGTCCTCGGCGGGATGCATGGTGGCATAGGAGGAGACAAAATTGGCCTCCCACCCCTCGGGCACGCCCTGCTGATAGTGGCGATCCAATGCGGCCTGGTAGTCGGCATCCGCATCACCGAACAGTGCACGGAATCTCTCGGCATAGTCCGCAGAAACCCCGACGAGCCGGTAGTAGAAGTAATGCCCGATCTCGTGACGGAAATGTCCGAGCAGGGTGCGATACGGCTCGTCCATGGAGATGCGAAGCTGCTCGCGATGCACGTCATCACCCTCGGCGAGATCCAGGGTGATCACCCCGTTGTGATGTCCCGTCATCACCGGTTCCTGCTCGCTGGAGAGCAGATCGAAGGCCAGCCCGAACTCGGTATCGACATCACGCCCCGTCACCGGTAGCCGCAGCTCCGCGAGTTCGGCGATGAGCCGGCGCTTGGCCTTTTCCGCCTCCGCGAACGCAGGCAGGGCCGTGCTGTCAGAGTCGTTGGGCCGGGTGCGTGTGAGCTCACAGGATGCGCATAACGTGCCCGACGCCGTGCCGTACACCAGCCAATTGCATTCGGCCACATGAAGGTTCGCACACAGGCGGTGATCATCGGAGTCGACGAACCCGGGTCCGTCGTCGTTGGCGATCACCAACAGCGCCTTGTCCTGAAGCGAAAACCCGACGTGACTGCCACAGGACAGGCACACCGAATTTTCGAATGCCAGATGCTGACCACACTGCGGGCAGATGAAGTCACGCATGCGCTGGGCTCTCCTCACACGGTGCGACGTCCACCGACACTTTGATCGTGCTGCTTTCGGAGTCGGTGTAGATGATGCCGCGCAGCGGCGGTACATCGGCGTAATCGCGACCCCACGCGACGGTGACGTACCGCTCATCGGCGACGGTGTCATTCGTCGGGTCGAACGCGACCCATCCGTCGGGTGGAACCCACACCGCCGCCCAGGCATGGGTGGCGTCGGCACCGACGAGGCGGGGCTGCCCCGGCGGCGGATTCGTCGCCAGATAGCCGGAGACGTAACGTGCCGCGAGTCCCTGGGTGCGCAGCGCCGTGACCGCCATGCGCGCGAAATCCTGACAGACGCCTTCCCCCGCGGCCAGCACCTCGCTGACCTTCGTGGAAATGGTGGTCGATCCCGACCGGTACTGGAAATCGCGATAGATCCGGCCCATCAGATCCACGACAGCCTCCCCGAGCGGACGTCCTGCTGTGAAACTCACTGCGGCGTAGGCCTCTACGTCGTCGGTAATCTCCGGAGGCACCAAATCCAGCACGAACTCGGTGGCCAGCGCTCCCGCCCCCGACGATTCCGCATAGGCCGGACGGGCCAGCTCCCATGCCTGCTCCCACCCCGCGCCGGGAGGTGACGGGACACTGACGTCGACGATGGAGCGGGCTGTCACGCTCAGCTCGCGGTGTGGCGTGGTGACGTGGAAGTACGAACTGAGGTTTCCGTAGAGATCTCTACCGGTGGAACTGTCCGAGGGTTCCGGCTCGACGATCAGCTCGTTTGATTCGCAACGCTGCCAATCGGTGTCACGTGGCGTGAGATAGCCACGGCCATAGGAGCTTGTGACGTCGTCGGAGTATTGGTACAGGGTGCGATGCGTCACCTGATACCGGGTGACCGCTGAGCCGCTTGGGCCAAGACCGTCGGTCACGGCAACCTCCGCGTCGTGTCGGGTCCCCACAGTGGCTGCATTCCGGTCGGCATGGACAAGTGTGTCCTCGTGACCACGGTGGACAACTCGCGCAATGCCTGATGCACGTTGTCGAGGGTTTCAGCAAGCGTATCGCGCTGCCCATCCTCACCGGCGGCATCCAGATCGGCCGGATCAATCCGCCGCAACTGCGTTACCAGATCCTCCACCAGCCGCTCGGGACGCGAGGTCCCCGAGGCGCTCGGCAGTGACTTGAGGTCGGTGCGCAGCGATTCCACCTGATACAGAAGCGATCTCGGGTTCACAGCATCGAACAGCAGCAGGTCGGCCACCGCCTCCAGGCTGATCTTGCCGCGGGTGCGGCGGCGGTACATCACCGAGGACTCGCAAGCCACCAGCGTGGATTCAGTGACCGACTGCTCGGCCGCGCGGCCGCGGACCGCCGTCAGCGTGGAACGCAACAGCGCCGTCAGGCCGAGGCCACGCTCGATGCGCTTGCCGATATCCATGATCGTCCAGCCGATGTCGTGAACTGTCGACTCCGCCGCCAGGCCTGATAGCGCGAGAAGCCCTGCCAATACTTGCGTTTGGGTGGCGGCGAGCACCGTGTCATCGGCGCGAGTGGAGTTGCCTCCCGAACGCGTGCTGTCGTCGTACTCGGCCGCCGCCGCGGCGATGGCCCGGTCCATGCCACCGAGCACCATCCAGGTGTCGTTGGACATCTGGTCGCGAACTGCGCGGGCGGCCAGGCCGAGGCGCTCCACCGATTGGGCCAGGGAACCGACCCGCTCCTTGTCCACCGTCAGCGACCACAGTTGGGTTCCCAGATCTTCGGATCCGGTGTCGGTGCCGGTGATATCGCCGAGCGCCTTCAGCAGCACCGGGACGCATTCACTGGCCTCCATGAACTGCCGATACCGATACTCGTGGAACCGTTCCCGGGTAACAGACAACAGCCGAACGAGATTCTCGGCACGCTCTCCGTATCGCCCGAGCCAGAACAGATCGGACAACACGCGCGGCGAGCTGACCGCGTCGGCGCCCGCCAATCGCCCGGCGGGCAAATCCAGCGGCGCGACGGTCAGTGCCCGCTCGGTCTGATCGCGATCCGGCTGCTGGACCCAGATATCTTTGGCGGCAAGGCTGTTGAGTGTCGACCCCGAGTACCCGGAAGCAGCGACATAACCGAGACCACCGATCATCGGCGCATACCCGCCGCGCTGTGCGACGGTGAACAGCCTCATGCCGATCGGTGCCGCGGTGAGGGCGCCCGGCCGCAGATAGGTGGGGGCCACCGACAGTTCGGGAAGTTCCTGACCGACCCAGCGCCAGGGTGCCGCCTCGATACGTGCCCGCAATGTCTCCAGTGTCTCCGAGGACTGCAACGGTCCGGTATATACCTCGTCCGCCACTGTTGATTTGACCAACAGCGTGCCCAGGTTGGCGAGCAGGTGCGAGCGCTCCGCATCGATGCCGCCCCACCAGGTCTGGACGCCCGGCAACGCGAGCGGCTCTTCAAGCAGGCGATACGACAACTCCGGCAGGAAACGGGCCAGGCCCGGGTTCTCCAGGATCCCGCTGCCCAACGAGTTGACGACGGTGACCGCACCCCGGCGCAGCACCTCGACCAGGCCAACAACTCCCAGACGCGAGTCTGCCCGCAAGTCCAGCGGATCGGAGTAGCCGGCGTCGACGCGGCGCAGCACCACATCCACGCGGCGCAGGGTGCCCAGCGATCTCATCCAGAGTTTGCCGTCGCGTACCACCAGATCCGCGGACTCGACCAGTGGAAAACCCAGTACCGACGCGAGGTAGGCCTGGTCGAATGATGTCTCGGAGTGGATGCCTGGGCTGAGCACGACCACCGTCGGATCCTCGACCGATTCGGGAGCGACATCGATGAGCGCCAGGCGCAGCGCCTGCGCGAATGATGAGGTCGGCCTTGGCGCGACCTTCTCGTAGAGATCGGGAGCGGCGTGCGCGACCACGCGGCGATCCGCCATCGCATACCCGGCACCCGAGGGCGCCTGTGTCCAGTCGGCGTTCACCCGGAAGTCGCCAACGCTCGTGCGGCCGATATCGCATCCGAGCAGGAAGAGCTGATGCCTGCCGGGCAGGGCCATGCCGTGGGCGGCCCGCACATAACCGGGATGGGCGAAGAGCAGCTGCGGTGGCAACGCGCCGGATCTGATCAGTTCCTGAGGCCCATACAGGTCGCTGAGAACGGCGTCCAGCAGCGTGGCCCGCTGGGTGAGACCAACCTCCAGCACGTTCCAGTCAGCGGGGTCGAGTAATAACGGGAGCCCATCCAGACGCCACGGCACCGGATGGGTGGGCGCATCGGGCCCGGATGCAGATCCCGCGACGCGCCGGGGATCCATGTAGGTGATGCCGTCGCTGTCGATCAGAGTGCGGACGCGATCCAGCAGACGGTCCAAACCGGGACGGCCGCGTTGCGCGATGGCGTCGGCCAAGTCGGTCCACGCCGGGCGGACGTTCCCGTCGGGCGCCAGGAACTCGTCGTACCCAGCCTGACTGCCCCGCCGGCCGACCTCGAACAGTGCTCCCTGGGCGCGCGCGCTGCGGTACTGCGCGATCAGCGGGTTATCGGTCAACGGGTAGCCGGGTCCGGCGGGAGCCCCCGAAGCAGGTGCTGCCACCGTCGCTACCTTCCTTCCTGTTCCGCTCTCTCACCTGCGCCCCACCGTCCTCGCACGGCGTAAATCCAGGATGCCGGGCGCGACCGCATCGGTGGACATGCGGGCTTGTTTCTCGCGCAAGTCTGACAAATCAACACGACCGGTGGTGTAACCGGTGGCATCGAAACGCCGACCGCGGCGTGCTTCGGCCGCCACCGCATTGACCGGAGGATCGTCATACGCGCGGCCGCCCGGGTGCGATACGTGGTACGTACAGCCTCCGCGAGACAGGGCGTTAGCGGTGTCGATGAGCTCGAATCGCAACGGGTCATCGACGGTGATGCTCGGGTGCAGAGCGCTGGGCGGCTGCCAGGCCCGATAACGGACTCCGGCCACCTGCACATCCGGGTTTGCCGTCGAGAGCAGCGGGATGGGCTGACCGTTGCAGGTGATGACGTACCGGGATCGGTCGGCGCCGATGACCCGCACCTGCACGCGTTCGATGGAGGAATCGACGTAGCGCGCGGTGCCTCCTGCGGTCGCCTCCTCCCCCAGCACCCGCCACGGTTCGATGGCCCCGCGCAGTTCGACCTCGATACCGTCGAACACCGCGGTGCCGATTCGTGGGAACCGGAACTCGGTGAAGGGATCGAGCCAGCTTGTCTCGAAAGCGATGCCGTGCGCGCGCAGATCGGCGGCAACCTGAGCGATGTCGTGAATGATGAAGTGTGGCAACAAGTAACGGCCATGAAGATTTGCACCGTGTCGTATCAGCGGCGCCCGTAGGGGTTGTTCCCAGAACTTGGCGACCAGCGCGCGCACCAACAGAGACTGGACCATCGCCATCTGGAAATGCGGAGGCATCTCGAATCCCCGCAGCTCCAACAGGCCCAGACGTCCGCGCGCACTGTCGGGGCTGTACAGCTTGTCGATGCAGAACTCCGCACGGTGGGTGTTCCCGGTGATGTCGGTGAGCAGGTGCCGCAGCGCCCTGTCCACATGCCACGGCGCGGCGTCCGCAGCACGGTCGGGGCCGGGCGATGTCGTCAATCTCTCGATCTCCGCGAAGGCGATCTCCAACTCGTACAACGCCTCTTCGCGCCCCTCGTCGACACGTGGGGCCTGCGAGGTGGTGCCGACGAATCGTCCCGAGAACAGATACGACAACGCGGGGTGATGCTGCCAGTAGGTCAGCAGCGAGACCAGTAGATCGGGCCGCCGCAACAACGGCGACGTCGCCGGGGTCCGGCCCCCCAACGTGATGTGGTTACCCCCTCCGGTCCCGGTGTGGGTGCCGTCGGTGTCGAACGATTCGGTGGTCAGCCGGGCTTTCCGTGCCTCCTCGTACAACACCTCGAGCTGGCGGGACTGTTCGGCGAAGCTGCCGGTGGGTGTCACGTTGACCTCGATGACACCCGGGTCGGGAGTCACGCTCATGGCTTCGAGCCGAGGGTCCGGCGGCGGCCCATAACCTTCGATCACCAGTGGGCAGGTGGCTGCCGCCTCGACGCGGGCGATGAGATCTACGAAATCGTCGAGGCTCTCCAGGGGCGGCAGGAACAGGTACAGCAGCCCGTCGCGGATCTCGGCAACCATGGCTGTGGTGGGTACACCGTCCGCGGGCACGACGGCCGCGGTACCGGATCGCTGCGTATCGAGTTCGGCTGTAGCGCTGAGCGGATCCGCCTCGGTCGGGTGTGGGGCCGGCTTCCAGGAGACGGCGGCCAGTGGGAGCCGCAGACCTGCCGGAGACCGTCCTTCCGTCAGCACGATCCGGCCGCGACGCAGTTGCCAGTCTGCGCTTTCCCAGCCGCTGCCGTCCTCCCCGCGGTGCAGGGGCAGCAGGTGCGCGGCCGGCCGGGTCACCTGTTCGTCTAGGCCTACCAGCAGCTCCGAACGCCGCTCTTCCGAATCTTCCTGCGGCGCTATGTCATCGGCCGTTGATACCGGATCTCCGGCCGGGCGCCGAACCGACGCGGCCAGTCGGGTCAGCGGATCCTCGTATGCCGCGCGCACCTGACTCTCGGGCAGCCCAAGATCGCCGGCCAGCGCGATCAACAACGCACGGTCGGCACCGTCCGGCGTGGACCATTCCCGGTCCTCGGCCCACGGGTCCGCCAGCAGATCGGGGTCGGACCACAGCGGCTGGCCGTCGCGGCGCCAGTACAAGCCGATCTGCCATCGCGGCAACGGTTCACCCGGGTACCACTTCCCCTGACTGCGCTGCACCAAACCGGTTGGCGCCCAGAGCGATTTCAGGCGGGCAGTCAGATCGGAGGCACGGACCCGCTTCTGGGGTCCGTCGGCCGCGGTGTTCCATTCCTCGGCAACCTGGTCATCGACCGAGACGAAGGTCGGCTCGCCGCCCATCGTCAACCCCACCCCAGCGCTATCAAGCCGGACATCGATCTCCGCACCCAGCGCGGTGACCGCCTCCCACGCCGATGCCGTGTAGGGCAGCGTGACTCGGGGGTCCTCATGCACGCGAGTGACCGTGTTGGAGAAGTCGAGCGTGGACTCGCACACGTCGGTGGCGCCGGAGATTGCGGCCGATGTCGACGGATGCGGTGTCGCCGAGAGCGGAATGTGCCCTTCCCCCGCGAGCAGCCCCGATGTGGGGTCCAGACCGACCCACCCCGCGCCGGGGATATAGACCTCAGCCCAGGCGTGCAGATCGGTGAAGTCGGCCACCGGACCGGAAGGCCCGTCGATTGCGGCGATATCCGACGTCAGCTGGACCAGGTACCCGGACACGAAGCGAGCGGCAAGACCCTTCTGCCGCAGAATCGAGACAAGTAACCAGGCGGTGTCACGGCAAGAACCGATACCCACCGCCAGGGTGGTGTCGGGGCTCTGGACCCCGGGCTCCAAGCGCACGGCGTAGCCGACATCCGAGCACAGCGCCTGATTGATGGTGACGAGGTAGTCGATGATGCGTGTGTCGGGCGCCATCGTGAAATTGGCCACCCACGCGCGGGCCAGCTCACCGGGCCCCGAGCCGGGAATCGATTCGTCCACCGGCTTGAGATAAGGCTCGAGATCGGCGGCCAACGCGGGCGGGTAGGCGAAACCGATGTGTTCGGCCCACTCCTCGATGAAGAAGTCGAACGGATTGACCGATTTCAGGTCGGCGATGAGCCCCACGGTAATCGACAATCGACGGGTCCGGTTCGGAAAGACCACGCGGGCAAGGAAATTCCCGAAGGCATCCTGTTGCCAGTTGATGAAGTGATCATCGGGGGCGATACGCAACGAGTACGCCTCGATCGGTGTCCTGGTATGCGGCGCGGGGCGCAATCGAATCTCGTGCGGATGCACCTGCACGAGTCTGTCGAATGCGTAGCTGGTCCGATGCTCCAGCGCCACCTTGATGCCCATCGGCTGATCCCACCATAACCTGGCCCCACCCGCATGGCCTGCGAATCGGCACACAACCAACCCGCAGGCCCGCAGAGGCCGCGCGGACGCTCTACCGGTAGCTCATCGGCGACCGCTCTCGGCTAGTGACGTCGCAGTTCAAAGATCGGAATCGCCCGGTCGGTCTTCTCCTGATAGTCGGCGAACACGGGAACCTGCTCAACAACCTTCGGGTACAGCGCATCGCGCTCGCTGAGTGAAAGCTCATGGGCTACCACGTCGTAACCGTCAGTTCCGATGTCGATATGCGCATGCGGATGTGCCCGCAAGTTATGCACCCATGCGGGGTCCTTGTCCGCACCGCCGAAGGAACCGACGATGTAGATCTTGCCGTCGATATCGAAGTAGGCCAGCGGATTCAGACGCTCCTTTCCGCTCTTGGCACCGGTGTTGGTCAGCAGCAGGATCGGAACGCCGGCGAATTGACCACCGACCTGTCCACCGTTGGCGCGGAATTCCTGAGTTACGCCGTCATTGAATTCGTTGATCACCGCGGCGGGCTGCTCATTGAAGGGTGTGTCATCAGTCACCTCACCAGAGTGCCACCGCTGCGCCGGGTTCTCAGGATGCACTGTCAGGATGACTGGATGACGGTGGCCGCCTCCCGGGAACGACGCTGGTTCGGCTCGACCGAGGTCTTGGTGGTGGCTCTAATCCTGATGGCCCTGGCTGCCAGCCGGTTACGCGGGATCGTCGACGCCAACGAGAAGCTGGCCACCGCCGGAACGGTGTTCTGTGGGGTGTTCGTCCAGGCCGTCCCCTTCCTTGCACTCGGCGTGATCGTGAGCGGGCTCGTCGCGACGTTCGTCACCCCGGAACGTCTGGCGCGCTGGCTGCCGAACCGGTCCGTTGCCGCGGTGGCGGTGGCGGGAGTCAGTGGCGCCGCGCTGCCCGGCTGCGAATGCGGATCGGTGCCGGTGGCACGCCGGCTGTACGGGCCGGGATCGGTCGGTGCCGCCGCACTGACCTTCATGTTGTCGGCGCCGGCGATCAACCCGGTAGTACTGGTCGCTACCGCGGTCGCGTTCCCCGGCCAGCCGAAGATGGTGCTGGCGCGTGCGGTGGCCTCACTGCTCACCGCGATAATCATGGGGATGGTGTGGTCGCGGTGGGGGCGGGACAGCTGGGTCACCCGCAAGCTGCCCACGGCCCACGCCGGATCCGGCTCCCGCTGGACGACATTCACCGAGGCGGCCCGCCACGACTTTCTACAGGCGGCCTCGTACCTGGCGATCGGGGCGGTGGCCGCGGCGGCCTTGCACGTGCTGGTACCGGCCTGGGTTTTCGAGCATCTGGCGGGCAACCTTGTCGTCGGTGTGGTGACCATGGCGCTGCTGGCCGTGGTGCTGGCGTTGTGCTCGGAAGCCGACGCCTTCGTCGCCGCCAGCATCACGATGATGCCGCTGATCCCGCGCTTGGTGTTCCTCGTGGTCGGACCGGCTGTCGATGTGAAGCTGATCGCGATGCAGTCGGGGATGTTCGGGCGCGCGTTCGCCGCTCGGTTCGCACCGGTGACATTCGTGGTGGCCACCGCCGTCGCGACAGCCGTCGGACTGGCTGTGCTGGGAACCTCATGAGGCGCGATACGGAGAACACCCTGCTGATCCTGCTGGGGGTCAGTGTGGCCATGATCGCGGTGACCGGAACCTTCACGCGCTACGTCAAACCCGGGCTGCTGCCGTGGCTCGCCTGTTCGGCGGTCATCGTGATCGGACTAGGTCTGGCCGCGATCATCCGCGATGTGCGCCGCGGCCACACCGAGCATGACCACGACCACGAGGGTCACGGAGACCACAGCCACAAGCACGGCGCCACATGGTTTCTGGTGTTACCAATCGTCCTGCTGATCTTCATCGTGCCGCCGGCCCTGAGCGCTCGATCCATCGCGCCGGCCAACATCTCCGCCTCGGCCAACACGCCCCGGCGAGCATTTCCCCCACTGCCACCCGGCGACGCACCGTCGGTGCCGCTGCCAGAGATTCTGATGCGCATCGCCGCAGGGTCCTCGGACACGTTGAGCGGACGCACAATCACTGTTACTGGCTTCACCTTCAAGGACGGTGAACGCACCGACCTGGCCAAGATAGTCATCGTCTGTTGTGCCGCCGACGCCCAGTTGGCCCGGCTGCACATGACGGGACCCGCTGCCGCATCGGCATCGGCGCTTCCCGAGAACACCTGGATCTCGGTGACCGGCACCGTACCCGGCGGACAGAGCTATCGCGACCCGTCGTCGATTCCGGCGATCGAGGTCGCAGGCATCACCCGCACCGACCCGCCCAAGAGCACCTACTGAACGGAGTCACGTTGCGGTACAAGGCATACCTGTTCGATGTGCAGGGCACGCTGCTGGACTTCTTTGAGCCGGTGTCGCACGCGGTTGCCGAGTACGACCCCGACATCGACGCTGCCGCCTTCACCCGTGCCTGGCGCGCTGACTATTTCGACCGCGTCGCCAACCTGGCACAGTCGGTCGATGGCTGGACGCGGGTACAGGATCTGTACGCACACGGCTTTGCCGATGTCTGTGAGAGCTTCGGGCTGCGGCGCCCCGACTCTGCGACTGCCGAGGTAGTCGCATCGGGCTGGCAGCGCCTCGTTCCCTGGCCGGACGTACCCATCGGACTGTCTGGTCTGCGTTCGCAGACCGTTATCGCCACGTTGTCCAACACCGACATGGCCACCATGGTCAATCTGTTCAAACGCCTGGGCATTTCGTGGGATGCGGTGCTCACCGCAGAGGTATTCGGCAGCTTCAAACCGGACCCGATGGTCTACCGGCGCGCGCTCCGTTACCTCGGGGTGGAGCCCCACGAGGCCGCGATGGTGGCCGCGCATCCGTACGACCTGCGTGCCGCACAAGAGATCGGCATGGGTACCGTCTTCGTCTCGCGGCCTTACGAGTACGGAGATCCCGCGCTGGCTCACGACGACCCCGACCGGGAATTCGATCAGCGGGTCACCGATATCGGCGCTATCGCCTAGCGCAATCGGCGCGGCCGCACCAGCAGGACCATCACCCCGGCCAGGACGATGCCGAAGAGGTTGACCGCCAGTTGCAGCGCGGACAGTCCCGCGATCTCCCATTCCCCCACGGTCGCCGCCACCACAGCGAAACCGGCGGCGGGCACGGTGGTCACCGAGATGAAGACACCCACCAGCGCGGCCGATTTCGCAGACATCAACGACAGCATGCCGGCCGCACCCGCCAGCAGCGCGACGACCAATGAGAACGGCCCCACCTGGAAGATGAAGTCGACCTGCTGCAGCTCACGCACACTCTTCAAGGTCACCCACCCTGCACCCTCGGCGGCCAGCGCCCCGACGGCAGTCACCGCCATCGCCACCGGGAATCCCACCACCAACGCCAGCAGCGACCGGCGGGCAAGCGACCATTTCCGGCGCACAATCGAAACCGCCAGCGCGGCAAGCGGACCGAACTCTGGACCGACCACCATGGCACCGACGATGGTGACCGGCGAATCAGTAACCACGCCGACCGCGGCAATCAGGCAGGCCAGACACAAGAAGGCCAGAAAGGTCAGATTGAGGGTGGATTCCTCGCGCGTGCGCCCAATCAGCTCATCCCAGATGACTGCGTCGGCGGGGTCGCCTTCGGCGTCGTCCTCGGCCTCGTAGGCGGTCTGCGAGATCACCGTATCGAGCACTTCGGCGGTGATCGATCCCCGCTTGTCGATATCGACTGCCTTGAGCCCGTTGAGCACGTCGTTGGCCGTCTCCCGAGCCACGTCGGCGGTGATCACGTCACCCGCCGGGCTGATCGCCGCGCCGGTCACCCGCACGATGTGCGCGACTCCCGCTGTGGTGGCGAGGAACTCCACCACCTGATCGGAGAGATCGGCGGGTGCGATGACCCGAACGTGCAGCACGTGCGCTACGCGTCCGGCGTAGTCGGTTTGTCCGCCTTCTCGGGTTTGGCGTCGATGCCCGATTCCTTGCGCTGGGCCGCCGTGATCGGCGCCGGAGCATCCGTGAGCGGATCGACACCGCCACCGGACTTCGGGAAGGCGATGACTTCCCGGATCGAGGGTGTACCCGCCAACAACGCGGTCACCCGGTCCCACCCGAAGGCGATGCCGCCATGCGGAGGCGCGCCGAAGGCGAAGGCGTCCAGCAGGAAGCCGAACTTGTCCTGCGCCTCTTCATTGCTGATGCCCATCACCTTGAACACGCGTTCCTGCACGTCGCGGCGATGGATACGAATCGATCCGCCGCCGATTTCGTGTCCGTTGCACACGATGTCGTAGGCGTAGGCGAGGGCTGTTCCCGGATCGGTGTCGAAGGTGTTCTCCGACTCCGGCTTCGGTGAGGTGAAGGCGTGGTGTACGGCGGTCCAGGCGCCCGAACCGACAGCCACATCACCGGCCGCTGTCGCCTCGTCGGCAGGCTCGAACAGTGGGGCGTCGACCACCCAAGTGAATGCCCAGGCGTCCGGATCGATCAATCCGAGACGCTGCGCGACCTCGCCACGCACCGAGCCCAACAACGCGCGCGAGGACTTGACCCCGCCGGCAGAGAAGAAGATGCAGTCGCCGGGTTTGGCGCCGACGTGGGCCGCTAATCCGTCGCGTTCGGCGTCGGTCAAGTTCTTGGCGACGGGACCGCCGAGGGTGCCGTCCTCCCCCACCAGCACGTAGGCCAGACCCTTATGCCCGCGCTGCTTGGCAAACTCTTGCCAGCCGTCCAGGGTGCGGCGCGGTTGATCTGCGCCGCCGGGCATCACCACCGCACCCACATAGGGCGCCTGGAATACCCGGAAGCTGGTGTCGGAGAAGTACTCCGTGCATTCCACCAGCTCCAGTCCGAATCGCAGATCCGGCTTGTCGCTGCCATAGCGGCGCATTGCTTCGGCGTAGGTGATGCGGGCGATCGGGGTCGGCACGTGATAGCCGATCAGATCCCACAGCGCGACCAGAATCTCCTCCGCCAGGGTGATGATGTCGTCCTGGTCCACGAAGCTCATCTCGATATCGAGCTGAGTGAACTCGGGCTGACGGTCCGCCCGGAAGTCCTCATCCCGGTAACAGCGCGCGATCTGGTAGTACCGCTCCATACCCGCGACCATCAGCAACTGTTTGAACAACTGTGGGCTCTGCGGCAGCGCGTAGAAACTACCCGGCTGCAGACGCGCCGGCACCAGGAAATCGCGCGCGCCCTCAGGCGTCGACCGCGTCAGCGTCGGGGTTTCCACCTCCACGAAATCATGGCGTGCCAGCACGCTTCGTGCCGAAGCGTTTGCCTTGGAGCGCAACCTGATTGCGTTACCCGGCCCCTCGCGGCGCAGATCCAGGTAGCGATACTTCAGGCGTGCCTCTTCACCTGCGGTCTCGTCCAGCTGGAACGGCAGCGGCGCACTTTCGTTGAGCACGATCAGTTCGGCGGCGTTGACCTCGATCTGGCCGGTCGGAATCTCGGCGTTGGCGTTGCCCTCCGGCCGGACCTCGACCACACCGGTGACCTCGACACAGAATTCGGCGCGCAAACGATGCGCCTGTTCGAGCACCGCGTCGTCACGGAACACCACCTGAGATACGCCGGAGGCATCACGCAGGTCGATGAAGATGACGCCGCCGTGGTCGCGCCGTCGAGCCACCCAGCCGGCAAGCGTCACACGCTGCCCGGCGTCCGACTCCCGCAACGTCCCCGCGTCGTGAGTGCGCAGCACAAAAGATCCCTTCGACAGTGCTTGTTCTACAAGAGGCCAGTATTAGAGGTTTGAGCCTAGCGGCCCGCGTTCGTTGCCCTGTCGGGTGCGCCGTGTCGAGGCTCAGTGCACCTGGGCCCAGGCGATCCGGCGCACCGAGTCGGGATCTTCGATGGTGACGTCGGAGCGAGACCGAATGATTCGGGTGCGTCTGCCGTCCGCGCCGTAGAGCGGCCAGTCGTCGGGGCTGCCCCCGGTGGCGAAATCCAGCCACGCTCGCTGCATGCGGCGCCCGACCGAGGGCATCATCCGTGCGCCCAGTGGGCTCAGCAGCATCCCGACGAAGGAACCGTAGCTGTGGTGGACATGCACGATTTCGCTGCCGTGGGTGGCCCCGAGCCCCAGGAGCCGGAGGCCCCATGCCGTGTGGTCGAACCTGTACATGTAAGTGTCGACAAAGGCGCTGTAGGCATCGGCGAAAGCCCACATGGGCGCGGCGAACATGGCATCGGAGCCCACCGCCACCAGCGCCGAACGGCTCGGGTACTGCGGGTACGCGGCAATGATCGCGTCTTGATACTCCGGGCCTATCCGATTGAAGTAACCGTTGACGGTCGGCTCGGTGGTGGGCAGCATCGGCGGTTTTACGCGCGCGAACATCGACGCCTCGTGGCTGTTTGACCCGATGATGAGCGGCACCTGATGCACCTCGCCGCGTCGCGCAGCCTCAACCGGGTGATGCGGCAGCAGATCGGTGCCGTGCGTCAGTCCGTAGCCCAGGACAGGAGTCTCGGTCGCGCTCTCGATCTGCAACTTGGCCGCACCCCGGCGCAGCTCCCGTTGCGGCAAGACCTTGAGCCGACTGGGGTCGGTCACATCGAGCAGTTCGAGATACCGATGTGCACGCCGATCCCGCAGGGCCTTGTCGGCAATCAGTGGCAATGCCGGGCTCTGCGCGATGGCACGCCCGAACAGACCCCCTGCCGCCGGAGTCGCCAGCAATGCCAGCACCGACGTCGCCCCGGCCGACTCGCCGAAGATCGTGACGCGGTCAGGGTCACCGCCGAACGCCGCGATGTTGTCACGCACCCACGTCAGCGCCGCGATTTGATCACGCAGCGCCAGGTTGTCGTCGAAACCTTCACCCAGGGCACTGAGTTCCAGCCCGCCCAGGGCTCCGATCCGGTAGGTGACGTTGACGACCACGACGTTGCCGTTGGCCGCGAGCCGCGCCCCGCTGTAGAGCTCCAGCTGTCCGGCCCCGAAAACGAAGGCTCCCCCCGGAATCCACACCATGACGGGCAGGTTTGCGTGGATGTCCGGTGACCAGACCGTGACCGTCAGGCACTCTTCGCCGCGAACCTTGGGGTCGTCCCGGCCTGCGCCCACGAACGATTTTCCTTGCGGAGGTAATGGCGCGTGCTCGATGGCGTCACGTACGCCGTCCCAGGGTTCCAAGGGGACAGGTGCCAGGAACCTGAGCTGCTCGACCGGCTGACGCGCGTACGGCACCCCGCGCCAGACCGAAACACCGCCTTCGGTGGTTCCGCGCAGGTCCCCCAACGGCGTGCGCACGACGGTCGGCAGGGCGACGTCAACGGCCACGCATCGAATCGTAATGCGCAAGAGCGCTCCAGAGCCGATAGGCCCCGCCGGAAAGTCCCGGACCCGACATGAACTCTTCGCCATGTAGCGGTACGTGCGTCTGTGGAGTATGCAAAGGTATCGGCAGCCGGCAGCAGTCAATAGCTGAGTGGCAGAGCTACGACACGGGAGTGACAGACCAATGACCTTCAACGAAGGCATGCAGATCGACACCAGCACCACCTCGGGTGGCGGCATGGGGCGCGGCCCCAAGATGGCCATCGGCGGCGGCGTCGGCGGGTTGCTGATCGCGGTGGTGGTGTTGCTGCTCGGCGGCGACCCGAGCCAGGTTCTGCAACAACAAGGCCAGCAGCAGGCAGGCCCCGCGCAGGAACAGGCGCAGGACTTCAGCCACTGCAAGACCGGCGCCGACGCGAACAAGTCGTTGGACTGCCGCATCATCGCCACCGGGAACTCGGTGGATGCCGTGTGGACGCAGATCCTCGGGCCCAAGTACCCGCGGCCGGGCGTGAAGCTGTTCAGCGGTCAGGTGAACACCGGATGCGGCGCCGCCTCCACGGAGGTCGGCCCCTTCTACTGCCCCGCCGACCAAACCGCGTACTTCGATACCAGCTTTTTCCAGGTGCTGGTGGACCAGTTCGGATCCAGTGGTGGCCCGTTGGCCCAGGAGTACGTGGTGGCGCACGAGTTCGGGCATCACGTACAGAACCTGTTCGGCGTGCTGGGTAAGAACCACCGTTGTGCCGAGGGGCAAGCAGGTGGCGGCGTGTGCACCGAGCTGCAGGCCGACTGCTACGCCGGCGTCTGGGCAAAGCATGCCTCTACCACCGTCCAGGAAGGCAGCGGCGTTCCGTTCCTGAAACCCTTGACGGAGCAAGACATTCGGGATGCATTGTCGGCAGCGTCCTCCGTGGGCGATGACCGGATCCAGAAGCGGGCCACGGGGCGGGTCAACCCCGAAGCGTGGTCGCACGGCTCATCCGAGCAGCGTCAGCGGTGGTTTACCCAGGGGTACAACACCGGCGACTTCCGCACCTGCGACACCTTCAACGCCGACAACCTGAACTAGGCCCGGCGCCCGGCGATCAGAACAGTGTGGGCTCCAACGCGGGCGTCAATTTAACTGGCCTCGTAGGGGTTTCCTCACGATGCGACGCCAGCCCGTGCTTACTCACCAATGGCCCCACACGCTCACGCAGCCACGCCCGGTACTCGGCGGGTACGTACGCGCCCTTGCGGTACAGCTCCCGGTATCGACCGACGAGCTCGGGGTGCGCTTGCGATACCCATGACATGAACCAGCCGCGTGTCGTCCCGCGCAAGTGCAGAGGAAACACGGTGACACCGGAGGCACCGGCATCGGCGATGCGGCCCAATAGGTCGTCGAGATGCTCCACCGTGTCGGTGAGGAACGGAAGCACCGGCGCCACCATCACGTGCGGTTCAAACCCGGCCTCACGCGCCGCGGCGATCAGCGACAGCCTCGCCTGCGGTGTCGGCACCCCCGGCTCAACCGCCTGGTGCAACGTCTCATCGCCGATGGCCAGCGATATTCCCAGACTCACCGGGACCTGCTGGGCAGCCTCGGCAAGCAGCGGCAGATCCCGGCGCAACAGGGTGCCCTTGGTGAGGATCGACACCGGAGTTCCCGAATCTGCCAGCGCTGCAATAACTCCCGGCATCATCCCATAGCGCCCCTCGGCCCGTTGATAGGGATCGGTGTTGGTACCCAGTGCGACCGTCTCACGATTCCAGGACTTGCGCCCCAGTTCCTTCCTGAGCACCGGCACCAGATTGGTCTTCACGACGATCTGACTGTCAAAGTCAGCACCGCTGTCAAACTCCAGATATTCGTGGGTCGGACGCGCGAAACAGTAGCGACAGGCATGCGCGCATCCACGAAACGCGTTGACAGTAAACCGAAACGGCAACATCGATACCGCGGGCACCTTGTTGAGCGCGGACTTACACAACACCTCATGAAAGGTGATGCCCTCGAACTCGGGCGTACGGACGCTGCGCACCAAGCCAATACGGTCCAAGCCAGGGAGCGCACCGTCGTCGGCCGCCAGCGTCTGACCGTCCCACCGCATACCTCTATGCGAACATATGTTCGATATCCCTGTCAATCCCCCGTCCGTGTCGGAACACTAACTCGAGTTGGAAAGTGCTAGGCGAACGAATCGTCATAGGCGGCAGCGAGAGCACCACCAGCATCACCGGTGTTAACGACCCCCGTAGGCTCGATTAACACTGCGTGCACTTCGCCGCGAGCGCGGGGGCGGTGTTCCACGCCACGAGGGACCACGAACAACTGGCCGGGGCCAACGGTGACATCCCGATCCCGTAACTGGATGGTCAATTCGCCTGTGATCACCAAGAACAACTCATCGGTCTCGTCGTGCTTGTGCCACACAAACTCCCCGCTTAGCTTCACGACTTTGACCTCGTAGTCGTTGAGCCGAGCCACCACCTTCGGCGACCATAGCTCGGAAAACAGCGCCAACTTCTCACCAAGATCCACTACCCCACCGGACATACTCCGATGGTGCCTTCCTCACAAAACGCGGTCAACCCCGCCAAGACATAAGACATCAAGCCCCTCAGACAGTGTCGGAACACAAAACTAGGCTGGCTTTCATGAAGCAGCAGTTGCACTTCGTCACCATTGCCGCAACGGATCTGGATGCGACCCGACGTTTCTATGGCGCGTTGGAGTGGACTCCACTGCTCGACGTAGAGGGCGAAATTATCTTCTACCAGTCAGCACCCGGGCAGCTGCTGGGCTTTTTCCTGGCAGACAAGTTCAACGAGGATCTCGCCGCACCCGGTGACCATTCGCGAGTCTCCGGGATCACCCTGGCCCACAACGTCGATTCTGCCGAGGACGTCACCGCGCTCTCCGGCATCATGGCGGCCGCCGGCGGCACGGTTCTCAAACCGCCGCAGCCTGGGCAATTCGGCGGGGTGTTCCACGCCCACATTCAGGACCCCAACGGGCTGATCTGGGAAATCGCCCATAACCCCGGCTGGCGGATAGGCCCGGACGGCACCGTGCACCTTGGGGGCTGAGTGCCCAGATGCACTCCAGATGGTGCCCTGGTTGACTGACAGCGTGACGGATACCGCAACCGAGCTCTTGTTCTCCTATGGCACCCTGCAGCAGGCCGAGGTCCAGCGCACCACGTTCGGGCAGGAACTGGACGGCCATGCCGATGCCATCGTGGGATTCGATCTGGACTACGTGACCATCACCGACCCGCATGTCATCGCGACCAGCGGCAGCGACCGCCACCCCATCCTGCGCCCCTCGGCTGATTCCGCAGCGCAGGTCCCTGGCACGGTCTTCTCGATCACCGCAGAGCAGCTGGCCGCCGCCGACGAGTACGAAGTCGATGACTACCAACGTATTTCGGTACCATTACGCTCGGGCGCGACGGCCTGGGTCT
Source organism: Mycobacteroides sp. H001 (assembly GCF_001440005.1). Lineage (NCBI taxonomy): Bacteria > Bacillati > Actinomycetota > Actinomycetes > Mycobacteriales > Mycobacteriaceae > Mycobacteroides > Mycobacteroides sp. H001. The sequence goes on from NZ_LJYH01000025.1 coordinate 253,208, forward strand.
ACGTATTCGCCGGCTAGCGGGTTACCACTTTCGCAGCGAGCAGGTGACGGCGGTTTCGCCATCGGCCTGGGTGGCCAGGGCACCATCCACGTACACCTCACAGTGGAAGACAGGTGCGCCGGTGACCGCCTTGGCCGCCGCGCTCGCACTCACATATGCCCACTGAGTCGGATCGTTCAACGTGGTCTCCACGACGAATGGAGCATCGGGTGCGATGCGGGTCGATGCGCGCACCAGATACTTGCTCGACTCCGAGTCATACGCCGATGCGCTCGGCGGCTCGTTCTGCAGCACAAGGGTCTGCGACAGGAAGTCACGGTCGGAGCTGATCACATACTTCACCTGGTGCGGTGCCGCCTCCGCCATCGGAGCCATGGCCATCGACGCCAGCGTCAACGTTGCGGTACTGGCCGTGGCGAGCAGAGCTGCTGTGATACGTCCCATACGTGTCATATCCGCGATGCTAGCCGCGCCGTTACTTCGTCGACAATCGAACCGATCGGCACGGGCTGCTGAACTCCGTCCGCCAGCGTCTTGAGCTCGATGTTTCCCTCACCGATTTCCCGGTCCCCGGCGACCAGCGCAATCGAGGCTCCAGAGCGATCGGCACCGCGCATCGCTCCCTTGAGCCCGCGGTCGCCGTACGCGATATCGGTGCGGATACCCGCGGTGCGCAGTTGCGCCGCCACCTTGACGAGCGCCGATTTCGCATCCTGCCCAAGGGGCACGCAGAACACCTCGCAGCGACCGCTATCGCCCACCGTTACACCCTCGGCCTGCAGGGCGAGCAGGGTTCTGTCCACACCGAGCCCAAATCCGATACCGGACAACGACTGTCCGCCGAGCTGTGCCATCAGGCCGTCGTAGCGACCTCCGCCACCGATCCCGGATTGCGCACCGAGGCCGTCATGCACGAATTCGAAGGTGGTCTTGGTGTAGTAGTCAAGGCCGCGCACCAGCCGGGGGTTCACCACGTATTGCACGCCCAGCGCATCCAGATGGCCCAGAACCTGATCGAAATGCGCCTTGGACTCCTCGGAGAGATGGTCGAGCATGAGTGGCGCATCGGCCGTCATCTCTCGCACCTCGGGGCGCTTGTCGTCGAGCACCCGAATCGGGTTGATATGGGCCCGCTCTCGTGTCGCCTCATCCAGATCCAAGCCAAAGAGAAATTCCTGCAACAGCTCCCGGTACTGCGGGCGGCAGGAGGCGTCGCCCAGCGAGCTGATCTCCAATCGGAAGCCGGTCAGGCCCAGGGAGCGGTAGCCGGCGTCGGCGATGGCGATCACCTCAGCGTCCAGGGCCGGATCGTCCACGCCGATGGCTTCCACGCCGACCTGCTGCAGCTGACGGTAGCGACCGGCCTGCGGTCGCTCATACCGGAAAAAGGGACCGGCGTAACGCAGTTTCATCGGAAGCTGGCCACGGTCCAGGCCATGCTCGATGACCGCACGCATCACCGAGGCCGTGCCCTCCGGACGCAAGGTCACCGACCGATCGCCGCGGTCAGCAAAGGTGTACATCTCCTTGCTCACCACATCGGTGGACTCGCCCACTCCACGCGCGAACAGCCCGGTGTCCTCGAACACGGGCAGCTCGATGTAGCCGTACCCGGCCAGCCGCGCCTGCTCCAGTAGCCCGTCACGAACAGCCAGGAACTGCGCGGAGTCCGGCGGCACATAATCCGGGATGCCCTTGGGGGCGCTAAAAGTCTTCTCGCTCACTGGATTCCCTCGAGGAAAGGATTGGCGCGACGCTCGTCGCCGATGCTGGTGGCGTTGCCGTGCCCCGGCAGCACGACGGTGGAGTCGTCGCGGGTGAGCAACTTGGCCGCAATGGAATCGAGCAGCTGCTGATGGTTCCCACCGGGCAGATCGGTGCGCCCGATCGACATCTGGAAGAGGGTGTCTCCGCTGAAGACCACGTCGATGGGCCCGTTGTCACTGTCGACCTCGATGCCGAACACCACAGAGCCACGGGTGTGCCCCGGCGTGTGGTCGACGGTGAGCGTGATCCCGGCGAGCTCGAGCTTGTCCCCATCACCGATCTCGACGAGCTCCTTGGGCTCGGTGAACTCCATGCCCTGGATGAACTGAGCCAGCCCCGGACCGATGCCGGCGAGCGGGTCGGCGAGCATCACGCGGTCGCCGGGGTGGATGTAGACGGGAATCCCGTACTCATCGGCGAGCGGCTGCGCGGTCCAGGTGTGATCCAGATGCCCATGGGTGAGCAGCACCGCCTCAGGGGTGAGGTCGCGCTCGGCGAGGATCTCCTTGACGCCAGGAATCGCCTCCTGGCCGGGGTCGACGATGACGGCAGGGCCGCCCTCGTGGGGCGCCACGATATAGCAGTTCGTGGCGAACATGCCCGCGGGAAAACCGGTGATCAGCACCCGACCAGCTTAGGCGGCGGGTCCTGCCCCATCTCTCAGGTGTGGCTGGCACACTCTCTGGCGACCCAAATTCTTCAACGGAAGCCCTAAAGGAGAACCCGGTGCCGACCAACGAGCAGCGACGCCAGACTGCCAAGCGCAAGCTGGAGCGACAGCTGGAGAACCGTGCAGAGCGCGCCCGTAAGCAGCGGATCTGGGCGATCAGCGGTGCCGCGGTCGTCGCCGTCGTCGTGGCCGTGGCCATCACCGCGTGGCTGGCCATCAGCAAGAGCGATAAGACCGATGCGGCTCTGGACACCTCCACCACCCCGGTCTCCACGGTCGACGCGCCACCAACCTCTTCGTTGCCGACACCCGATGAGCCGCCCGTCACCGGGCCCGCGCTTCCGAAGTTCGTACCCTCCGCGGAGGTGGGCGCCAACTGCCAGTACCGGCCGGCAGATGCGCCCGCCAAGACCATCGAGAAGCAGATGCCACGGTCCGGCAAGATCCCAACCGATCCGCCGACCCTCACCGCCAGCATGAAGACCAGCCAGGGCAATATCGGCCTTGTTCTCGATAACGCCAAGGCTCCGTGCACGGTGAACAGCTTCGCGAGCCTGGCGCAGGGCGGCTACTTCGACAACACCATCTGCCACCGGATCACCAGCGGCGGGTTGTCGGTACTGCAGTGTGGCGACCCCAAGGGCACCGGTTCGGGCGGTCCGGGATACGAGTTCGACAACGAGTACCCGACCACTGCGTACAAGGCCGATGATCCAGCCGCCCAGCAAGCCGTTGTCTATCCGGCCGGCACGTTGGCGATGGCCAATGCGGGGCCGGGGACCAATGGCAGCCAGTTCTTCATGGTCTACAAGGATTCGAAGCTGCCACCGCAGTACACGGTGTTCGGCACCATCGATAAGACCGGGATGGACACCCTCGCCAAGATCGCCAAGAACGGGATCAAGCCCGGGCCACGTGGCGCGGGCGATGGCGCACCCGCGCAAGAAGTGAAGATCATCGATTTGCAGCTCGACTGACATGATCTCGCGTCGCGCAGCACTCGTAGGTGGATTGTCGGCAGTTGCTCTGGCGGCTGTTGGTTGTTCACGAAGCACCGAAAGCCGAACCTCGCCATCCGAACTAGCCTCCCTCGAAAAGGATTTCGGTGGACGCGTCGGCGTGTTCGCGCTGGATACCGGTTCGGGCGCCACCCTGGGCCACCGGGCAGATGAACGCTTCCTGATGTGCTCCACCGTGAAGACCTTCATCGTGTCGGCCATCCTGCACCGCCGCCTGAGTGAACCGGGGCTGCTGGACAAGCGGATTCAGTACGCACAGTCCGACCTCATGGAGTGGGCACCGATCACGTCCCAGCATGTGGCCGAGGGCATGACCGTCTCGGAACTGTGTGATGCAACCCTGCGCTACAGCGACAACACCGGCGCCAACCTGTTGATCGCGCAGCTCGGCGGTCCGAAGCAGACGGAGAAATTCGTTCGGAGCCTGGGCGACAACGTCTCTCGCATGGATCGCACCGAAGATCAGCTGAACGTCCCGGACGGCGATCTGGACACCTCGACCCCGCAGCAGCTGGTGACCAATCTGCGCAGGCTGGTGCTCGACGAGGGGCTCGATGCGCAGGGCCGTGATCTGCTCACCGACTGGTTGAAGCGCAACACCACCGGCGACCAGTCGATTCGGGCGGGAGTCCCGACGGGATGGACGGTCGGCGACAAGACCGGCAGCGGATTCAAAGGTGAGACCAATGACATCGCGGTGATCTGGCCGACCGGCCGTGCGCCGATTGTCGTCGCCGTGCTGACGGTCCCCGATGATCCGAAGTCCACTCAGGGCAAGCCGACCATCGCGGCGGCCACCCGCATCGCACTCAAGGCATTCGGCGCCTAGCCGTCTGGCGCGCCGATAACGGGCGTTAGGCGGCTGACGTCACCCGATAGACGTCATAGACGCCCTCGACGTTGCGTACCACGTTGAGAACGTGGCCCAGATGCTTGGGGTCGCCCATCTCAAAGGTGAAGCGGCTGATGGCCACGCGATCATTCGAAGTGGTCACCGAGGCCGACAGGATGTTCACCCGTTCGTCGGCCAGGGCGCGCGTCACATCGGAGAGCAACCGGTGCCGGTCCAGCGCCTCCACCTGGATGGCGACCAGGAAGACCGAGGATGCCGACGGCGCCCAATTCACTTCGATGATCCGTTCCGATTGCTGCTGCAGAGATTCGGCGTTGGTGCAGTCGGTACGGTGCACGCTGACTCCCCCGCCGCGCGTGACGAATCCAAGGATCTGATCCCCGGGCACCGGGGTGCAGCATTTCGCGAGCTTGGTCAGCACACCCGGTGCGCCCGGGACGGCCACGCCCACATCATCGGAACGCCGCTGGCGAATGGGCATGGTCGACGGTGTGGACCGTTCGGCCAGTTCCTCTTCAGCACTGTCCACACCACCGAGCTGAGCGACCAGTCGCTGCACGACATGCCGCGCCGACACATGCCCCTCGCCCACCGCGGTGTAGAGCTGCGAGGTGTCCTGGTAGCGCAGCTCGCGGGCCAGCGAGGCCATACCCTCACCATTGACCAAGCGCTGCAACGGAAGTCCGCCACGGCGCACCTCACGCGCGATCGCGTCCTTACCGGCCTCGAGCGCCTCTTCGCGGCGCTCCTTTGCGAACCACTGCCGGATCTTCGCCTTGGCGCGCGGCGACACCACAAAGGTCTGCCAGTCGCGTGAGGGACCGGCGTTGGCGGCCTTGGAGGTGAAGACCTCCACCACTTCCCCGTTTTCGAGCTTGCGCTCCAGCGCCACCAGCCGTCCGTTGACCCGGGCGCCGATGCAGCGATGTCCCACCTCGGTGTGCACCGCGTACGCGAAGTCGACGGGGGTCGATCCGGCGGGCAAGGTGATGACATCACCCTTGGGGGTGAAGACGAATATCTCCTGCACCGCCAGGTCGTAGCGCAACGATTCCAGGAACTCGCCCGGGTCGGCGGCCTCACGCTGCCAGTCGAGTAGCTGACGCATCCACGCCATATCGTCGATCTCGGCCGCCGCATGTGACTGCGGTACCGCGTTGCGGCCCTTGGCTTCCTTGTACCGCCAGTGCGCGGCAATGCCGTACTCGGCGGTGCGGTGCATATCGCGGGTGCGGATCTGCACCTCCAGCGGCTTGCCCTCGGGGCCCACGACAGTGGTGTGCAAGGACTGGTAGACACCGAAACGCGGCTGTGCGATGTAATCCTTGAACCGGCCCGCCATCGGCTGCCACAGGGAGTGCACCACGCCGACCGCGGCGTAACAGTCACGAATCTCGTCGCACAGAATCCGCACACCCACCAGGTCGTGGATATCGTCGAAGTCACGGCCCTTGACGATCATCTTCTGATAGATCGACCAGTAATGCTTGGGGCGCCCCTCAACCGTGGCACTGATTCGCGAACCATTGAGCGTGGCAACGATTTCCGCGCGCACCTTGGCCAGATAGGTGTCGCGCGACGGTGCCCGGTCGGCGACTAGCCGCACGATCTCCTCGTACTTCTTGGGGTGCAGAATCGCGAAGGACAGATCTTCGAGCTCCCACTTGACCGTGGCCATACCCAGGCGATGCGCCAGTGGGGCAATGACTTCGAGCGTCTCGCGGGCCTTGCGCGCCTGCTTCTCGGGCGGCAGGAATCGCATGGTGCGCATGTTGTGCAGCCGGTCGGCGACCTTGATCACCAGCACTCGAGGGTCGCGCGCCATCGCGATGATCATCTTGCGGATGGTTTCGCCCTCGGCAGCGTTGCCCAGCACCACTTTGTCGAGCTTGGTCACGCCGTCGACCAGGTGGGCAACTTCGGTGCCGAATTCGGTGGTCAGCTGCTCCAGGCTGTAGCCGGTGTCCTCGACGGTGTCATGCAGGATCGCGGCAACCAGTGTGGTGGTGTCCATGCCCAGCTCCGCCAGGATATTAGCCACGGCGATCGGGTGGGTGATGTAGGGATCGCCCGACTTGCGGAACTGTTCGGCGTGCCGGCTCTCTGCCACCTCGTATGCGCGCTGCAGCACCGAACGGTCGGCCTTAGGGTAGAACTCGCGATGGACGGCAAGCAGCGGTTCCAGGACCGGGCTGACGGCGCCACGCTGGGCTGTCATCCGGCGGGCCAGCCGGGCCCGCACCCGGCGCGAAGCGCTCATGGTGCCGCTGACCCGCAGCGAATCCGAGGTCGGTGTGGCTGGATCGCTCACGACAGGCAGGGATTCGACCGCGACCTGATTCTCGCTGGGCGCTTGCTCGTCAGCCACGGTTCACCTCCTACCGCCTAGATTAACGCTCAGATCACACGGAGCGCAGTTAATGGCAGCGGCGCCACGACCGCACGGCCGCCCAGACCAGCGAGTTCCAGAACAACACCGGCGCTGACAACCTCTGCTCCCGCGGCACTCAACAGCTTCACCGTCGCCGCGAGCGTGCCCCCGGTGGCCAGCACATCATCGATGATCGCCACGCGGTGGCCGGTCAGGTCCACCCCGTCAGCGGGAATCTCCAGCGCCGCGGTGCCGTACTCGAGTTCATAGGTCTGAGAATGCACCGGCGGCGGCAACTTTCCGGCCTTGCGCACCGCCAGGACGCCCACCCCGAGGCGAATCGCCACGGCCGCGCCGAGCAGGAAGCCCCGGGCGTCGATACCGGCGATGAGCGTGGCACCCGAGGCCGCCCGCGCCAACGCATCGGTGACCTGCGAGAGGCCATCGGCGTCGGCGAACAACGGCGTCAGATCCTTGAACTGGACCCCGGGCTCGGGGAAGTCGGCGACCTTCCGGGTCAGCCCGTCGATGAGCGCCGTCACGGCGTCGGCCGAGGTCACGCGGGCAACACCCAACGGTCCATGTTCCAGCCGGTGCCCCACCGGGTGACGCTCGGGGTGGCGGCGTACATCGTCTTGGGTGCGATCAGTACGCGCGGCTGCCGGTACAGCGGCAGCGTCGGCAGGTCATTCCACAAAATCGCCGAAGCATCGGCGAGCAGCCTGCTCTGATCCCGGGCGTTGGTGGTCACCGCCAAGGCCGCGATGATGCCGTCGATCTGGCCGTTGGCATAGTTCGCCGGGTTCTTCCCCTCGCGGGAACGCAGGGCGTAAGCATCCATGAGCCACGAACCCGTCGATCCACTTCCGGGGGCTCCGCCGATGGAGCTGAGGAGCGCATCAATCTGGTTGTTCCGCAACGACTGTGGGGTGATCTCGGGCGAGCTGACATCCTGCACGGTGATTCCGGCAGGTTCGCAGGCCTGCGCCATGGCGGAGACGATGGCCGCGCGGCGCGGGTTGGGCGCCTGGTATCCCACCCGGACCGTCAGCGGACGATTGGCCGCGGCAGCGCGGGCCGCGACAGGGTCCGAACGCATGAACCGTCCCGCCTCGGCGGCAGCCTCCACCGAGGCGAACGAGTCCCCGATGCTGGTATCCAGTCGCGCATTCATCACCGGCACCCCGGCGATTCCCGCGATGGCATCACGCGGCGTGCACAGTGCAACCGCGCGGCGCAGGTCGGGAGCTCCGACCGATCCCCCGGCGCCGAAGATGAGTTGTTCTACACCGGAACCGGGCTCCTCGGTACGCGCGAACCCGTCAGGCGCGGTGAGCGTCCCGGCTGATCCGGCAGCGACGTCGACAACCTCGAGATCACCGTCGGACAGCCGCTTTTGCACGTCGATCCCGCTGGGCCACACCGTGACCCGCTTGGTCACCGGCGGGCTCCCCCACCACTTGTCGTTGGCGACAAGCACAACCGAACCATCGTCGTTGTATCCGTCGAGCTTGTAGGGCCCCGACGAGGGGAACTTCGAGAGGTCCAGATCGGAGCCGAGATTCCACTGGTTGTTCCAGAACTCGGCGATCTTCTGCAGTGTCGGAACGTCATTGGCGGAGATGGCGCCGATCAGGTCCACGCCCCCGCCGAGCTTGTCGGCGATCACATGCCACGGCAACATCGTGGTGGCGGCGAACAACTGGGTCCAGTCGGTGAAGGCTCGATCCGGCGCGAAGGTCACCCGGGCGGTCTTCTGCCCGGGCTTGCAATCCACCGTGGAGATGTCGGCGTATCCCGCCGTGCTTGCCGCATCGAAGTCGGGCAGCCTGCCGGATTGCGCAAACCAGGACAGCACCATGTCTTCACAGGTCACCGGCTTGCCGTCGGAGTAGACGGCCTTTTCGTTGATGGTGTAGTCGAGCACCAGCGGAATGCGGCCGACGACCTCGACGCTGCCGAAGTCGTGGTCAGCGATCACCTGACCGTCAGGTCCGTGAAAGCCGAACCCGGTGAGCACTCGATTGAAGGCCTGTGCCCCCGCCGAGGCATTTCCCGCGACACTGTTGACGTTGTACGTCGTCAGGCGGCCATCGACGGCGTAGTCAAGCGTTTTCGCCGCCGAGGTCCAACACGAGGTCAGTAACCCCGCCGCCAGTAGCACCGTGGTCGCGATGGCGCCGATTCGAGCGATCCGTCTTGCCCCGGTCCGTGCTGGACTGCGTGAATCCATCAGTGCCGCCGTACGTTCCGCTTACCTTGAGGGCGGGCGCCGGGCCTGGGTTTCGCGGGTCGCACCGTGGTTGTCGAGGTGTCGGAGGTAGCCGATGCCGCTGCCTTGACCGTCTTGGTTCCCGAGCCGGTATCGGCCAGGGGTGCGGCGTCCGGCTTACGGCGGCTCAGCACCTTCTTGGTGTGGCTCGCCACCAGCTCGGTGCGCTCACGCAATGCCACCAACAGCGGAGTCGCGAAGAAGATGGACGAATACGTGCCCACCAGGATGCCGACAAGCTGAACCAGCGCAAGGTCTTTCAGTGTGCCCACACCCAGCAGCCAGATGGCCACCACGATAAGCGAGAGCACCGGGATCACCGAGATGAGGCTGGTGTTGATCGAACGCATGAAGGTCTGGTTCACGGCCAGGTTGGCATGTTCGGCGAAGGTGCGCCGCGACGTGTGCTGGAACCCGTGCGTATTTTCCTCGACCTTGTCGAACACGATCACGGTGTCGTACAAGGAGAATCCGAGGATCGTGAGCAGACCGATCACTGTCGCCGGGGTGACCTCGAAGCCCACCAGCGAGTACACACCGGCGGTGACCAGCAGGTCGAATACCAGCGCGGCCAGTGCGGCGATGGCCATGTAGCGCTCGTAACGTACGGCGATGTAGATACCGGACAGCACCAGGAACACACCCAGCGCCCACAGCGCCTTGTTGGTGATCTGTCCGCCCCAGGTTTCCGATACCGCCGAATCGCTGATGGCGTTGATGGACGGCTTGCCGTCAGATCCCTTGGGCGCGAACCGGTCGAAGAGCGCCTTGTGGAGCTTCGCCGATTCTTCGTTGTCGAGTGTCTCGGTGCGAATCTGGATCGAGGCCGAGTCACCGGTTCCGGTGACGACGATCGATTCGGCGTCGCGGCCCAACGTTTGGCTGAAGACGTCCTCGGTCTGCTGGACGGTGGCCTGGCCCTTCGGGAACGACACCTTGGTGCCGCCCTCGAAGTCGATACCGAAGACGAATCCCTTGATCGCGATCGACAAGATCGCGACCACCATGAACGCGCCACTGATCGCGAACCATAGGGTGCGCTTGCCGACGACGTCGACGGCACCGGTTCCGGTGTACAGGCGATAGAAGAACCCGTGTTCTGGTGCCGCAGTGGTGGTTTCCACCGCGCTGGACTTGGCGTCCGTCGCGGTGGCCTTGTCCGTGCCGTCCACGACATCCTTTTCGGTCCCGTTGCCGTTGCTCACGGTGTCGTTGCTGGTGCTCATGCGTGTGCCGCCGCCTTACGTTCGCGGGCAATCTGCTGGACCGCGCCGAGCCCGTTGTACACGGGCTTGGACAGGGTCGTGGATTTGGAGGACAGGTAGACAAGCGGCCACGTCACCAGGAACACCACCACGACGTCCAGGATGGTGGTGAGGCCCAGGGTGAACGCGAAGCCCTTCACCTGCCCGATGGCCAGCGCGTAGAGCACCACGGCGGCCAGCAGGGTCACCGCGTTACCCGACAGGATCGTCTTACGGGCACGAGCCCAACCGCGCGGCACCGCAGAACGGTAGGAACGCCCTTCTCGTATCTCGTCTTTGATGCGCTCGAAGAACACCACGAAGGAGTCCGCGGTGGTGCCGATGCCGATGATCAAACCGGCGATGCCGGCCAGGTCCAGGGTGTACGAGATGTATCGGCCCAACAGGACCAGGATGGCGAACACCATGGCGCCGGAGGCGACCAGGGACAGCGCGGTCAGGATGCCGAGCACACGGTAATAGATCAGTGAGTACAGCAGCACAATCGCCAACCCGATGGCGCCCGCGATCAGACCGGCCTTGAGCGAGGTCAATCCGAGTGTGGCTGAAACGGTTTCGGCATCGGAGGATTCAAACGACAGTGGCAGTGAACCGTACTTGAGCGCCGCGGCGAGCTGCTTGGCCGAGTCGGACGTGAACTGCCCGCTGATTTCGGTCTTGCCGCCCGGGATGGGTTCGCGGATGGCCGGAGCACTGATCACCTTGGAGTCCAACGTGAATGCCGTTTGGGTGCCCTGCTGCCAATGCGCGGAGGTGTAGTCCGCCCAGATCTTCGCGCCGGTGGGCTTGAATTCCATGCTCACCACATAGATACCGCGCTGCTGGTCGAGTCCGGAACTGGCGTCCTTGATCTCTTCCCCGCTGATGATCGACTTGTCCAGCAGGTAGGCGGCCTTACCGCCCTGGCTGTCGTCACCGCAGGTGACCAATGGAAGGTTCGGATCGTCGTTGCCCGCGAGCGGGTCATCGGGGTCGAAGCAGCGCGAGGACTGGACCTGGAGGGCCAGCATCTGGATCCGCGGATCCTCGCTCTGTCTGATCTGCTTCTCGAAGTCGATCAGCTGCTTGCGTTCCTCACCACTGCCCGGCTTGGGCGGCAGATCGGCGGGAGGAGCGGCCGGAGATGTTGTGGCATTCGGGGTCGCGGGCTGCGTTGCCGGTGGGGGTGGCGGCGGCGGTGTAGTGGTTTGTGCCGGATACGGACGCGGCTGCGGTTTCGGTGAAGGAGCCGCGGGTGCGGGCTTGCCACCGCCGGGCTCCGGTGGTGTCGCCTCCTGGCCGGTGCCGCCCGGCTGACCGCCCTGTGGGGCCCCGGGCTGGGGATTCTCCCTGGGCTGCGCCGGCACCATCTGAACGACGGGCCGGATGTAGAGCTTGGCGGTCTGACCGAGGTTGCGGGCCTCGCTGCCGTCGTTACCCGGCACGGTGATCACGAGGTTGTCGCCATCGATGATGACCTCGGACCCGGAGACGCCGAGTCCATTGACGCGCGCATTGATGATCTGCTGCGCCTGCGTCAGTGCTTCCTTGGTCGGCTTGGAACCGTCAGGGGTGCGCGCCGTCAGCGTGACGCGGGTTCCGCCCTGCAGGTCGATACCGAGCTTGGGTTTGGCGTGCTTGTCGCCGGTCAGGAAGACCAGCAGGTAAGCGCCAATCAGCAATACCAGGAAGGCAGCTAAATAACGCGCGGGGTGCACAGGGGCCGATGGCGAGGCCACGTGTCCGGTCTCCTTGCTTGTCGAGGGCGGGTCGGGAGGCTTTCAGGGGTGAGTAACGGCGGAGCCGTTACTCCTTGGTCAGCTCGACCCCGGAGCTCTCGACGTCGCGCGATGCCTCGCCAGCGGTGTCATCGGCGTCCTCGGCCTCATCGACGATCTTGTCGCGGATCGCGAGCTTCATCCAGCGCGTCACGACACCCGGCGCGATCTCCAGGTCCACGGTGTCGTCGGTGACGGCGGCGATGGTGCCCTGCAGGCCGGAGGTGGTGTGCACCCGGTCACCGATCGCCAGGGACTCGTGCAGCTCGATGGTGGCGTCCAGAGCTTTGCGCTGCCGCCGGTTCGCGAAGAAGAGGAACGCGCCCATAACGAGGATGAGCGGCAAAAAGACGATGATCGATTCCATGGCGGCTTTCGGGATTCTTTCCGTTGGGTCTTCACGAGGTCAGGCAGGGTCAGCGTGAAACAAGCACGCGACAAGTCACCAGTGTGCCATCCGACTCTGTGGAATTGACGCGAACCCCGGACCTGCGCGTCCTGGACTCAAGCGTGGTCTCAATCGAACAGCCCGGCCTGCCCTAGCACTTGTGGCGGCGGGGTAAGACCCAGGTGCGTCCACGCCAACGCCGTCGCCACCCGCCCGCGCGGCGTTCGCGCGAGCATCCCGGCGCGCACCAGAAACGGCTCGCATACCTCTTCGACGGTGGTCGACTCCTCCCCGACGGCCACCGCCAAGGTCGACAAGCCCACCGGGCCGCCGCCGAAGCTACGGGTCAGCGCGGAAAGCACCGCCCGGTCCAGGCGATCCAGCCCGAGTTCGTCCACGTCGTAGACCTCTAGAGCGGACTTCGCGACGTCCACGGTGATGACGCCGTCGGCACGCACTTCCGCATAGTCACGGACCCGGCGCAACAATCGGTTGGCGATGCGCGGGGTGCCGCGCGAACGCCGGGCAATCTCCACGCCCGCGTCGGCTCCCAGCTCAATGCCGAGGATTCCGGCCGATCGGGCCAGCACGAGTTCGAGCTCTTCGGACTCGTAGAAGTCCATGTGCGCCGTGAATCCGAAGCGATCACGTAGCGGCCCGGTCAGCGACCCAGAACGGGTTGTCGCGCCGACCAACGTAAAGGGCGCCACCTCCAGGGGGATGGACGTCGCACCGGGGCCCTTACCGACGACGATGTCGACCCGGAAGTCCTCCATGGCGAGGTACAGCATTTCCTCAGCGGGCCGGGCGATGCGGTGAATCTCGTCGATGAAGAGCACATCGTTTTCGACCAGATTGCTCAGCATCGCCGCTAGGTCACCCGCCCGCTCCAGCGCCGGGCCCGAGGTCACCCGCAGCGAAGAACCCAGCTCGGCGGCGATGATCATCGCCAGCGAGGTCTTCCCCAGCCCGGGCGGTCCGGACAGCAGGATGTGATCGGGAGTACCGCCACGATTTTTCGCACCGGACAGCACCAGATCCAGCTGCTCACGCACGCGCGGCTGGCCGATGAACTCCCGCAGCGACTTGGGCCGAAGTCCGGCGTCGATATCGTTCTCCCCGACGGTGAGCGCACCAGACATCTCGGGACCGGCATCGAAGTCGTCCTCCGCGCCGTCGAACTCGTCGAAGCGGCTCATCGTGTCTTACCCAGCAACGTCAGCGCCGACCGCAGCACGGTCGAGGTGTCTCCCTCGGAATTGTCTTGAGCCAGAACGGTGTCGGTGGCCTGTTCCGCTTGTTTGGCGGCGAATCCGAGGCCGATGAGGGCCTCGACGACCTGGGTGCGCACCAGCGATGCGGTGCCCCGGCCCAGCTCGGTGGCGCCACCGGGAGCCGCCGCCACCTTCTCGCGCAGTTCCAGCACCATGCGCTCGGCACCGCGTTTGCCGATCCCCGGCACCCGGGTCAGCGCATTGACATCGCCATCGGCCAGCGCCTGGCGCAGGGCCGATGCGTCGTAGACCGCGAGCGTGGCCATCGCGATCTTGGGCCCCACACCGGAGACACCGAGCAGCGTCAGGAACAGGTCACGCGCATCGGTATCGGTGAAGCCGTACAACGTCATCGAATCCTCGCGCACGATCATCGCCGTGATCAGCCGCACCTGGGCGCCGCACCGAAGCGTCGACAGCGTGGCCGGGGTGGCGTTGACGCGGTATCCGACTCCGGCGGCCTCGATCACCACATGATCGAGCGCGATGTCGATGACCTCGCCATTGACCGAAGCAATCATCGGGCTACCGCCTTCATCCGGGCCGCGAAGGCTTTCCGCTGCTCTTCGGCGGCGGCCTCCGCTTTCGCCATTCTCGCCAGCATGGGCGCACGCCAGCAGTGACAGATTGCCAGGGCCAGGGCGTCGGCCGCGTCGGCGGGCTTCGGCGCCGTCTGCAACTGCAGGATGCGCGTGATCATTGCGGTCACCTGGGATTTATCTGCCCGGCCATTGCCGGTGACGGCCGCTTTGACCTCCGACGGGGTGTGGAAATACACCTCAATGCCCCGCTTTGCGGCACTGAGCGCGACTATTCCGCCCGCTTGGGCGGTACCCATCACGGTCGACACGTTCTGCTGAGCGAAGACGCGCTCGATGGCCACCACGTCGGGACGGTGGGTGTCCATCCAATGCTCGACGACCTCACTGATCGCCAAAAGCCGTTGCGGCAGAGGCTGATTGGCCGGAGTGCGCACGACGTCGACATCCAGGGCCACCACCTTGCGACCCGAGGAGGCCTCGACCATGGACAGACCACACCGGGTGAGCCCCGGGTCGACTCCCATCACTCGCACGCGCCAGCCCTCTCGCCGTAGAACAGTTGTTCGATAGCATATCGAGAGAGGTCACCCATTCGGCATAGCAACACGCGAGGGCTCTGCAAATGTCAACATCCGTTGGCCTAAGCTCAGCGCATGTCTACCGAACCTCGGCGATCGGACGCCACTCGCGCGGCCATCCTTGAGGCCGCCCAGGAACACTTCGCGGGCGTCGGCTACGAGAAGGCAACCATACGGGCCATCGCCGCAACTGCGGGCATCGACCCGTCCCTGGTCATGCGCTACTACGGCAACAAGGCCAAACTGTTCACCGCCGCGGCCAACTTCGACATACATTTTCCCGAAGAACTAGCCGAGATTCCGCGTGATCAG
The DNA here is from genome assembly GCF_001440005.1 of Mycobacteroides sp. H001. Taxonomy (NCBI): domain Bacteria; kingdom Bacillati; phylum Actinomycetota; class Actinomycetes; order Mycobacteriales; family Mycobacteriaceae; genus Mycobacteroides; species Mycobacteroides sp. H001. The sequence continues at coordinate 268,276 of NZ_LJYH01000025.1, forward strand.
CTCGGAGCGAGCTTGGTCCAGCACTTCCTCACCCAATGGGAAGCCGACGACACCATGGTCGCGTTGCTGCGGGCCGCGGTGTCCCACGAGTCCGCACGGGCGCGCATGGAGGAGATTTTCAGCTGCCAGATGGTTCCGGTCATCGAGTCATTGACCGCGGATCGGGCCATGGAACGCGCGGCGCTGATCGGTACCCAAATGATCGGCCTAGCGATGTGCCGTTACGTCATCCGGCTCGGCAACGTACCCGCGATGACGCACGAACAGATCATCGAACTCATCGCGCCGACCATCCAGGCTTACCTGGATTGTGACTGCGATTGCGAGGCGCCTTAACGCGCGCTCTCGGGCTGCGTCCACGGGCTCAGCCGTGGCACCCACCGCGGTACGTGCTGTGCGTACTCCGCATAGTCGCGGCCGAACCGCCGCAGCAGGCCGCGCTCTTCGACCAGCGGGAAGTAGATCGCGTTGACGGCCACGAAAACGGCCGCGTAGATGAGCAATCCCATGGAGTTCACCGCCAGCGCCTCACCCAACAGGATGGCGATGACGCCGGTGATCATGGGGTTACGCATGTGGCGATACGGACCAAGCACGACGAGACGTACCGGAGGATCGAAGGGCGCCAGGGAGCCCTTGCCGGTCTGATGGAAGAGCATAACGGTGCGCGTCACCAGGAACAGGCCGGCGGCCACCAGCAGGGTCCCGATCACCGTCGCCGTCATCGACATCTGATCCGACATCCACGACGGCACCTGCATGCCGGATCCGTAGAGGATCACCAACGGAATCAGAACCGTCACGGTGACCGGCAGCGCGAGCACCGCGCGCGCAGTGCGCCACAGGGTTGTCGTTTCAGGCGCCGGGGCGACTGTTTGTGTGGCCATGACCGGCCTCCCCTCACTCGTGGATGTCTTATATGTACGCCTGCTTGACATTCAAGTCAACAGATGTTGACCAACAGTTGTTGACGTCACAGTAACGCCGTCCAGTGACATTTGATTCCCGGCCATCGGCACGATTCGGGCCCGCCGTCTGGGTCCGATTACTGTCGTCGGAGTGTCTGTCGGAAAACTGCCCAGCGAGAAAACGGTTCAGTGGTGGCCTCCCCTCGGCGTGATCTTGATGCTGATACTCGGGTTCTCCGTGGGGAAAGGCTCAACGCCGTTCGACAGGTGGTTTTTCGATGCGACCCAGGTCGCGTTCGGGGTGCAGCCACGCTGGCTGCTGTTCTTCACCGATTGGGTGTTCCTGGTTCCGGTGCTCGTGGTGTGCGTCGGATTCGAGCTGTATCGGCGGCGTTGGCGGGTCGCGACAGTTGTCCTCGTCTGCCCCTTCATCGCGAACTGGACCACCCAGGCCACCAAGATGCTCGTCGGGCGCGAGAAGGGCGGATACCTCGCGTATCCCAGCGGCCACACCACCTTCGTGGTGGCCGTGACGGGGATGCTGGTGCTGGTCGCCGGAGGCGCCCTCTGGGCGTACATCGCGGCAGCGATTGTCAGCATGCTCGGACTACTCGGGCAGGTCGCCTGCGGGTATCACTACTTCACCGACACTATCGGTGCCGTCCTGGTCACCACCGCGGTCGTGACCCTGGCGTTCTGGGCTGCAGGTCAGTCTTCGTCGAGCGCGGCGAGCACCTCGTCGGACAAATCCACGTTGGTGTAGACGTTCTGCACGTCGTCGCTGTCTTCCAGTGCGTCGACCAGTTTGAACACCTTGCGGGCGGTATCGACATCGACCGGCACGCTCATCGACGGCTGGAAGCTGGCCTCCGCCGACTCGTAGTCGATCCCGGCCTCTTGCAGTGACTGCCGGACCGCGATCAAGTCGGTGGGCTCGGAGATGACCTCGAAGGTCTCGCCCAGGTCGTTGACCTCCTCGGCGCCCGCCTCCAGCACGGCCGTGAGCACGTCGTCCTCGGACAGACCGTTCTTCTCCAGCGTCACAACACCCTTGCGGGAAAACAGGTACGACACCGATCCCGGATCGGCCATGCTGCCACCGTTGCGGGTCATCGCAACCCGAACCTCACCGGCAGCGCGGTTGCGGTTGTCACTCAGGCACTCGATAAGCACCGCGACGCCGTTGGGGCCATAGCCCTCGTACATGATGGTCTGCCAGTCGGCACCGCCAGCCTCTTCGCCGGCGCCGCGCTTGCGGGCCCGCTCGATGTTGTCGTTGGGCACCGAGGTCTTTTTGGCCTTCTGGATGGCGTCGTAGAGCGTCGGGTTACCAGCCGGATCACCGCCGCCGGTACGCGCGGCGACCTCGATGTTCTTGATCAGCTTGGCGAACTCTTTGCCACGGCGCGCGTCTTTGACGGCCTTCTGATGCTTGGTGGTGGCCCACTTGGAATGGCCGCTCATGTACCCCTGTACTACTTTCTCTAGGTTCTGTCGCACTTCTGCGCTGCCCGAGTGTACTCGCGCACCTAGGGTGAATCACATGACTGTCCTGGTAGCCGACCCGATTGTCGACACTGTCCTGGACCGATACGCGTCAACCGTCGGAGACAGCCTCACCGATTACCGCAATCACCTGTACCGGGGCATGAACTACCAGCTCCGTCTTCTCGGCATGACGCAAGCCCCGCCCGAGATCGCGCTGGCGTGGGCGACGCACGATATCGGCATCTGGACGGCGGGGACCTGGGACTATCTGGATCCCTCGGTGGCACTGGCCGAGCAGCTGGCACCGGAGTTCGGTATCACCGACATCGATCGTCTCAAGGCAATGGTGGCCGACCACCACAAGCTCAGGTCGGCCGACGATCTGTGGGTCGAGACCTTCCGGCTGGGCGATCGGATCGACGCTTTCCGCGGCCTGTACGCCTGGACCGGACTGGAACGCGCCGATGTGCGCGAGGTGGTCGAGGCACTGCCCTACGGCGGTTTTCACGGGTTTTTATTGCGAACCGCCGGAAAGTGGACGCTCAAGCACCCGTCACGCCCGATGCCCATGCTGCGCTGGTAACCACCGCGTCGAGCGCATACCGCAGGCAGGTGAATCGAGCAGAATCGCTGCGCCTGGTATGCGCTCGGCGTCAGGCCTCGCGCACCATGTCGACGAACAGCTGGTGCACTCGCCGGTCCCCGGTGACCTCGGGGTGAAACGACGTCGCCAACGCGCTGCCCTGGCGCACCGCGACCGGATGCCCCTGCGCGGTGGCCAGCACCTCGACATCGCTGCCGACCCGCTCCACCCACGGCGCCCTGATGAACACCGCGTGCAGCCCACCATCGAGCCCCACGAAATCCAGATCACCCTCGAATGAGTCCACCTGGCGACCGAACGCATTGCGCCGCACCGTCATATCGATCGCGCCCAGCGCCACCGCATCCGGGCGGGTATCGAGTATCTCGCTGGCCAACAGGATCATGCCCGCGCAGGACCCGTAAACCGGCAGACCACCACGCAGACGCTCGGTGAGCGGGTCCAGCAGTTCGAACACGCGCAGCAAGTTGCTCATGGTGGTCGACTCCCCGCCGGGAATGACTAGCCCGTCTATCTTGGAGAGTTCCTCGGGACGGCGCACGCCAAGCGCGTCCGCACCCGAATCTTCCAGAGCAGCAACATGTTCCCTGACATCGCCCTGCAATGCCAGCACGCCGATCAACGGGCTCACGCCATGTTCCCCTTGGCGATCGACGCCTCGTCGGGGTTGCGCTCGTACCGGGTCAACCCCTCCTGCACCACCGCCGCGACCATCCGGCCCTCGCGATCGAAAATCCGGCCCTGAGTCAGCGCGCGTCCGTATCCGGCCGACGGCGACGTCTCGTCGTACAGCAGCCATTCATCGGCACGGAACGGACGCAGGAACCACAGCGCGTGATCCAGGGAAGCGGTCTGCAGTACCGCGTCCCGGTGCGGCACCTTGGAAGAACTCAGCAGCGTCAGATCGCTCATGTAGGCCAGCGCGCAGATGTGCAGCACCGGATCATCCGGAAGCTGCTTGCGGCAGCGGAACCATACCCGCTGCTGCGCGGCCAGCCGCGGGTTCCGGTCCATCAGCTCGTCGGGCACGATCCGGATGTCCCATTCGGCGAACTGCCGGAAGAGATCGTGGCTGAACGACCCCTCCGCGTCCTGCACATCGGGCAGGTCCTCGGGCGCCGGGACGGGCGGCATCAGATCCTGATGCTCAATGCCGGTGTCCAGCGTCTGGAAGGAGGCCGACATGCTGAAGATCGCTTGCCCGTCCTGGATCGCGGTGACCCGGCGGGTGCTGAACGAGCGGCCGTCGCGTACCCGATCAACGAGAAACACAGTGGGCTCGTTGGGATTTCCGGGCCGCAGGAAGTATCCGTGCAAGGAATGCACCAGGTACTGAGGCTCGACGGTGCGGACTGCCGAGACCAACGATTGCCCCGCAACCTGGCCACCGAAGGTACGGCGCAGGCTGCTCGGGGTCACGTTGCCTCGGAAGATGTCCTTTTCGAGCTGCTCGAGCGTCAGGATCTCTTCGATATCGGCCATCAGATGGTTTTACCAGCCGCGCTCGGCGAGCCGATGCGGCTGCGCGATGTCCTCCACATTGATACCGACCATCGCTTCACCCAGTCCGCGCGACACCTTGGCCAGCACATCCGGGTCGTCGTAGAAGGTGGTGGCCTTCACGATCGCCGCGGCGCGCTGCTCGGGGTTGCCGGACTTGAAGATTCCCGATCCGACGAACACACCCTCGGCGCCCAGCTGCATCATCATCGCGGCATCGGCCGGGGTGGCGATGCCGCCGGCGGTGAACAGCGTAACCGGCAGCTTGCCGGCGCGCGCGACCTCGACCACAAGGTCGTACGGTGCCTGCAGTTCCTTTGCGGCAACGTATAACTCGTCCTCGGACAGCGAGGTGAGCCGACGGATCTCGCCACCGATCTTGCGCATGTGCGTCGTCGCGTTGGACACATCGCCGGTACCGGCCTCACCCTTGGAACGGATCATGGCCGCACCCTCGGTGATGCGGCGCAGCGCCTCGCCCAGGTTGGTGGCACCGCACACGAACGGCACGGTGAACTTCCACTTGTCGATGTGGTTGGTGTAGTCGGCCGGGGTCAGCACCTCCGACTCGTCGATGTAGTCCACGCCCAGGCTCTGCAGGATCTGCGCCTCGACGAAGTGCCCGATGCGGGCCTTGGCCATGACGGGGATGCTGACGGTGCTGATGATGCCGTCGATCATGTCCGGGTCGCTCATGCGGGACACGCCGCCCTGCGCGCGAATGTCCGCGGGTACGCGCTCCAGCGCCATGACAGCGACAGCACCGGCGTCTTCGGCGATCTTCGCCTGTTCCGGCGTAACGACGTCCATGATGACGCCGCCCTTGAGCATCTCGGCCATGCCGCGCTTGACGCGCGCAGTGCCGGTTCCGGTCTCGGGGGACGTTCCATTGGTCGTGCTAGTCAACTGAGGGCTCCTGGATGTCGGTTTCTGCCACCAGTCTAATGCGGCCACACCAGCGATTTTGTCCCGGGAGGTGCGGTGACCGGCCTCACCCGATGAGGATCGGGTCGCGGCGCCCACCGGCGGCCACCGCATCCGCGGCAGTGGCGGCCTCTCCGAGCAGCTCTCCCAGCTGATTCGGGAACACCTGCTCCCCCGAGGCCGCGAGTGCGGCGATCTCCTCGGCGTCGCACCAGCGGTGCCCGGTGATGTAGCGCTGCTCCAAATTGGTGCGGCCGTCCGTCGCCGGTTCGAACCTCTTGGTCCGGTGCACGAAGAACAATTCCTCGGAGCGGATGGTGGTTCCGTTGAAGTCGAAGACGGCTACCCGACGCCACAGTGGGCCCACCAGGCGCCCGGAGGGAACCGATAATCCGGTCTCCTCGACCAGCTCGCGCACCGCGCCGTCGCACAGCTTCTCCCCCGGCAAGGTCTGTCCGCCCACCGTGAACCACCAATGCACTGCCGGGCTGGGGGCGGCCGGATCGAAGCCGCGCAGCAGCAGCACCCGGCCATCCTCATCGAGCAGGATGATCCGCGCCGAGGTGCGGAAGTTGGCCAGGGCCGGGTCTTCGGTGCCCGCGCCCTGACGGTCGATGATTTCGAAATACGTTGGCATCGGCGCGGTTCCGCCCAGACGCAACCAGCGCACTGGTCTGCGCACCCGCAGGGCCAGAGTGTCGCGTACCGCGTCGTTGTGGAAGCGCCGCGCGATCAGCACCCGCGTCTCGGCGTCAGCGAGCTCGGCCACCAGCGCGGGGCGCAGCCGCTCGGAGTCGACGGTGGACAACGCTGAGGCCAGCTGGTTCTCCGCATACTCGCGCCGGTCACGTTCGGCCCGCTCGGCTTTCGCGGCGAGTTTGATCAGTTGGTCGTCCTTGAGCGCATCTCCGACCGCCCGTGCGACGACGGCGCGGCGTGCCAGCGCGGCATCGAGGGCCTGCCAGGACAGGTCGCTGCGCACGTGCAGTCGGTCCAGCCGGTTGGCTACCAGATAGGCCCACAACAGGCCCAGCGCGACCAGCGTGCCGATGAGGGCGATGACGATGACGGTCAACGCCGAGAAGGTCACCAACTGTCGACCTTCACACGCGCACCGGACGCGGTGACAGTCTCGTAGACGAGCATGATCTGCTGCGCGACCACCGACCAGTCGTACCGCTGCACTGCCTCGGTGCCTGCCGTCACCAGCTTCGCGCGCCCCTCGTCGTCGCCGAGCACGTCGATGATGGCCGCCGCCAAGGCATCCGCATCACCGGTGGGTGTTAACCGTCCCGCCGAGCCGTCCAGGAGCACACGGCGGAAGGCGTCCAGCGAGCTGGCGACCACCGCGGTACCCGCCGCCATCGCCTCCACCAACACAATGCCGAAGCTCTCGCCGCCGATGTTGGGGGCGCAGTAGACGTCGGCACTGCGCATGGCCGAGGCCTTGGTGGCATCGTCCACCTGCCCGAGGAAGCGCAGATGTTTCGCCAACGGCCCTGCCTGCGTGCGCAGTTCGGCCTCATCGCCCCGACCGACGATCAGGATCTCAACATCGGAGAAGCTGGCCGCGATCTTCGGCAGCGCGCCCATCAACACGTCCATGCCTTTGCGTGGCTCGTCATAGCGGCCCAGGAAAAGCACCGTCTTACCTGCCCGCGGGTAGCCCTCCAGCATCGGCGCCCCGGAAAAGGACCGGACATCGACGCCGTTGGGAATCTCGACCGCGTCAGATCCGAGTGCTTCCATCTGCCAGCGCCGGGCCAACTCCGAGACCGCGATCCGGCCGACGATCTTTTCGTGCCACGGGCGCAGCACCGCCTGAAACACGCTCAGCGTCAACGACTTCGTGGTAGACGTGTGGAAGGTGGCGACGATCGGGCCCTCGGCCACCATGAGCGCCAGCATGGACAGACTCGGCGCGTTCGGTTCATGCAGGTGCAATACATCGAAGTCGCCGTCGACCAGCCAGCGCCGGGTCTTGGCATAGGTGGCTGGGCCGAACCGCAGCCGCGCCACCGAGCCGTTGTACGGAATCGGGACGGCCTTACCGCCGGACACCACGAACTCGGGCAGCTCAACGTCCGACGAGGACGGTGCGAGCAGGCTGACGTGGTGTCCGCGGTCCCTCATGACCTCCGCCAGCTGCACCACATGGGACTGGACGCCACCCGGTACATCAAAGGAGTACGGGCAGACCATCCCGATGCGCATTACGCCTGCCCACCAACGGGATCAGTCTCCCGGGGGGCCGCCCGACCATCAGTGTCCGATTCCGGGGCGGCCTCGAGATTCTTCTCCGGCGCCGGTTGGGCCGGCGAGGTCCGCAACCTAGTTCGACGCTCTTCGGACAGGTCGTCAAGCCACAGCGGCTGCAACATATGCCAATCCGCGGGACGCTCGGCGATATTGGCGGCAAACTCATCGGCGAGCGCCTGGATGACGACCGCGACATCGCCCGATGACGTATCAATGGGCGCCTGGATCCGCACGCCCCATTGACCGTGCGGCTCGAACCAGCAGTGTGCCGGCAGCAGGCGTGCTCCGGTGTCGATCGCCAACCGGGCCGGGCCCGCGGGCATCCGAGCTTCTGCGCCGAAGAAGTCGACCGGGACACCACTGCGGCTCAAATCGCGATCGGCCATGAGACAGACGACGCGGTTTTCCCGCAGCCGCGTTGCCAGCGTCTCGTACGGCCCGGTGGAGTCGCCGCTGGATGCGAGCACCTCGAAGCCCAGGGTTTCCCGGTAATCCAGGAACCGGCGGTACAGCGACTCGGGTTTGAGACGCTCGGCCACCGTGGTGAAGGTCCCGTAGGTTTGGGCCAGCCACACCCCCGCCATATCCCAGTTTCCGCTGTGCGGCAGGGCGATGATCGTGCCCCGTCCCTGGGCCTGCGACTCATCGAGATACCGGCGACCGAACAGGGAACTATCCAGACGAGCCGCCAGGCGCTCCATGTTGTGCGACGGCAGCCGGAATGCTTCACGCCAGTACCGGGCATAGGAACGCATCGAGTCGATCATCAGCCGGTCGGGCACCTCGCGCGGATGCACGCCAAGCACGCGGGCCAGGTTCTTACGCAGCTGTTCGGGTCCACCGTTGCGGGCACCCACCATGGCACCGACATCGAATATGGCGCGGGCGAGCAGATCTGGCGTCATCTGCGTCAGATTCCAGCCGGCGGCATACCCCCAGTCAGCAGCACGTTCGCCCCACACACTCATGACTGATTCGTCTCCGCGGTGTCCTGTCCGGCATCGGAATTGGGCAGCAGATCAAGTGCGCCGGGAGATGCGCGCACCGCATGCATGCGCTGCGCCACCGTCACCAGGCTCGCGATCGCGAGCACCCACATCGCTACATGCAGCGGTTCCGGTAACCCGAACCCGCCGCTGAAGATCGCTCCGGCAAGCACGATGATGAGCCGTTCCGGGCGCTCAATCAGCCCGCCGTCAGCACGCAGCCCGGAGGCCTCGGCCCGCGCCTTCACGTACGAGATCACCTGCGAGGTGATCATGCAGATCAGTGTGGCCACGACCAAAGACGTTGATCCCCAACCGAATGCCGCCCACCACAGCAGTCCGGCGAACACCGCGCCATCGGCCACACGATCACATGTGGCATCCAGCACCGCGCCGAATCTGGTGCCACCACCACGGGCTCGCGCCATCGCTCCATCGAGCATGTCGAACATGGTGAACAGCCAGACCGCCATGCCACCCCAGAACAGGTGGCCCGTCGGGAAAAGGGTGAGCGCGGCGACGACCGTCGCCGCGGTCCCGAAGATGGTGACGGTGTCCGGGGTGAATCCGGCGCGCAGCACCGCGCCGGCAAGCGGGTTGATGATCTTCGCGAACGTCTCCCGGGACAAGAAGCCGCTCATGGCAGCTGCTCCCAGGCGCTGGCGAGTAGCTGGCGGGTGTCCCGCAGGAGCTGTGGCAGCACCTTGGAGTCGCCGATGATGGTGATGAAGTTGGCGTCGCCGCCCCAGCGCGGCACCACGTGCTGATGCAAATGTTCGGCCAGCGATCCACCTGCCGCCGTGCCCAGGTTGAGTCCCACGTTGAAACCGTGCGGGCGTGACACCTTTTTGATCACCCGAATCGCCTTCTGGGTGAACGCCATCAGCTCGCGACTCTCATTCTCGGTGAGGTCCTCGAGCTCGGCGACCTGCCGATACGGCACCACCATGAGATGTCCCGGGTTGTACGGGTACAGGTTGAGCACCGCGTACACGTGCTCCCCGCGCGCCACCACCAGACCGTCTTCGTCGGCCATCTCGGGAATGTCGGTGAACGGAGCGGACTCCGCCCCACTCGCCTTCACCGCCTCCACCAGATAGGTCATCCGGTGCGGGGTCCAGAGCCGCTGCAGGTGATCGGGGTCGCCCACTCCCCGGTCGGTGATGGTCGAGTCCTCGTCAGTCACGGGTCCCCAGCTTCATCAGTTCGGCGGTCGGAGAAACGTTCTCGTGTCTGTTCACCCAATCGATGATGGCGGCCACGGCCTCATCACGGGGCACTCCGTTCACCTGGGTACGGTCGCGGAAGCGGAAGCTCACCGCGCCCGCCTCCACGTCACGATCGCCGGCCAGCAGCAGGAACGGCACACGCTGGTTGGTGTGGTTGACGATCTTCTTGTTCATGCGGTCATCGCTGACATCGATCTCGGCCCGAATGCCCTGCGATTTGAGCTGCGAGACAATGTCGCTCAGGTACGGCGCGTGGGCGTCGGCAATCGGGATACCAACAACCTGCACCGGCGATAGCCAGGCCGGGAAGGCACCCGCGTAGTGCTCGGTGAGCACACCGAAGAACCGCTCGATAGACCCGAACAGTGCGCGGTGGATGAGTACCGGACGCTGACGGGTTCCGTCGGCAGCGGTGTACTCCAGTTCGAATCGCTCCGGCATGTTGAAGTCGAGCTGGATGGTCGACATCTGCCAGGACCGGCCCAGCGCGTCCTTGGCCTGTACCGAGATCTTAGGACCGTAGAACGCCGCGCCACCCGGATCCGGGACCAGCTGCAGCCCGGAGTCGAGCGCCACCTGTTCCAGGGTCTTGGTCGCTTGCTCCCAGTCCTCATCGGATCCAACGAATTTCGTCTCGTCCTTGGTCGACAGCTCCAGGTAGAAGTCGTCGAGCCCGTAATCGGACAAAAGATCCAGCACGAACCGCAGCAGCGACGTCAGCTCTTCGTGCATCTGCTCGCGGGTGGTGTAGATGTGCGCGTCGTCCTGCGTCATGCCCCGCACCCGGGTCAGACCGTGCACAACACCGGATTTCTCGTATCGGTACACCGATCCGAATTCGAAGAGCCGCAAAGGCAATTCACGGTATGAACGGCCCCGCGCCCGGTAGATCAGGTGGTGCATCGGGCAGTTCATGGGCTTGAGGTAGTAGTTCTGCCCCGGCTTGCGCACGGTGCCGTCGTCATTGAGTTCGGCGTCGATGTGCATGGGCGGGAACATGCCGTCGGAGTACCAGTCCAGGTGCCCGGAGGTCTGGTACAGGTTTTCCTTGGTGATGTGCGGAGTGTTGACGAATTCGTACCCGGCGGCGGTGTGCTTGGCGCGCGAGTAGTCCTCAAGTTCCTTGCGGATGATGCCACCCTTGGGGTGGAAAACCGGCAGACCGGAACCGATTTCGTCGGGGAAGCTGAACAGATCGAGCTCCACACCGAGCTTGCGGTGGTCGCGCCGCAGCGCCTCTTCCAGCAGTTCGAGGTGCTTGTCGAGCGCCTCTTGCGACTCCCAGGCGGTGCCGTAGACGCGCTGCATGCTGGCGTTGGCCTGATTGCCGCGCCAGTAGGCGGCCGAGCTGCGGGTGAGCCGGAACGCAGGGATGTGTTTGGTGGTGGGAATGTGCGGGCCACGGCACAGGTCGAACCATTCCCGTTCCCCGGTACGGGGATTCAGGTTGTCGTAGGCGGACAGCTCGTCGCCACCTACCTCCATCACCTCGGGGTCGTCGGCGCCCGACTTATCGGAGACAAGCTCCAGCTTGAACGGCTCGTTGGCCAATTCCGCCTGCGCCTCTTCCACCGAGCCGTACACCCGGCGTGAAAAGCGTTGCCCCTCCTTGATGATCTGCTTCATCTTCTTTTCGAGGGCCGCCAGGTCCTCAGGCGTGAAGGCGTGATCGATCCCGAAGTCGTAGTAGAAGCCATCGGTGATCGGCGGACCGATACCAAGCTTGGCCTTCGGGAAGAGGTCCTGCACTGCCTGCGCCAGCACGTGGGCGGCCGAGTGCCGGATGACGCTGCGCCCGTCCTCAGTGTTGGCCGCGACCGGCTCTACCTCGGTGTCGACCTCAGGAGTCCACGACAGATCCTTCAACCCACCGTCCACCCGGACGACGACGATGGCGTCCTCGCCCTTGCCCGGCAGACCAGCCTCGCGCACCGCAGTCCCCGCCGTCGTCCCGGCCGGCACCCGGATAGGGGGCACAGGGGAAGACGGGTTGGGCGCAGTCATCAGCAGTTCTCCACTTCAGAGACGGGGGGTTTGCGAACTCATGCTATCGGTCCACACCAGCGCCTTCCCAGCCGATGGGCACCGAGAGCACTCAGGCCGAGCGCGCCCGGAAGGTATTCCGGTAAGCGAGCGGGGAGACCCCGGTGAGCCGACGGAACTGCTCCCGGAAATTCGCAGGTGAACCGAACCCCACCTCGCGCCCGATCCACTCCACGGAGTCCGCCGAACATTCCAGCAGCTGCTGGGCATGACGGACACGCACGCCGGTGAGCCACTGCATCGGCGTCTGTCCCGTTTCGGCCCGAAATCGCCGGTTGAGGCTGCGCACGCTGGTTGATGCCTGGACCGCGAGGTCCTCCAGGGAAAGTTCTCGATGGGCGTTGTGCTCGATCCACGCCAGCATCTCGCCGAGGCCTGCCTCGGTGCGCTGACGGTTCCGGATGACGTATTGAGCTTGACCGCCGTCCCGGTGCAGCGGCGCCACGGCCACCCGGGCCGCCTCGGCAGCGACCGCCGTGCCGTGATCGCACGTGACCATGTGCAAACACAGATCGAGCCCGGCCGAAGCCCCGGCGGAGGTGAGCACCTGGCCCTCGTCCACGTACAGCACATCGGCATCCAGGCGTACGTCCGGATACATCTGCCGAAACAGGTCAGCGGCGAGCCAGTGCGTGGTGGCACGCTTGCCGTCCAGAATTCCGGCCTCGGCGAGCGTGAAGGCTCCGGCGCAGATGGAAGCGATGCGCGCACCGCGGGCGTGCGCTGCCTGCAGTGCCTCGATGACGCCGTCGGGCGTGGGCGCGGTCACGTCGTTGCGCGCGGGCACCACGATCGTGTCGGCGTTCGAAAGAGCCTCAAGCCCAAGATCTGTGGCGATGCCGAACGGTCCGGCAGAGACGACCGGTGCCGTGCCGCACACCCGCACCCGGTAGGGCCGAGTGCCGTCGGCGAGGTGCACGCGGCGAAACACCTCCACAGCGGTCGCCAGGTCGAACCCGATGGTGTCGGGAAGGGCGAGGACGAGTACCGAGTGAGGCTCGCCCGAATGACCCAAGAGCACCGAGTGAGGCTCGCCCGAACAGCCCGGAACGGAATGCATGCGGCGAGCGTAACTCGTTGTTGGCAATATCTCGTTGGATACTGTCTATCTGGCCACTTCTGCCGCCGTGATCGGTCGACAACCATGGCAATCATGCAGATAGCGATCCTGGCGTACCCGGGCATGACGGCGCTCGACGCCATAGGCCCCTACGAAATGCTGAGGGGGCTGCCCGATGCCGAGTTTCGATTCGTCTGGCACGAGCCGGGGCCGATAGTGACCGATAGCGGTGTCCTGGCGGTCGGCGCGACGCATTCCTTCCAGGAGACCCCGGCACCGGACATCGTCCTGATCGGCGGCTCGATACCGGCCACCATGAGCACCGCCGCCGACGACGGCGTTCTCACCTGGCTGCGGAAGGTTCACCTGGGCACGACGTGGACCGCATCGGTATGTAGCGGGTCGCTCATTCTCGGTGCCGCCGGGATCTTGCGGGGAAAGGACGCCACCTGCCATTGGGCCGGGCAGCGGGTGCTCACGACCTTTGGGGCCAATCCCCAGCGGGACAAGCGAATCGTCCGAGACGGCAAGGTGATTACCGCCGCAGGGGTGTCCGCAGGGCTCGATCTTGGTCTGTGGCTCGTCGGCGAGATCGCCGGACGGCCGCGCGCCGAGGCCACTCAGCTGTGCATCGAGTACGACCCGCGGCCGCCATTCGATACCGGCCACATCAGCAAGGCCTCGACCCGCAACAAGGCAGACGCGGTGCTGATGATGAAGGGCATGATCTCGGCACGCGATGCCGGCGCGGAGGCCGTGGCGGGCTCGAAGGTGCTGTGGGCGACCGTCATCGACCGGGTGAGGCGGAGGTCAGCCGCCAAGCCCTAGCGGGCTCTTCAGCCAGTGCGCCTCGATTCCGACCAGCGCGGCGACCCAGCCGACCGCACCCAACACCCACAGCGTGACCACCACCAACGCCGCGGTGAACAGCACCCCGATCCCCCGCAACCACTGAGGTTGAGTGGAAAACCAGGCCATGAACCTGTCGTACCGGGCCCTGACTGCGTGAAGAAGCTTTCTTGCCCAAGAGAACTCGGAGGCAAGAATCGCCAGGCCGAGGAAGACGATCGCCCAGCCGGGCCCCGGATAGGGGATTGCAATGATGCCCGCACCCAGCACTGCCAGACCGATGATCGCAACCGCCATGCGGTAGAAGACGTTCAGTGCCGGACGGTCCCGCACCCCGTCGCGCCATCGGGCCCACCGACGGGTACCGCCGCTCACGGCTGACCGGGATTGAGCTTCACAAAGAGAGCGTCGGCCTCGGCGAGCACATCGTCGCCGTCGAGCAATCTGCTGGTCAGGTACACCTTGCGGCCCTCGACGCGGTCCAGGGTGCAGTCGAACTGCAGCTCCTTCTCGATCGGCGTGACCTTGCGGTAGTTGATGTTCAGGTACGCAGTACGCAGCTTGCGTAGGTCCGTGAGCAGCATCGTGCCGGTGCCGATGATCGTGTCGAAGAGCAGGCCGAGGCATCCGCCATGCACCGCCCCGTTTCGCCCCAGGTGGTAGCGCCCGAAAGTGGCTGTGCCGGTGAGCACTCCGTTGTCGAAGCTATCGATTGTCATCGGGACCAGCAGGATGTTTCCACGCAGCGGAAGATCGGTGCGACGGCCCGAGGGCGAGTCCCACTCCGAAACCTCGTACGGGTCCAGCAGCTCGTTCATGGCCTCGAGCTGGTTGGCCAGATTGGTAATCACCTCATCGGGTGGAAGGGCGGCGCGAGCGCGATCCTGCAGAGTCCGCAGTGCATCGATGAAACGGCCGTAGTCGGGGCCGCCCTTGAGGGTGGGGTCGGGCAGATTGAACCCGCCACCCTCATGCGCTGTTACTGCTTCCTCGGTGGTCATACTCCCCTACGTTATTGGGGTGGATATTGCACGGCTGAGCCAGCTCCCGTTCACCTACTCCGAGATCGGCGCGACGGCCACCGAGTTACCCGCCGGATATCACCATGTACGCGAATCTCGGCAGATCGGAACGGGTAGGGCGCGGTTCGACGAGGCTGCCGCAAGCCTCATGCGATTCGGTATCCAACGTGGGATCGGGCTGCCGGTTCAGACGTCGGCACCGGAGGCCGCCGTCGGCGTGAACGTGATGACGCGGCTGTGGCCGTTCTGGGCGCTGTGCCGCATCGTGTACGTGGTAGACGAGCCAAATCGGCACGGTTTCGCATACGGGACGCTTCGAGGACACCCGGAAACCGGCGAAGAGGTCTTCATCGTGTGCTTTGATCCATCCAATGACGTTGTCTCCGTAGAGATAACCGCATTCTCCAGGCCGTCGTACTGGTGGGTCCGGGTGGGCAATCTGGTGGTCAAGCAGCTACAACGTGTGGTAACTCAGCGCTACCTGCACGCGCTGTGAATGCCGCGCGACCAGTTGCTATACACATAACCCTCCCCCGGTAACCTACATATTAGCTGACTGGCCGATGCAGCTACATCGCTGGCGCGTCGAATAAGCGGGCGTGTCTTGGTCTTTTAGCGCCAGGAATCAAACAGACGCATTGTTCAGCAAATCTTCTGAGCATTCGAATCGTTATGATGTGTAACCTTTTGTTCAACTTCGATTCATGCTTTTTTAGGAGCTCTGAGCCTCATGGTTTCCCTGCCCGCTGGCATCGCGCTGTTCGCCGGAGCCCTGGGCGCCTCGGTCGCGATGTTCATAGCCCCGGTGGCGGCTGCAGACCTCCCGGTGTGTTCGGCCGGCGAGACGCCGTACAACCACAGCTGCCGGACCGCGTGCGCGGGCAGTGCACCGCGCGTTGGCGGGGCCTGCACTCAGCCCGGCACCAATCTGTACGACCGAGGATTTCACGAGCCCACCCATGAGGGCGCCAACCCGCGCACTCCACTGGGCACCAACCCGCAGGTTCCCTACGGCACGAACACCACGACCGTTCTGCAGTAAACGATTTCGGGACTGTGCGCGCCGTGCTACGGCGACCAGTTCGCCAGGACCGCGTCCATATCGCCATCTCCGGGCCCCGGCAGATGACGAGCGCCCGGAAACCGATGAGCCGGTTCGGTATATGTTCCCGCGTCAACAAGCCTGGCGATGTTGGATCGATAAATATCGTCAACCTCGGCGTGGCGGCCCGGCTCCCGGTGCAGCCACAGATTTGCCGGATGGATCGGTCGGTCGTACATGCGCCGGAACAGTTCTGTCCGAATATCTTTGAGCCAATTTGAGTTCAGATTCATGGCGCGGAACTGGCGCAGAGCCTCGACATCCACCGGCGCCGCGATAATCGCGTTCGCTCCCGAGGACGCCTGCCCGATGACGTGCCCGTAGTAGTCCACAATGTGACCGTTGCCGCCCGCGATGTCGACCGGATGCTCGGCGGCGGGGGTGGAGTAGACCGGTCCGGAGTTGGGGCACACCATGTACAGACCGTTGAAGTGCGCGTGCGCTCTGTTCTGCAGCAACCAGGTACCACCGGCGTCCGAACCGGCCGCCGTCATCGGCACCGCCTCGCTGGGCCGATAAACCACCTCTGCGCCGTTGAATGCCAAGGCCCGCACGGCTTCCGGATACTCACCGTCGCTGCAACACAGCGTGCCGATAGCGCCGATGTCTGGGGTACGCAGCACTGGATAGAAGGCATCGATCCCGTCGCCGAACAGCTGCACCCATCGGTCGTACACGTCATGCGGGGTGCACGAGTGCTCGCGGCACCAGACGTGATTCTTGGC
The DNA here is from genome assembly GCF_001440005.1 of Mycobacteroides sp. H001. Classification (NCBI taxonomy): domain Bacteria; kingdom Bacillati; phylum Actinomycetota; class Actinomycetes; order Mycobacteriales; family Mycobacteriaceae; genus Mycobacteroides; species Mycobacteroides sp. H001. The sequence continues at coordinate 284,975 of NZ_LJYH01000025.1, forward strand.
CGCTCGGTGCACGATCTCACCGTCGGGCGCGATAACCACCATGACGTTGAAGAATCGGTCTGCGATGATCTCGGGCCAGCGGGCCTTGCACTGCACGATGATGTACGTCTCATACGTCCGCGCCAGCGCGGCCAGGCGATCTGTCTCCGGCCCCGGAATGTCAATGAAAAGCTCACGAGCACTGCGGATATGCGGAAGGTTGAAGACCTCGTCGGTAAAGCCGGTCAGCGCGCCCTCGGCGAGGGCGACCAGTTTCACCGGCAGGTTGATGCCGACGATCGAGACCGCAGCATGGATGGCCTCCTCGATGTTGTCCAGGTTGCGCGCGATGTCGTCTCGGGCACCGATGCCGTGGACAATGGTCGACAACCCGACCGCCATGTACGGGGCGACCGGCGTACGTTGGGCTATCTCGGTCATTGCACACCGCACCAACGCATCGCGGCCAGTGCGTAGGCCTTGGTGGCACAGAGTATTTCGTCGATCGCACAGCGCTCGTCCACCGTGTGCGCCATGGCCAACGCACCCGGGCCCATGCCGACAGCAGGAATCCCCGCAGCGGTGAACCAGGTGAGATCGGTTGCCGTGGGGAATGGTTGTACCTCCGGGCGCCCGCTGAACGTGGACCCAGCGGCAGCCTCTTCGCATGCGGCGATCACGGTTTGGCAGAACGGGTCACACATGTCCGTTCGCCCGCCCGGATAGTGCATCGGCCATTCAACGCGCGGAGGCTCGCGCCGCAGCCAGGGATCTGCCGTGACGACGGCGGCCACCGTCTCGAGAATCTCGGCCTGAATCTCGGCCAGGCGGGCCGCGGGCGGGTAGAAGACCGCATAGTCCAGCACGGTTTCGTCTGGGATGAAGGCGACATTGCGGCCGCTGCGGGCACCCCCGTCGATCACGTCCAGACCGATGGTGAACTGCCCGCGCTCAAAGAGTGGGTCGGTGCGTGTCTGCTCCCACTGGACTTCCAGCCTGCACAGCGCCGCGTGAATCGACAGTGCCGCATCAATGGCGCTGACCGCAACGGGTTCGGCGTCTGGAGCAGTGGCTGCTTGGGCGCGCATCAGGGAACGCGCCGACGCGTGACCTGAGCGGCCGCTGACGGTGATGCGCATGACGAGCACGCCGGGGGTGGCCGGCATGACGGTCAGAGGACGTCGCGCCCCGGTGGGTTCGGCGATGATCGCACCGTCGGCGGTGTAGCCGCGGGCAAGCACGGCCGAGGTGCCCAGGTGATGTTCGAAGTTCTCTTCGCCGACCACGCCCTGCAGGATCAGGTCACCCCGCAGTTGCACGCCTGATTCTCGTAATGCCTTGGTGGCGAAGGCCTGTGCCACCAGTCCGCTCTTCATGTCCACGGAGCCACGTCCCCAAACGTGGGTTTCATCGTGAAATCCCGAGAACGGATCGTGGGTCCATTCGTCGGAGTCGTTGGCGGGCACGACGTCGAGGTGGCCGTTGAAGATCAGCGATCGCCCTCCACCGCTCCCCCGAAGCACACCGACCACGTTGTCTCGTCCGGTCACCTCGCCGAACAGCTCCGTTTCGGCTCCGCCCTGCCGGTAGACGCCGGCCAGTAGACGCGCCACATCGGATTCGCCGCCCACCAGGTCGTCATAGTCTTGGTCGGGGTAGGTCGGATTTACGCTGCGCAGCCTGATGGCGTGGGTAAGTGTGTCGAGCAGCTCATCGCGAAGATCGTCGACACGGTCGAGCACTTTGTCTGCCGAGCTCACGAGTGCGCCGCCTGCGATTGTGCGGCCGGCGACGTCAACTCGCCACTGTCGTATACCGTCTCGCCGCCGAGGTAGGTCCGCAGCACCCGCGTGCCGCGTAGCTCGTCGAGCGGACAGGTCAGCGGATCTCGGTCGGCGATGATCACGTCCGCGTAGTTGCCCGGTGTCAGTGAGCCAATTTCGGGCCAGCCCAGCACCGCGGCTGCACCCGTGGTCCACATCTTCAGTGCCTCGAGCCTCGAGATCTTCTGGTCGGGCCCGTCGTTGCGACGGTCGCTGCCTGCGAAACGGTGCGTCTGGGCCAGCTCGATCTGCTCCCACGGATTCTTCGGACCCCAGTCCGAACCGCCGGCCAGATCCAGCCCGGTGTCGATCAATCGCTGCAGCGGCTCCAGGTCTTGCCACACATGCTGACCGATGCGATCGCCATACATGGCGCCCTTTCCCCACGCGAAGCCCGCGCTGGTGGTCACCTGAAATCCCAGATCCGCGTATCGCTGTGCCTGCTTGGGTGTGATGGTCATGGCGTGCTGCAGAATCCAGCGCTTGTCACGGAAGTCGTGCTCCCGCACCACACGTTCGGCGATATCGAGGAAATCGTCGTGCTCTCGGAACGCACCCAGACACAGATTCGCACGGATCCCCTCGGCGGCACAGAACCGCACAAATGCTTCCTCTTTGTCCAGCGACAAGAAGCGCTTGCCCCGTGTCGGGCGCCCGAAGGGGTCGGCGCACGGTTCATAGGTCGTGAAGTATCCCGAGAAACATGGGCCGCCCGGACTCATCGTGAGCCCGTTGAGGCGCAGCATGTCGTCCTCCAGATCGAGTGCCTGGCCGGCGAGTTCGCGCAGTCTGGCGCTGAACTCGTGCTGCGGCAGCGGGTCAAACGGATAGAAGATGACGGACTCGACATCCAGAGTCGCCAGCACCCGCATGCTCAGCGCGTTGGTCGCGCGTAAATGCCGGTACAGCGCCACGTGTTCGGGTTCCATGGCGTGCCCCTCGTACACACTGGTAATTCCTTGCGCGGTATAGCGACTCATCTCCGCGAGGGTTCCGGCGACGGCGTTCCCCAGGCTCGGGCGCGGCAGCTTGGTCAGGATCTGCCCCCAGAAGGGGTCATAGGTGTAGTAGTTGGTGACGGGTCCGCGCAGAATCCCGGTCAGATCACCGGCCTCGTTCTTCTCGATCTCAACGTCACATACCCGGTCCGGGATGAGTGCGCTCAGACCTACGGTGCGCAGGCCGATGCTGTTGAAGGCCACAACATTCGGCATGCGCGGCGCCCACGCCTGAATCAGCACGGGGTGTGCGTCGGTCGCGGTGTCCAGCATCCATCGGTCGGGCAGATGACGCTCGGCCAGATCGCGCTCCGAGCGGCGAATGAAGTAGTGCGGCTCGCCCACCGGGGTACACATGATCCATTCACCCGGCTCGGTTTCCGCGGCCTTCGCGCGGATTCTGGCCACGATGTCCGCGTGATCGACCGCATCGGTGAGATCTACGAGTCCACCAGAGAGCATCCCGAAATGCATGACATGCGGGTGGGTGTCGACCAGACCGGGCAGTACTACGGCGCCTCCGGCATCGACGCGGTGCGCACCGGCTCCGGCCACATCGTCCATCTCGCGCCGGTCCCCCACGGCGACAACGCGCCCGTCCGAAAGCACCAGCGCGTCGGCCTCGGGGATGGCCGGGTCGAAGGTGCGCACCAGTGCGCCGGTGATGAGTGTGTTGGTCATTGAGGCCTCCCGCCGTTCGTCGATAGGCGCCACCGTATCCCTTATTTTCTCCAAATGGAGAAGTTTAAGGAAATGTGCGCCAGTACGATGACGCCCATGACGTCTCCGGTGCGCGAGCCACGCATGGCCCGGGGCGCTGCCCGCCGAGAGTCGCTTTTGGATGCCGCGATCCGTCTACTGGCACGTGAGGGTGCGCGCGCCGTGACCCACCGGGCGGTTGCCGCCGAGGCGGGGACAACTCATGGAATCGCCCGCTACTACTTCGGCACCCTCGATCAGCTCCTGGACGAAGCGCTGCGGCGCTTGGCCACCCGGCAGATCGAAGAAGTGCGGGCGCTGTTCACCGAGCTGCCCGACGCGAAGATCTCCGAACGCATCGACCGGCTGGCCCGGTATGTCACCGAGACCCTGTCCGATGACCGCGACGCGGCAATCGCCCGCTACGAATTCTTCCTCGAGGTCGCACGCCGCCCCAGCCTGCGGGCCACCCTTGACGAATGGGGCACCACCCAGCGCGCCGCCTTCGCCCAGGAGCTGCGCGGAGCCGGCGTGAGCAATCCGGAGGCAGATGCCGCCGACCTGCTCACCGCCGTCAACGGCCTGGTTCTTGAGCAGCTCGCGCTGCCCATCGACGACTTCGAGACCTCGCGTCTGCGCCCCGCCATCGCGCGGTTTTTCCGGCACATTGACGCCGTGCGGGAATGAAATCATCGGCGCAGAGGTAGCTACCACACATGGAACTTCATGAGGCCGCGCGCACACTCATCGGGGCGGGCGCTGATGCCACGCTCGTGACCATCAACCCCGACGGCACTCCACAGGTGTCCGTGGTGTGGGTAGCCCTGCAATCCACGCCCGAGGGCGACGAGCTGGTGGCCGCTCATCTGTCCGGCAATTACAAGAAGCTGCGCAACATCCGGCGCGATCCCCACGTTGCCGTGACCATCCTGGCGCCCAGCCAGCCCGGACAGCAGCGCGAGTACCTGTCGGTCACCGGTTCGGCTCGGGTCGTAGAAGGCGGCGCACCCGAGCTGCTCAGTCAGCTGGCCATCGCCCTGCTGGGCTCCGACGAGCACTTCCCGCCGCCCGGCTCTCCCGAGGGGTACCTCACCCGCATCCATGTCGAGTCGGTTGGCGGCCACGGCCCCTGGGCACCGCAACCCTGACATCAGTCGCGGATGATGCCCTTGGTGCGCATCAAGAAGTCCGCGAGAAATCCGTCGTGCGGAACGTCGAAAGCCGCATACGACGTGAGATGCCTGCCGCTGTACACGTTGGCCACCGTCGGCTCGTTGAGCAGATCGTCGATCAGCTCCTCGTCCTTGGTAATCGCGTTGATCACCAAGGAATGCCGCAGCGGGGCAAGGCCGTCGGCGCGTGTCCACGGCGAGACCCACACGCATGGGAACGCCAGCTCCGTGTTGAGTGGGCCGATGTCTGGTCGCGCCAGCAGGTGTACTGCCGGTCGCAGTACCGCCGAGCCATCACCGAGGTCTGCGACCACCTGGTCGGCGCCCAGCAGCGCTGTGGTGCCGACAGATACGGCCGCCAGGTGCTCGGCATAGCGCCTAGCCGCCGCTATGGGCTGAGCCGGTAGCGCAGCGCGTTCGTCGGTGATCGGAAGCGCCGGGATCGTCGCCAGCCTGGCGGTGATCGCGTCGGCCAGGGGTCGCGGATCGCCTTCGTAAAGAACGGCGGTGGCGTTGGTGCAGGCCATCCCACCCTGCCCGCTGATCGACTCGACGATGACGTCAAGGTAATCGCGCCAGTCCTGTTCGGCGGTGATCAGGATCTTGGTGCGGCCCGGCCCGTTCGTCAGCACCGTCGGGTCGTCGGCATAGCCGTCTACGACGTCTTGGCCGCCGTAGACGACGGCGAGGTCGGCGGCGGTGATGATCTCGGCCGCGCCCGCATGGTCGGTGGGTAGATAGAGGGCGTCTTCGGGCCGAAATCCGGCCTCGCGTAGGGCATTGATAAGCCGGTGTCCGGTGAAGGGTTCGCGCCGCGATGGACGGATGGCCACCCGGTAACCCAGCGCCAGCGCCTGCGCCCACGTGCTGTGCACACCGGGGCTGTTCCCCGACGCGTGCACGGCGAGCACTTCACCGCGGCGCGCCCACACCGCGCTTCCTCGCCGGGTGCGCTCGTCGCGCCAGTCGATGGCGGCGCCCATCGGGCGGGCAGGCGCCACCGAATCGGCGGCGACCCGTACCGCGTCTGCGATACCAAGCGCACTGATCCGCGCAATCGCGATCGGTAGCCCCGACACCCGGCTGACCACCTCGACGTATTGCTCGAAGCCGAGGCCGCCGAGGTGCGCGTCGACGAAGATCGCGGCAGCGTCTGCCAGCGCGGCGTTATACCGATCGTGCGGGAGAGGCTTGACCTTGCGCTGCGCCTGAATGCTGCGGCTCACATACAGCGGGGGCACGATGCTCAGCTCGGCGACCGGCGCTCCGGCCACATCGGTGATCACCTCACGGTTTCGGGTGCGGTACTCGCCACCGGGGCCAAGGGCGTCAAGTGCGATCACGATCAGTAGACGCCCTCGATCACCGGCTCGCCCTCAAAGCTGGCGACCGGGACCACTTCACTGACGGAATCACCAATCTGATTGTCCGGGCCATTCATTCGAATCGCGGTGTCGCGTTCGAGATTGTTCGGAATGAACATGCCCTTGCTGATGTGATTCATCACCACCTGGCCGCGCTCACCGTAGGGCACACGCTCCCCCGTGTCGGGATCGATCACCCAGAACACCACGTAGGGTGAGCGCGGATCGAAGACGATGGCGTCCCCGTCAACGCGAGTCCTGGCCTGGGACAAGATCATTGTGCTGCCGAAGGCCATCGCGATCTCGGCCGTCGGGAAGATCTCGCGGAGCAGATCGAGAGTGTCCAGGTCTACGTGGGCGCCGCTGATCAGTATGTAGCGGATCTTCTGGTTGACCAGGTCCACCATGGCGTCGTCGCGGGCGATGGCGCCCAGCAGCGGCGGGCTGGTGTGCAGGTTGGCGACCCGCTGGGTCTGCAGCACGAACCTGGCCTGCTCCAGGACGTGCTCAACATACCCAGACACTTCGGCGGTGGCGTTGCGTGCGGAGAGTTTCTTGACCCACCGTGGATCGAGGTCCACCGGATAGAACACCGAACCGAGCCGCTCGCTGACCGCACGCGAGAAATGACCGACCCCGTGCGGGCCACTGGGCATGAGGAACAACAGTCCTTGCCCTGCCACGAAGCCGCCGGCGGTGAAGTCCTCGATCTGCCATTGCGTGACCTGCTCAACCCAATCGGGTAGTTGCGCCGTGCGTTTGGGTGCACCGGTGGTGCCACCGGATTCGAAGATCTTGGGCACCGGCGCCGGGGTTCCATAGCCGCGCGGGATGAGGTCTTCGACGGGTGCATCACGCAGCTCGTTGACCAGGTTCGGGAACAGCCGAAGGTCCTCAAAAACCTTCACGTCGGTCAACGGGTCGAAGTTCAGGGTCTGCGCGGTGCGCAACCAGAACGCCGACCCGGTGTCCTCGCCGAAATGCCAGGCGATCGCGGCACGCAGGTAGGCCTCGGGATCCGGGACGGGCCCGGTTCGCGGGACGTCCAACAGCGAGAGGTCGATCTCAGCCATGCGGCCATCCTGGCGCAGGAAACGCGATCGCGAAAGCAGATCCATGCCGCTTACGGAGCGTTAACCTCCTAGACGGTAAAACGATTGCCGCCGTTACGTTAAGCCCCGACAGGGCCCAAGGCCATGTGTCGGTCACCCGCGCTTAGAGTCGATCGCGAACTCAACGTTCTCGCCATCGACCTTGGTGACACGCATATGTGCCGTGTAAGGCCCTTCGGGGCCGGTGAATCGGCAATCGAACTCGACGCCAACCTTGGCTTTCATTCCCGACGGGCACGTCACATCTGTCGGCGTGAATCCCGTCTTGCCGGAAACCATGTCGGTCACAGACTTGGCAGCTCCGTCGGGCTTGATTGTTGCCTGGCATCCGGACGTGCCTGCCACTAAGAAGACTGCCGCAACCGCAACAACGCTGATTCGCATAACCGCACCTGACCTTTCGACACCGAATCGCCGCGATCGCGACCACTTACGCTATAGACGACAGGTTGGAAGTCGATTGGAAATCAAGTCGATCGGCCCAAACCTCCTGACAGCATCTATGCGGTCTCGATGTTTCGCGCCGTGGTCACATCGCGGTCTATTTCCCCCGGATGGTCATCACATGCGCCGCTGTCCGATCGTCGATTTCGCGGCGCAGCTCCGAACCCGACCACTTCTCACCGGATGCGGTTGCCTGGTGGATCAGGCTGACGAGCGTAGCGTTGACGGGCGCACTCACGCCGAGCTTCTTGGCAAGCTCGACCACCTCCCCGTTGATGTAGTCGATTTCGGTCGGCCTGCCACGGGTGAGGTCGTCCAGCATGGACGAACGCGCCTGAGGGTCAATCTCGACCATCTGCCGCGCCAACCGGGCGAACACGGCGTCCGGCATCCGCAGCACCCAGGGCATGAACGCGAGCGGCGCCGCAAGAGGACTGACCACCGGCTGGTTACCGCGGCGCAGCAGCCCCAGTGCCTCGCGTTGCGCGGCGGCCAGCACCAGGCGGTAGTCTCGCTGTCCCAGTTCGGCTTTCAGAGGTAAGCCGGAGAGTGCGTTGACAGCATTGTTGAGGTTGACCACGAGCTTTCCCCACTGCACCGCCGACATGTCCTCATACACGGCGGTAGGCAACCCGCTGCCGGTCAGTGCCTGTGCCAGGGATTCTGCACCCGTGGAGATCGACAGTTTTCCCTGTGTGCCCTGATGAAAGTGCGCGGGCCCGACCTGCGCGACATTGAAGCCGACCATTCCGGTGATGACGCGGTGCTGCGTGACGTATCGCGATATCTCGGTGGGGTTGCGTATCCCGTTCTGCAAACTGACCACCACAGCTCCGGGGCGGAGCCTGTCGGCCAGCGACGCCGCCATCTCCGCGGTCGCGGCCGATTTCACCGTCACCAGCACCACATCGGCGGCGCGCACCGCATCGATGTCTTCGGAGAACACGCATTTGTCTCCGGGAATCGTCGCCGACCAACCCAGATAGTCCGAAAGAGCGAGACCACGCTCGGTGATCGACTCGCCTAGGGCGGCGCGGCCGATGTACACCAAGTCATGCCCGGCGGCCTGCAGCCTGCCGCCCACATAACAGCCGATGCTTCCGGCTCCCGCGACAGCGATTCTCATTGGGCTCCAACCTCAACGCTCCGCGCGGTCGCGTGGGCGCGGTCCCAATAGTACGGATTGTGCGAGTTGATGACTTCCACGTCGTCGCGCGTGGCCAGCTCTCGTAGCTGTTGCGCGTTGTACAGCCGCGAGGTGGCATCGGCCTGCACCAGGCTCTGAAACACCTTGAACACCAATGGGCATCGCGGATCTGTGAGCATTTCATCGGGGTGCATGAAGGCATCACCCGCGTGCACGAGCCACCGCCGGCGCCCGATGCCACCGGTGTCGATCACCACGCCGACATGCCCGCGGCTATGCCCCGGAAGCGGAATGATCGCGATCTCCTCCGGCAGACCGTGGAGTTGCCGCACGGCGCGGAAGCCGAACCACTGATCGCCACCGATCGAATACTCGGACCAGCGGTCACCTTCTCTACGTCCCATGAGTTCGGGCTGCCCGCTGTAGCGCACCTTGTCGTGCAGTGTCAGCTGCGCGCGTATGGATTCTGCTTCGATCGCGTGCACATGCAAACGCGCGTTGGGAAAGTCGTCGACTCCGCCGACGTGATCGTGGTCGTGATGGGTGAGCACGATGTCGGTGACATCGGCAGGGTCATAACCGAGCGCCTGCACCTGGCGCACCGCTGCCTCCGATTCGGCGAACCGAGGGTTGAGCAGAAGCTTGAGGGGACGGCCGATCCTTGCCACCGGATCAGCGATGTCACGGAGGCCAAATCCGGTGTCGACAAGTAGCAGCCGCGTTCCGGTGTCGACGAGCAGACAATGGCAAATCAGCCGGCCGCGCTGCCAGGGTGCTCCCGCACCTTCCATGAGCCGCTTCCCGACGGGCGCCATCGTGCCACAGTTCAGGTGATGAATGCGCATGGTCAATCCTCTGTCCCGGAAAGCTTCGCGAGCGCATCTATCTCCACCAGCAGCCCGGGCGAGAGCCCACCGAAAAGGGTGGTCCGCGCCGGGTAGGGCTTGCTGATGGTGTCCTCGAACGCCTTGTTCAGCTCGGCGAATCCTTCTGGGGCATGAAGGAATACCCGCAGCATTAGCACATCGGCGAAATCGGCTCCGGCTGCATTCAAGATCGCCTCGATGTTGCGCAATGTCTGGACGGTCTGCGCGTAGACGGTCTCTCCGGCCAGCGAACGGGTCTGGGCATTGATCCCCACTTGCCCGGACACCTGCAGAGTGTCACCAATGCGAACGGCTTGCGAATAGGCGCCGACGGGATCTGGCGCCGCGTTGGTTTCGATCTGAGCCTTGGCCATCCGAACTCCTTTGCTACCAATGAATGAGAGGGTTATGAGGTGCGCCCGCTCGCGGACGGACCGGGAAGGGCTTCTTTCAGGACACGCAGGGCATTACCGCCGAGAACCCCGGCCGCCCCGGACGCATCGAAGCCGGTGCGCAACAGTGCGTCGATCAGCGACGGAAATCCGGTGGGCCCGTCGAACCCCGGGACATACCTGGGTATGCCGTTCATATCCGTTCCAATGCAGAGGTGCTCGGGACCGACCAGCTCTGCCAGGTGCGAGGCGTGCCGAGCGAATTCATCCAGGTCTCGCATGCCGACGCCGCGAAACCCCATCGGCCACAATCCGATCAGGCCGCCGGTGGCGGATATCGCACGCGCCTCCTCGTCGCTGATGTAGCGCGGGAATTCATGGACCGCCAACGCGCCGGTGTGCGAACTGACCACCGGTGCGGACGTCTGATCGCAGACGGCCAAGGTGGTAGCCGCGTCGGCGTGCGCCAGATCTATCAGCATGCCCAGCCGGTTGGCTTCTGCGACAACCTCTTTACCGAGGGCGGTCAGGCCCGAGGAGTATCGTCCGGCCCGCACTGCCCGGCTGCCCCTGCTCCCGGTCACCGACGTACCGATCGTTCCGAGGGCGTTGTCCGCGTAGTGCACCAGACCCAGCACCCGCACTCCCATGCGGTGAAGGTCGATCAGCCGATCCGGTTGTGCTCCCACGACATCGGCGCCTTCGACACCAAGCATGACTGTGGCGGTGTCTCCTGCTTCGATCTGCTCTACGGTCTCCACCACCGCGATACCCGCCGCGGAGGCCTCGGCCCGGGCCAGCTCCAGCTGGGCCTTCACGCCATTCCATGGCGAGCGCAGTCGCCATGCGGTACCCAGCAATGCGTCCCCGACCGCGGTGACGACTGCGAGGTTTACCTTGCCCTTGGGCAGCTGCGACAGCGGTTCGGACTGCATGTCTATTGTCTTGGCGCCCAATGTGCGCAGCCATCGCGGCACAATGCTCAGGCCGTGGGTGTGCATGTCGATGGTCAGCGCGGTGTCGTTGAGCTTCCTGGCTTGCTCGACCGTGGTGCTCATATCGGGCGCCCCTCAATTCCGGGCATCATCGCAGGGCCTCAGGGGCCGTTCTGATCACGTCGTCCCAGAGCGGCTGGAACTGGAACCATCCGGCGACAGGGGTGCCGATCTGGTTGTAGACCGAGACGGCGGTGTCATGGTCGATCGATCGCGGTTCACCGGCGGCCATGGCGAGCAGCTGCGCCTGGCAGGAGCGTTCCATCGTGATGAACCACCAGGCGGCCTCCGCCACCGAGTGGCCCACGGTAAGCAGCCCGTGATTCTGCAAGATCACCGCCTTAGTGGATCCGAGCGCGGATCCGATCGCCCGGCCTTCCTCGAGGTCGCTGACCACACCGCGGTAGTCGGTGTACACCGCGTGGTCTTCGTAGAAGGCGCATGCATCTTGCGTGATGGGCAATAGCGGCTGCCCCAGCGATGAGAACGCCTTGCCATGTATCGAGTGCGCGTGCGCCGCGGCGATCACATCGGGCCTGGCCTTGTGCACCTCGGAGTGAATGCAGAACGCCGCCCTGTTCACCGGCCGGCTGCCGGTGATCACGTTGCCGTCGTGATCGACCTGGATCAGATCGGACACCGTGATGTGCCGGAAGTTCATACCGAAGGGATTCACCCAAAACGTGTCGGGGAACTCCGGGTCGCGGACGGTGATGTGCCCGGCCACCCCTTCGGAGAAGCCGAATGCCCCGAAGATCCGGAATGCCGCCGCCAACTCGCGCAGCCGGCGATCACGCTCCTGCTCGACCGTCACCTCCGGTGCCGGACTCATCGGGACGGCATCGGAGGAACCGACCATGTACGCGGACAACCCTTCGTCCACCACAACATCTCCGGAGGTCATGTACTCACCTTTCAATACATATCTGTATCTGATGACCACAAGCTACTCCCGCTGCGGAAAACCCGTCAAGAGGAGCAGCATCCGAAGATTCTGAAGCGAATAGTGTTTGATTACAGATCAACCAGATGGCTGACCATTACGAATCGTCCTACCGCCATCTCGCAGGTTCTCCAGCTATTTTGCGCGTGATCACTGTAGGATACGTATCTGTATCGAAAATACGTTTAACGGATCACACCACCGAAGGGGCGCCCATGCCGACCGGTTCGACGCGCCGACGCGAACAGACCCGCACCCGCCTGATGGAGGCCGCACTCGATGTGTTCGCCGACCGCGGATTCCATGGCGCCAGCATCGAGAACATCTGCGAAAAGGCAGGATTCACGCGAGGCGCGTTTTATTCAAACTTCACGGGCAAGGATGAACTCTTCTTCACTCTGTTCGATGCCAGCAGCGACCAACTGATCGCCGCACTGCGGGCAGCGCTGGATAAATGCCGCACGAGTCCCGACCCCATCAGCACCTTCATCGCCACCATCGACGACAAGGGCCCTGCGCAACGCCGCTGGTATCTCATCAGCATGGAGTTCACGTTGTACGCGATCCGTGAGCCAAGCGCCGCGGCGGTGCTGGCCGAGCACGACGCACGGCTGCGGCGCGAGGCCGCCGGCATCATCAACGAACTGATGACGATCGCGAAGCGGGAACTAGTCATCGATGCCGAGCTCATCGCCCGGCTTGCCACCGCCCTGCGTGAAGGTGTGGCCGCACAGTTTTACGTCGAGCCTGAGCTGGCCGAGACACGCATGCTGGAACGCCTGGCCTTCCCTGCCATGCTGCGCGCGTTCTCCCAGCCCGTAGGGACGATGTCCGGTGTCGGATAGCGGCGCCGTCCTACCCGGTGACGCTCCAGACCTCAAGCCGGTTACCGCCCTGCCGCTTGGCGGAATACATCGCGTGATCGGCGTCGGCGACTAATTGCCCAATGAGGTTGTCCGGAGCGGCATTCGACGTGGGCAGCGTGCTGGTGGCGAGCCCGACACTGACCGTGACCGTGACCATGCCATCCAGCGATTCCGAGCCCGCCCGGATCTGCTCGGCGACCTCTCGCGCCTGCGCGGCGGGCCCGAGTAATGCGACACAGAACTCCTCGCCGCCAACACGCCCAACGACGGCAGCGCTGCCGGAGATCGCCTTGATGCGCGAACCCACATCGGCGATCACCTGGTCGCCGACACCGTGCCCGAACCGATCGTTGATCTGTTTGAACCGGTCGATGTCGATCATGATGATGCTCAGCTCAGATCGATCAGCCCGTGCCGCCTGGGCCAGGGCCATCGACTGATCATCGAATCCTCGCCGGTTGTGCAGGCCGGTGAGCGGGTCGATCCCAGCCGCCCTGGCATCGCTGGTGAGCGCCAGTTGCGCGAAGTGGATGATCGGCGGCACCCCAACCAGCAGCGTCGCGGTGACTACCGAATCCGCCATGGCCACGGCCCACCCCTGCTGCAGATCAATCGCAATCGCGAGGAAGGTCAGTGTGGCCAGAGATGTAAGCAAGTACAGAACGATGAGCCGAGCGCCGTGGAAGGAACATATGTAGATCGCCATCAGAGACAAGGAGATAAGGCCGTGCATGCCGGTGCCCCTGTCGGAGTCCGCGAAGCAGGCTATGCACACGGAGGCAACCGAAGTAACCGAAAACACCACAGATTCGGATTCCTTCGGCAGCGGCCCTAACCACCAGCGCAGCATCCAGAAAAATGCGAGCAGGCTCGCCAGAATGTCGAGCCAACGCCATACGCCAGTACGCGGCCCCATCGGCGAAAACTCCATCGCGAGTGGGATGAGAGCCAGTGCGCCGGCGCATCCGCCGACGGCAGCACGCAGCGCCACACGCATGGAGCGCGTCGAGAAGTAGCCCATCATCTGGTCGTAGCGTGACGGCGAGCTCCACCACCGTGTTAGGTCACCGAGAGGCAAAGCGCTCGTGACTCCTCCGGTGCCGGTGAACGCACCCATGTATCCCCTATCGTGCTTCAGTTCATCCCGACCGAGGCAAGTATGGCAACACACGATCCCCAGAGTGGCAAGACTGCCCTCATGTGAAGACGATCTGGCGTGGTGGCGGCCGTGCACCCACATGTCGTGCATGCCACAAACCGTTGCATATCCGACGAGCACCCTGCATACCCACCTGAAAGCCAAAGAAGCCCAAGTCACAGGAACTGAAACCGCAACTCCGCCAACGTGACACCATCCTCGCTCACGCCTTCACGGCGAACTAGCCCACTGTCCCCTGTGAAATGACCTCCGACCTGGGCCACCACTCTTGAATCCTGCTGCCCGAACATGATGTGGTCCTACGCACGCAGATAAGCTCGCCGGGTAGGCAGAGCTCCGCGCGGTCATGCAATCCGCAACGGTCGAGTGGCAGAGCAGACGCGTGCACTCGTGGGCGGCATCGTGGCTACGTCGAGACAGGTGGCCAAGAAGTCACGTGATCTCGGTCGTCGAGGTCCAAACGCCAGATGCGGCGGCTTGGCGGGCGAACTCCTCGAAGGAGCGTGGTTCGCGGTCGAGCAGTTGCTGGATTCCGTTGGAGGGCAGGGAGTAAGCGCTGGTTGCCCGCCCTCGTATCGCCATGTCTATGAGAGCCATCGAATCCTCTGTGAGTCCGCCCGCGCCGCTGCCCGATTGCAGGGCCTGCTGCAAGTCGATCCGGCGAGAAGTGATCTCGCGGCCGAGGGTACGACTAATGATCGCGATGGCTTCGCGCTCGGTGAGCGCGCGCGGGCCGGACAGCTCGTAGGTCATGCCGCCATGTCCTGGAGTGGTGAGCACGCGCACCGCCGCCTCCGCGATATCGGTGACATCGGTGAAGTCGATAGGGACCTCATCAGATACTGCGATGTAGTCGACATGCCCAGCGGCAATGCCCTCACGGACCGGGCTCAGCGCGAAGCTCTGACTGAACACGCTGGGACTCAACACTGTCCACTCCACATCCGACTGACGTACCGGGCGTTCCAGATCCACCATGAACTCGTTCACCGGTTCGGCTCGGGCGCTACGCCCGGCCAGCAACACCAGACGTTGCACACCCTGGGTGACCGCAACCTCAACGAACTC
Organism: Mycobacteroides sp. H001; assembly: GCF_001440005.1. Lineage (NCBI taxonomy): Bacteria > Bacillati > Actinomycetota > Actinomycetes > Mycobacteriales > Mycobacteriaceae > Mycobacteroides > Mycobacteroides sp. H001. The sequence continues at coordinate 300,002 of NZ_LJYH01000025.1, forward strand.
TTCCACCGCATCCGCAGCGAATCCGACCGGTGGGGACTGCTCGCCTTTGCGAACCCAGGCCGTGATCGGGGTCGCGATGTAGACGGCGCCAACGCCGTCGAGTACGCGCCGCCAGGTCGACTGGTCATACCACTGGAACGTCGGATGGCCCCGACGCGAACCCTCGCGCACCTCAACCCCGAGCTGGCGCAATCCCGCGGCGACCAACCTTCCGGTGTTGCCTGTCGCACCCGTGACCAATACCGGCAACATCGTTCCTCCTCTTGGTAACGCCGCTGGTAGCGGCCCTGAAGACAGGATTCAGCACGAAAAATGGACCCGCAAGTACGGTTTGACTACGCTCAAAAAATGCCCTCGGGTTTGACAGCGAAAGGCACAGCGACCAAGCAGCTGATCATTGCCGGCGCCGCCGAAGTTCTGATCGATCGCGGCGTCATCAACACCACCCTCGACGACATCTGCCGACACGCCGGGATCAGCAAGAGTCAGCTGTTTCACTACTTTCCTGACGGTAAGGAGGAACTGTTTACAGCGGTCTCTCATTTCCTGGCCACAGGTGTGCTCGACGCCGTCCGGGATCGGATCGACCCACTCCTGAGCTGGCATGCCTGGGCGGCCTGGCGCGACCAGTTGCTCGGCGAATACGACCGTCACGGCGCAGACTGCTCACTGACTGTGCTGATGAATCAACTGGCACCCACCACACCCGCCGCCACGGCGATAGCAGCCAAGCTCCTTAGCGAATGGCACGCGTTCATCCGGACCTGTATCGAGCAGATGCAAATGGCGGGCGACATCAGGCCCGACATCGACCCGGACCGTAGCGCCTCCTCGCTCCTGGCCGGCATCCACGGCGGCGTCGTCATGATGTTCACCACCGGCACCACAGACAATCTGGCCGCAGCCATCGACACCTCGATCGACTACCTCAAAAGCTGACGACGCACAGTGCAGTGACGACAACGCGCGGCCTCGCTGCGATCCAACCCAGGCTCTGTGGCCTGTGCACCCACGTGTCGTGCGCGCCACAAACCGTTGTACATCGACCGGTCTACTGAAAGGCTTTGGTGCCCATCACTAAACCGGGCAGTGTCAGCAAGAAGGAGAACACGAACTCACTATGGTCTCGATTCCGGTCTCAGCGAGGAACTTGTTCGCCCTCACTCTCGGCGACGGGGTGCGCCCACCCACACCGACCAGCCATGTCGCCCTGTTCGACGAGCCACATCGCCAGTTGCGCCGTTACGGCACTGACGATCCGCGTGAGTCCAGTGCTGTTCCAGTCCTATTGGTCCCGCCGCTGGCCGCGTCGGCGACATGCTACGACCTCGCACCGGGGCAGTCGCTGGTGGCACACCTGCTCGAGCAGGGACGCACACCGTACGTCGTTGACTACGGCGAGATCGGCTGGGCAGATAGGCATTTGGGTCTAGAGGCCTTCTTCGCCGATATCATTCCGCAGGCCATAGAGCGGGTACTCATCGATTCCGGGAAGGCACAGCTGGACCTGATTGGGTGGAGCCTGGGCGGCACCCTGAGCCTTTTAACCGCCTCAGCCGACCGCGGATTGCCGATCCGCTCGATCGTCGCCATCGGCACCCCGTTGGACTACGGAAAAATCCCGGGATATCCCGAGGCACGCCGAATCACCAAACGCACCAACGGCTATGCCGTCACCACGGTGTTACGAGCGCTCGGCGGTATTCCCGCACCAGTGGTACAGGCCGCCTACCGCGCCACCTCATGGGACCGAGAAATCAAGCGGCCCTGGTTCCTCCTGAACAATCTGGACAACACCGAAGCATTGGCCAAGGCCGAAGTGATCGACCGCTTCCAGGACGCCTTCCCCGGTTATCCAGGACGGGCCGTCTCGCAGATGTGGGGCCGATTCATCTATCACGATGAGATCGCCGCGGGCGTGGTCAACGTGGCCGGTTACACCCTGGATCTGACGGCTCTGACGTTGCCGATCCAGCTGTTCGGCAGCCACCGTGATGCCATCGCACCGTGGGAGTGTGTGCATCACGGCATGACGATGCTCAAGTCTGCGGACGTTCGGTTCACCACGGTGGAGGCGAGTCACCTCGGACTGGTGGCGCTGTCGGCTGGTGTCAATGAGACGTGGCCGGCTATCGATGAGTTCTTGGCCGAGCTGGACGGGCGCAAGTAAGTGGCTGATCTCGTCTGCCTGTACTTCTTCGGTGGTCCCGGCTGGGTTCGAACCAGCGACCCCTCGCGTGTGAGGCGAGTGCTCTTCCACTGAGCTACGAGACCGCATGTTGATCGTTGATGGCTGATCAACCGAGGTGAAAGGCTAGCACGAGACGCCGGAAACACCGCAGTCCGGCCGCCGACGGGCCGCGCACGCAAGGGATTTGTGAATAAACCTTCCGTTCGACTACTGTTTCAACTCGCACCGGGTGACGATCTCACCCGTTGCGCGCGGATGTAGCGCAGTTGGTAGCGCATCACCTTGCCAAGGTGAGGGTCGCGGGTTCGAATCCCGTCATCCGCTCGAAGGGGTAGACAGGCATCCCTAGCGGTGGAGTGGCCGAGTGGTGAGGCAACGGCCTGCAAAGCCGTGCACACGGGTTCGATTCCCGTCTCCACCTCCATAAAGACCCGCGCGATTAGCTCAGCGGGAGAGCGCTTCCCTGACACGGAAGAGGTCACTGGTTCAATCCCAGTATCGCGCACCACAGTTTTTCCGCAGGTCAAAAGACTGCACAAGCGCTCTTCCCACGCCTAGCCACGCTCGCGACTCAACAGACAGTTGAAGCACTTTCGCCGGGCCCAGCAGGTAGCTGTACACGTGAGTGATCAGATGTAAAAATGCGCACGTGACTGAGGATGCCTCTGTGGCACAGGCCCGCACACTCCTGGTATCGCTCTACGAGCATGTCAGCGAAGTGTCACAAAACATGGCCAAGACAGAGCACCTCATCCGACATACCCCGAAGCACAGCTCAACCCACCGGCATCACCACCGCCGGGCGGCCGCGATGCGCAGAGACCTCTATGAGGCCCACCGCCTCATAGACGGCATACATCACCGGTACCCCACTACGCGAGACGCGCGGTAGCCCCCTCGGCCGTCACAGCACTCGACGAACTCGCCGTCGCCAACTCCGCGCGGGCACGTCGTTCAACCAACAACGGCACAAACTCACGCACCCGGCAATCGACGAACTGTGCGTGCGCACCCTGCACCACAGCCGAGACGTGTTCGGCCGACAACCACGAGTACATCGCCATCAACCGCTGCTGGACCGCCGCCACTAATGCCTGCTCACTCATTCCAGACATGGCATAAGCGTGAGCCACCACACCTGGCCCGTCAACCGGTAGTTCAGATGCCCTTAACCACAGAGCGCGCGCCTCGTCGCTGAGTTGACCTGAGAACAGTTCGCCGTCAGGTGTTCATTTCTCATTGCATCGGGGTGAAGTAAGCATTCACTTTTTCACCCTATCGGTAGCTGAAACACAAAGAATCCAGCGATATTTGCGGCTTGACCATCTGTCTTTTCCGCACTAGAAATTGCTGGTGCAAGCGCTACGAGTGCAGCTGACTGGCCTGTTCATCGCGGGCGGGTTGTTGGCCGGGTGTGTGGTTCCCGGCGCCGCGAATGTGGGTCAAGGACACGTTGGTTCCGCCGCCGAGATCCTGCCCGATGATGCCCAGATGTCTTCGCTTTTGGCGCTCCGGCTCCATTCGGATGCGCGCGTCGAAAGGCTCGATCTCGCGGCAGCCAATGCCCACAGCGCGGATACCCGCACAAGTTCTGTCGAGTGCCTGGGTGTTGCCTCACCCAGTTGGGGCACCACATTCGCCGAAGCTCCGGTACGTCAGGCGATACAGCAGCAATGGTCCACACGCTGGAAAATCCGGGGAACTGGTTCGGGAACGACGATAGAGATCCAGATTATTGAGCTGGATTCTCCGGGCAGTGCCCGAATCTGGTTCACCAACCTGGAGACCAACTGGCGCCATTGCCAGGACACGCCGTTCACCACACAAGGCACCGGGACCGGCGCGGCAACCAATGTGGAAATCAAAAAAGTTGCGCAGGATCATATTTCATCAGATTTTGTGCATGCGATTGTCACCGATTCGACCGGACCGCAGCATCTGGCGCCACGCCAAACACAACGAGCTGCCATCCAGACATCGCAGTACATCATCGAGGTATCGGTACGCGGACGCACCGACGCCACGAGTGACAAAGCCCAATCCGTGGCCCGCCTGGTCAAGGCCAACGCCACCGCATAAGCCCCCTCCTGCGCTCGTTTTTGCCATCGCACACGGACCAATCGCGACACTCGCGACGTAAGGATCGTGTAAATCGAATAGTTCTGCGGGCACCAAATCCCCTTACTGTTCAGCGATTTCAGCAAGTTCACAGCGATTCTGTGAGCAGCGTCATAGATGCCGAATTCAACTGACAGTTCTACAGTTTCAACTGTCACAAGGACGTGTCGCTCCCGGGTATCAATTCCACTGCTCCTTCAGCCGCAGAGTGATTGGAGTCCGTCATGCAACGATGCACTGTCCCGAAAGTTCGTTTCCACAATGGTGTGGACATCCCGCAGCTCGGGCTCGGCGTCGCCGCAATCCCCGATGCCGAAGCGGAAACCATTGTCCGGCAAGCACTTGACACCGGATACCGACATATCGACACCGCCACCAGATATGGCAACGAGCGAGGAGTCGGTCTGGGCATCGCCCGCTCGGGCATACCCCGCGAAGACGTCTTCATCACCACGAAGTTGTGGGTAGACGACTTCTGTGATGTGGCGGGCGCTTTCGCGCGCAGCCTCGACATGCTCGGCACCGACTACGTGGATCTGTTCCTGATCCATTGGCCTGCACCGGATCACGGGCAGTATGTGACCGCCTGGCAGCAGATCGTGCAGCTCTATTTGTCCGGCGGCATCCGCGCCATCGGGGTATCCAATTTCGAGCCCGAGCACGTTCACGCCATCGTCGATGCGACCGGCGTACTACCGGTGATCAACCAGGTGGAGTTACACCCGTACTTCCAGCAGCGAAAGTTGCGGCAGTTCAACTCCGATCGGGAAATTGTCACCGAGGCCTGGAGCCCGCTGGCCCAGGGAATCGGCACCACCGAGGACTCCCCACTGGCTGCGCTGGCCGCAAAACACAACAAGACCCCCGCGCAACTCATCCTGCGTTGGCATATCGAATTGGGACATGTGGTGATTCCCAAGACCTGCTCGCCGAGCCGGCTGGCGGAGAATCTTCAGATCTTCGATTTCAGTTTGTCCCCAGAGGATCTCGATGTGTTCGTTCAGTTCGACAAACCCAACGGCCGGCTGGGGACACATCCCAACGAGGGATTCTCGGCGCACCATTCTGAGCGCAGTAGATGGCACCGGGAGCAGCTGGCCAGGCGCGCCGCCTAGCCGTTAGTCGTCACCGGTGGATCGGTCCTTCGGTGTCGCTCAGTGCCCGCCCTGATCCTCCCGAGGTTTCCGCAATGATTTGCGCTGCAATGGATATCGCGGTCTCCTCGGGTGTGCGGGCATTGAGGTCCAGGCCCAGCGGGCTGTGTAAGCGCCGCAACTGATCGTCGGTGACGCCTTCCTCCCGCAGGCGGGCCACCCGCTCGGTGTGGGTGCGGCGCGAGCCCAGCGCGCCGACGAATGCCACCGATGCTGTCGTCAGCGCCGCCGCCAGCATCGGCACATCGAACTTCGGGTCGTGGGTGAGCACGCACACCACGGTGCGCCCGTCGACGCGCCCGGCCGCCACCTCGGCGCGCAGGTATCGATGCGGCCAGTCGACCACCACCTCATGGGCGTGCGGGAACTGCGCCGCCGTCGCGAACACCTCACGCGCATCGACGACCGTAACCCGGTAACCCAGTTGGGTTCCCGTGTGGCTCAACGCCCGCACGAAGGCGTTGGCCCCTGCCAGGATCATCCGCGGCGGTGCTCCGAACGCCTGCACAAACACGCGTGGCCGCGCCGATTGATCGGGCTCACAGCGATCGGCACCCGCCACCGCGCTGCGCCCCGCCCGCACCAACGACGCGATGGTGCCGTCGATCTGCGACCACGGCGCCGATTCACCCGGCCGCACCAGAGCCCAATCAGGAACACCCGACAGTGTGCCCACCAACCCCACCGGCTCCCCCGCCTCGATCAGCGCACGCAACCGCTGCAACAGCGGCAGTTTGTCGGTGCCCACCCTCTCGGTGACGACTTCGATCTCACCGCCGCAGGTGAGTCCGGGAGCAATACCGTCGTCGACACCGAACCGCTCATTCACACACAGCCCCGTCGCAAGCACGTCCCGCGCGGTCTCGATGACCGCAGCCTCCACGCATCCACCGGACAGCGATCCGATGACCGCCGAATCGGCCGTCACCAGCATCGCCGCACCGGGCTCACGCGGAGCCGCACCGCTGACCTCCACGACGCGCGCCAGGGCGACAGCGCCACCGCCCTCGAGCAGGTCGATCAGATCACCGAGCACGTTCTTCATGAGGACGCTCCCGTACCGGATGCGTTGATGGCCTGCCACACGCGTGCCGCGTTCATCGGCAGGCGATGCATCCGAACCCCGACGGCGTCACGGATCGCGTTGGCCAGCGCGGGGGCCACCGGGTTGTACGGGGACTCACTCATCGACTTGGCTCCCAGCGGCCCCAACGCGTCATAGGTGTCGGCGAAGTAGACCTCGGTATCGGGCAAATCCACCAGTCGCGGAATGTGATAGTTGCGCAGTGCCGTGGTGCTGACAAAGCCGTCCTGCACCAGGATCTCTTCGTAGAGCGCAGAACCGATGGCCTGTGCCACACCGCCTTCCACCTGGCCGCGGCACTGCTGCGAGTTGATGACCACCCCCGCGTCGGCGGTCTGTATCGATTGCAGGATGCGCACGGTGCCCGTGCCCGGATGCACACCGACGCGGAATGCCTGGACGTTGAAGGCGACCGACCGGGGCGTGCCCTCATGGCGGCCCAGTGCGGCTAACGGCTCCGGTGCCGACCCCGCGATATCGGCCAGCCCCAGCAGCTCCTCGCCGGTTCGCACGCCGTCGGGTGCCAACACGCACCGTGATTCCGGCACCGCCAGCTTCGCCGCGGCAAACCGGATGATCTTGTCGCGCAACAGCTCTGCCGCACGGTGCACGGCCAGACCAGCGACGGTGGTGCCGGCCGAGCCGAACGCACCGGTGTCGTGGCCCACCCCGTCGGTGTCGGCCTGGTGAATGTCGACCTGGCCCGGTGCGCATCCCAGTACCGCAGCCGCGAGCTGCGCGTGCACAGTGGTGGTGCCGTTGCCGAACTCGGCGGAGCCCACGGTAATCCGATAACGCCCTTGCTCGTCCAGCTCGGCGCGCGCATCGGCCACATGCCCACGCGGCGGCACGGTCGCGATCATGGCGATCGCCATGCCCTCCCCTACCTTCCACTCCGCAGACAGGGCCGACCCGTTATGGGCCGGATCGGCACCGCCTCGAGCCAGCGCGTCCTGCGCGAGGTCCAGACACTGGTCCAGCCCGTAGCTGCCGAACTCCAGGTCGTCTTCCTCGACCTCCCAGCTGACAAACGGGTCTCCCGGGACGATGGCATTGCGGCGCCGGAACTCGAACGGGTCGATGCCGAGTTCACGTGCCAGCTCATCAAGGGCCGATTCGATACCGAACAGCACCTGCCCCAGCCCATAGCCACGGAACGCACCGGACGGAATGTTGTTGGTGTACACGGCCTGCGCGTCGACACGTTTATTGGCACAGCGGTATTGGGCCATCGACTCGTTACAGCCATGGAACATCACCCCGACGCTGTGGTTGCCGTAGGCCCCGGCATCGGAGAGCACGTCGACGGCCAGGGCGGTCAGCACCCCGTCGGGTCCGGCCGCAGCGGTCACGTTCACCCGCATGGGGTGACGGCACGGCGCGATGGTGAATTGGTCGGTGCGGCTGAACTCATAGACCGCGGGCGCCCCGGTGACACGCACCGCCAGTAGCACCAAGTCCTCGGTAAGCATCTCCTGTTTGGCGCCGAACCCGCCGCCGACGCGTGGTGCGAACACCCGAACCTGTTCGCGTGCAAGGCCGAAAACATGACACAGCTCGTCGCGCACCAGGAACGGGACCTGACTGCTGGTGCGCAGCACATAGCGCCCGCGCTCGTCCTGCCAGCCCACCGCGCCGTGGGTTTCCAGGTGCACGTGCTGCACCCGCGCCGTCTGCCAGCTGCCGCTGACCACCGCCCCTGATTCCCTGGCCCGGGTCACCGCAGCCTCGACATCACCGACCTCACCGTGCACCTCGGCGACCAGATTGCGTGCGGGATCGGCGATCCTGGCGCCAGGCCCCTTATCCCCATGCACCATGTGTGCACCGGGCTGCTGCGCGAGCTCCGGATCGAAGATCGCCGGCAGTACCTCGTACTCGATGTCGATGTGCTCGAGCGCCCGGTGCGCGATGGTCGGCGAGTCCGCCACCACCGCGGCGACGCGCTGTCCCGCGAACCGCAGTACACGGTCGAAAATCAGTGTGTCGTCGGGGTCGTCGGTGCGCTCGTGATGGCGTGCGGTGGAGAACGGCACACCTGGGTCGTCGCGATAACACAGCACCGCGCGCACTCCCGGCACGTCGCGGGCCTTCCGGGTGTCGATCCGGGTGATACGGGCCGACGGGTGCGGGCTGCCCAGCACCGCGATATGTCCTACCCCGGCAGGCAGCTGGTCCATGGTGTACGGCTCGGTGCCGGTCACCACCTTCGCCGCTGCAGGGGCACTGACGACCCCTTGCGGGGGCGCCGCACCGCAGATCGCGGCGCGAATAGGCCGGTAACCGGTGCACCGGCACAGGTTGCCTTTCAACGCATTTCCCAGGTCTTCGGTCTGATCCTCGGTGAGTGTGGCCGCCGTCAACACCATTCCGGCGGTGCAGAATCCGCATTGGAATCCGGCATGGCCGATGAAGCCGTGCTGCATGGGATGCAGGCCCTGCTCGTCCCCGAGGCCACGCACGGTGAGGATCTCGGCATCGGTGACGCGATGTGCGGGCACGATGCACGAGTGTTGCGATGCCCCGTCCACCAGCACCGTGCAGGCACCGCAATCACCTGCGTCGCAACCCTTTTTGACCTCGGTGTGGCCGTGCTCGCGCAGGAAGGTGCGCAGGCACTGCCCGGGTCGGGGGCTGCTGTCGATGATGTGACCGTTGACCTTCACGCGCGGCCTCCGGTCAGCTCGTCAGCGACCTCGCGGGCCAGTTGGGAGGTGACCGCACGCCGCCAGTCGGCGGTGCCGTGAGCATCGGTATGGAACTGCGCGCCCGGGATGGCCGCCGCGGCCCGCGCGACACGTTCCGGTTCAGCGGGAACCCGCAGCACGATTGGCCTACGCGTTGCGGCCGAGACCCCGAGCACGATGTCGCGGCCGTCCAGGCGCCCGGTCACCAATGCACCGGAGCGCCCCAGCGCCGAGTACGCGACCTTGCGCAATGCTGTCGGTTGCGTGAGCGCCGCGGCGGGAAAGATGATGGCACGCAACACATCACCGGGACGCAATACTGTCGTGTTGATATCGGTCACGAAGTCGGTAACGGCGCAGCGTTCGTCGGTTCCGTCGCCGCGCCAGATGAGTAGCTCGGCATCCAGGGCAGCGCACAGCGAGATCATCGCCCCTGCGGGCAGGGCCAGGCAGATGTTGCCTCCGACCGTCGCGGCGCGCCAGATCTTGAAGGAGGCCAGCAGGGCACGCGCGCACTGCCCGAAAAGGACGGTGGCCTGCCATTCGGGTGGATATGAGGCAGTGATCAGTCGTTCGATGCTGCAGGTAGCCGCGACCTGCAGGCCCTCTTCGGTCACCACCAGGTCCGGCCAGCGCATACCGGCGAGGTCGACCAAACGCCGTAACCCCGGCTGAGGCTGACTCATCAGCCACGTGCCGCCCGCCAGCACGCCGTCCTGCGTCCCGAGACCGCCCAGATCAGCGCGGTCCCGCGGAATCAGCACCGAGTCGATGGTGTGCAAGTCCATCAGCGCACCCTGCCCATCAATCCATGATGCTCCGCCTGCACCGCGGCCGCGATCCGATCGGTGTCCACCGTCAGCATCTGCCCGTCCCTGACGACGGACCGGCCGCCCACCCACGAACATTTCACGGGCGGTACCTCACCCAGCACCAATGCGGCCACCGGATCATCGATTCCGCGGTGCCCCAGCGTGCGCAGGTCCCACAACACCAAGTCGGCGTACTTACCGACCTCTATAGAGCCGATCTCGTCGGCACGACCAAGGAGGCGGGCCCCTCCCAACGTCGCCAGCTCCAGCGCGGTGCGCGTGCTCAGCGCCGTGGGCCCTCCGACCGCGCGGGCGAACAGCAGCGCCTGGTGCGCCTCCTCCAGCATCCGCCCCGACTCATTGGATGCAGCGCCGTCCACGCCCAGACCCACCGGCACCCCGGCCGCCAGCAGCTCCCGGGTACGGGCGATACCGGCGCCCAGGCGCCCGTTGGAAGTCGGGCAGTGCGCGATTCCGGTTCCCGTGCCGGCCAGCCGGGCGATGGCCGCGTCGTCGAAGTGAATACCGTGCGCGAACCACACATCGGGTCCCAGCCAGCCCAGCTCGTCCATGTAATCCAGGGGGCTGCAGCCAAACCGCTGGGTGCAGTAGTCGGTCTCGTCCTGGGTCTCGGCCAGGTGAGTGTGCATCCGGACACCGCGCTCGCGGGCCAACACCGCCGTCTGCCGCAACAGCTCGGTTGTCACCGAGAACGGCGAGCAGGGGGCCAGCCCGATGCGCACCATCGATCCGGGTGCCGGGTCATGCCAGCGTTCGACGGCCGCGGCGCTGGCCTCCAGGGCGGTGTCGATCGACTCCACCAGATCATCGGGTGGCAGGCCGCCGGCCGACTGCCCCAGGTCCATCGACCCGCGTGTCGGGTCGAACCGCAGGCCGACCTCCCGCGCCGCCTCGATCTCGGCTTCCAGCAGATCACCTGCGCCCGAAGGGAAGACGTAGTGGTGATCGGTGGTGGTGGTACATCCCGACAACGCCAGCCAACTCAACGCACCCTGCGCCGCCACATGCAGACCATCGGCGTCGATGCCCGCCCACACCGGATACAGGGCGCTAAGCCATTGGAAGAGTGTGTGATCGGCGGCAAGCCCGCGGGTGATCCACTGATAAAGGTGGTGGTGTGTATTGACCAGCCCGGGTGTGAGCAGACAGCCACGGCCATCCACATGTTCGATGCCCGGCAGCGCCTGCCAGGGGTTCAGCTGACCGGTGTCCAGTATCGCGGCGATCAGATTGCCGTCGATGACCACAGTCGCGCTGTCGAGCTCACGACCGTCGCGATCCACGGTGGCCACGAATACATTCTCGATCAACGTAATTGGACTCATCGGTGCGACCTGCCGGTAACCCTTGGGCTGCGGACCTGACGTGCGATGTGCACTATAGTGCGATGGACCCGATTGCCGCCACCGTCTACCGCGGGCATATCTTCCACATCGCGGGCTCCCCCGGTGTCGCCGATGCCGCTACGCACCTGCAGTCGATCCCCGATGGCGTGCTGGCGGTCGAATCCGACGGTGTGATCGCCTACTGCGGCACCTATACCGAACTGCCGCAGGCATACTCCGCGTGGCCGGTGCGCGATCATCGCCCCGGTTTCCTGCTCCCGGGCTTCGTCGACACCCACATGCACTTCCCGCAGACCTACTGCACCGATTCTTATGGCGGCGGCCAACTGCTGGAGTGGCTGCAGCGCTGCATCTTTCCGGCAGAGGCCCGTTTGGCCGATCCGGTGCTCGCCCAGCACACCGCCGAAAGCTTTTGCCGGCGCCGCATCGCCGTCGGCACCACGGCCGCGATGGTGATGGGCTCGGCCTTCCCCGACGCGCAGGCCGCCTTGTTCACGGCCACACGTACCGCGGGCCTGCGGATGGTCAGCGGACGGGGCGTGCAGACCACCGGGCCCGACAGCGCCGCGCCGCTGCTCACCACCACCGAGCGCGCAATCCAGCTCTGTGCCGACGAAATCGAGCGCTGGCATGGCGGCCCGCTCACCGACGTGGCACTGGTGCCCCGGTTCTCGCTGTCTGTCATGCCCGATACCCTCGCGGCGCTTGGTGAGCTGTACGACGGGGTGCGCGGCAGCGGCGTCTACTTCCATTCTCACCTCAACGAGAACGCCCGGCCCGGCACCGGCGAGGTGGACGTCACTCTCTCCACGTTCGGGGTGCGCAGCTATCTGGATACCTATGACGGTCATTTCCTGCCCGGCTCTCGCAAGGGCGGCTCAACCCTGTTAGGCCGCAGGAGCATCCTGGCGCACGCGGTGCATTGCCAGGATGCCGAACTGGCACGCATGGCCGAAACCGGTTCCTCCATAGCGCATTGCCCTACCTCACAACTGTTCCTGGGCTCCGGGACCATGCCGTGGCGCCGGACCGTCGAGAGCGGAGTCACCATCGCTCTGGGCACCGATGTGGGCGGCGGCGATGAATGGCTGATGACGCGTGTACTGAACGACTGCTTCAAAGTCCATATGTCCGAACCGGCGTCGGCCGCGGTGTCCCTGCATCCCGCCGAGCTGTTGTTCACCGCCACCCTTGCCGGGGCCCGCGCGCTGGATCGCGAGGAAACGTTTGGCAACTTGGACGAAGGCAAGGACGCGGACTTCCTGATCATCGATCCACACCGATGGGAACCGTTGGCCGACACCCTCTTCCGTGGCGTCCGGTCTGACGATGAGCGGTTGGCCACCGAACAGCTGCTGTTCCGGCTGCTGATGGGGCTACGCGAACCAGCCATCAGCTCGGTGCGGGTGCGTGGGCGCGATATCACCGGCTACCTCGACCGCGGCTGCTAAACCAGCCAGGCCAGATGCGGGTCCCAGGCCGGCCCGGCCTCAGGAGCGTCGTCGCGGGCCACGATGGCCTGGATGAGCCCGTACGGACGGTCGTCTGCGTGGAAAACCTCGTTGGGGTTCTCCAGCCCGAACGGTGACAGGTCGTACACGAAGTGGTGCTTGTTAGGCGCCGAGAGCCGAACCTCGGCGATCAGCGGATACGCCTCCAGGATCGCCTTGCCGATCTCGTACAGCGTCTGCTGCAGGGCTAGCGAATGCACGGTGGCGAAGCGCTCCAGAATGATCCGCTTGACCCCCAGATACGTCTCATCCCAGTCGATATCGGTACCGACAAAGCGCCATTTGGCCACCAGCGAGGTGGCCATCACCCGGTCACTGGTGGGCTGCAGGATCGTGTACTTGTCCTCGAGGAAATCGTGAAACTCCGAACCCGTCGACTTCAGCACGACCAGGTCTTTGAGACCACCGATCACCCAACTCCGCTGCGCCGCACCCACACCGTCAACGGTGATCTCCGCGGTACGCACCTCCTGCCCCTTGCGAACCCAACTGTGGTCATGCTCGCGCCCGTCGACAACGACTCTCTCCCAGGAATATTCGTCGATCTCGATCCGCGCACCGGTCACCGGTTCGTACTCGTCCACAAAGTGATGCGCCAAGTCCAGGCCGTATCGCTCGATGGTCTCTATGCCCTTCTCCTTGGCGTAGGCATAGATGGTCTGCTTCTGGCTGTCGGTGGGCAGCACCTTGCGCTGATCGCCGTCTGTGTAGGCGGCGGCGAAATCCCCACGCAGCGCGCTGCCAACGTTGAGGTCCTTGATCTCATGACGCGGGCTGTCGCGATAGATCCTGACTACCCGATTCTCGGCCTTGCCGTACTGATTGCCTCCGAGGACGATTGCCACTGGTGCGTTTCCTTTCTCAGCTGCCGCGATAGGTGGAGTAGGCGTACGGGCTCAGCAGCAACGGGACATGCAGATGCCCACCACCGTCCGCCTGGAAACTGATGATCACTTCCGGGTAGAAACCCTCGATCCCGTTGTCGGTGAACCAGGTGCCGGTGTCGAAGACCAGCCGGTACCGCCCAGCGGCCAGCGCCTCACCAGTAAGGTCAGCGATCCTGCCGTCGGAATCTGTTGTACGGCTGGCAAGCTCGGTGCCCGTGCCGTCCAGAAGCGTCACCGGCACGCCCCGCGCCGGTCGCCCAGATACCGCGTCCAGCACATGGGTACTCAAACCCGTCACAATCCACCTTCCGTCTCGATGTCATCGGCATGCCTGCCCGCCGGACCCAGCATCCGCTCCAGGCGGCTGCGATTGATCTTTCCCAATTCCATTCTCATCACCCGGCGCTCGTGCTGCGGGTCGTTCTTGAGCCGCTCCTGAAGAATCGCCAGTAGCTCCTCGGCGGGCCTACCATTCGCAAAGACCAGGTACACGTAGCCGAACCGCTCCTCATACTCGGCATTGCATTCCCGTAGACGCTCCAGTACCGCGGCGTCGGCACCGGTGACCCCCGACTGCTCGCGGCGCGACGCCGCGTTATCGGCCCGCTCCCCGATCCGTGGGTGCCCGTCGAGTGCCTCGTCCACATCCGCGTCGGTCAGCTCGGCCAAAATCAGATCTGCCCGGTGGTACAGCGCGTCCTCATCGCGGAATGGCCGGCCTGCAGCGACCCGCACTGCCCATATCCGCGACGCGCAGCACTCGTAGAGCCAGTGGATCGCCTGGCCGTCGCTGAGCTCGTTGAAACTCTCGATCCCCCGCCAATCAACGCGCCGCATGGAAGTCCTCGAAGCGCCCGAAGCGGGCCGTCGTGATGGGGTTGGCGTCGGCCACCAGATCATCGAACCGGTAGTTGGCGATCTTGGCGATCTCGATAAGGGCGAACGACCGCTCGCTGGTCGTGGAGTTCTCCATGCGGCTCCACCCATTGCGCAGCACCCGCTCATAGCGCTCGGTCTCGCGCGCGCAGATCACCAGCGGAAAACCGAAATGCTCGCGATAGGCGTTGGCCAGGCTCACCACGTTGTTCAACTCGCCCTCGTCGAGAGTCTGCAAAATGGTGTGGTCGACGGCCGTCATCTCTCCAGCTTCGTCCTCGGCGCCCAAATCGGGGAACGATCTGATCAGTTCGAGCTGTTCCTCGTCACTACCGGTGAGCATCGCCTCCTGGAAAGCGCTGCGTAGATCGTGTGCGTCGGCGAAGGGACGCTGGCGGTAGGCACGATCGACAACCCAGTGCACGTCTTGGACAAGTGCGCCGAAGGTGCGACGGAACTCTTCCAACGTCATCTCGTTGACCTGTGCGAGCCGGATGGCGCCGCCGCCCGCGACCGCAATACCCCGGCTGCCGGTGTGGAAGAACAACAGATTCAAGGCGATCGCGGTGATAGCGCCCATGGTGATACCGGTGCTGAACGGGATCTGCAGCAGGCCCGGCACGGCCTGATCGATTCCCGGCAATGCGGGAACCTGAACTTCACGTCCGTGATCCAGCACGGTCGACGGGCCCGATGATTGGGAGAACTGTACGTACATCCCCATGGCCAGTGAGGTACTGGCGATGATCAGGTTGCGGTGGTCGTTGAAGTCGACCTTGCCGAGTGTCTGGATGCCGACCACAGCCACCGTCGCGAACAGTGTCATCGCGGCCCCGCCCAGCACCGGGGCGGGGATGGACTCCACGACCTTGGCGGTCTTGGGCAGCACGCCCAACACCATCATGATCACCCCGGCGGCCGCTACTACCCAACGACTCTTGACCCCGGTCAGGCGCACCAGACCGACATTCTCCGAGAACGCCGTGTACGGGAATGAGTTGAAGGTGCCGCCGATCATGGTGGCGATGCCGTCCGCACGCACGGTGGCGGCGATATCCGCCCCGCGCACCCGCTTGCCGACGATCTCGGCGGTCGCGAAGACCGCCCCGGTGGATTCGACGGCCGTCACCATCAGCACCACGATCAGAGACACCACCGCGATGACGTCGAAACGCGGTGCGCCGAAAGCAAATGGCGAGGTGAATCCGATCCAGCCCGCCTCGCCCACCCGGGTGAAATCGGTGTCACCGGCGAGCCAGGCAATGGCGGTACCGGCGATCAACCCGAGCAACACCGCGATGGTGCTCCAGAAGCCACGAAAGAACCTCTGCATCAACACGATCAGCACGATGGTGCCCACCGCGTACATCAGCCAGCGCCCGTTGCCGGGATCGTGCGCGGCCACCGGGCTGTGCGGGTTGCGGACAGCGTCGCCGATGCCCACCGGTAACAGCGATACCCCGATGATCGTGATGACCGAGCCGGTCACGATGGGCGGGAAGAAGCGGATGAGGCGGGCGAAGAACGGGGCGATGAGGAAGGTGAACGCACCTGCGGCAATGACGGCGCCGTAGACGGTGAGCAGCCCGACCCGGCCGCCGCCATGGTCATTGGCGATCTTGATCACCGGGGCCAGGGTGGCGAAGGTGACCCCTTGCAGCAGCGGCAGGCGCACACCGATCTTCCAGAACCCGACCGCCTGCAAAATGGAGGCGATACCGCACGTGAACAGGTCAGCGGTGATCAGCATGGTCAGCGCCTCGGCGTCCAGGTCGATGGCGCGCGCGATGAGCAGCGGCACCAGCACCGCGCCGGCATAGAACGCGATCACATGCTGAATGCCCAGCGTGACGAGCTTGCCCGCGGACGGCACCTCATCGACGGGATGGACTCTCCTCATCGCGGAACCTCCCTGGTCTCGGTGCGTACCCGCCGGCCGCGCAAGCGACGCTAGGGCCAGCGTGTTGCGGCCAGGTTGCCGGGTGTCTATATTTTGCCGACCGGTCAATCCGCTAAGTATCGACGATCACATCCAATTGCCCTGCGGCAGAGACTATCGCCGACTCCAAGCGGTCGTGGTGCGTGCTCGCCACCGCGAGCAGGGCCTCGGTATCGCGCCTTGCCACCGCTGTGATCATCGCCTCATGGTCGGCATGCAGCTGCAGTTGATCCGACGCCGATACCGTCCGCATCACCTGAAACGGCTCCGTCAGATTCCAGGTGGCCTCGAACATGTGCAACAGGCGATGCATACCACAAGGGGTCACCAGGGCGCGGTGAAAACGTCGGGAGTGCAGGTGAAAGGCCCGTGCATCACCCTCGACGGTCGCCTGTTGCAGCAGCTCGTGTTCCGCCAGCGCTCGATCCAGGTCCTCCGAGGTTGCCAGCGCTGCGGCCTGTGCCAGCGCGGCACGCTCGAGAACGCCTCGGGTGAAATAGATCTCACGAAGTTCCGGCAGCGTGAGCTGAGCCACCCGGTATCCGCCATTGGCCCGATGATTGACAAGTCCTTCGGCGACAAGGGTCTTGAGTGCTTCCCGCACCGGGATCGGGCTGATCTGGTACGTGTCGGCCACCTCGTTGATGGGGATCATCGAGCCCGGCGGCGCCGCACCGTCCAGGATGGCCCGCCGCAGCCCGTCGAGCACGCTCGTCTGGTCATGCCCGGACCGGTTGGCACGCAGCTCGTTGATCAGCCTCCGGTAGCGGAACGTACGTGACATTCGCCCTCCATCGCCGTCGCCTCACACCCGATCTTCCCAGCGCTCGCGCCGGGCCGCCATCGCTGGCGACACAGAGTTAACGCGAACGTTTCATGACGCGGTGCACTGTGACAACGCCACACCCCGCACCCTACGCGGGCGACGTACCCTGTGGGCCATGCGGATACGCGTCATCAATCCCAATACCACCGAGGCCATGACGAAGGCCATCGGCGTGGTGGCGGAGTCGGCGGCCTGGCCGGGAACCAGCATCACCGCCGTCAACCCGGCGATGGGGCCGGTATCGATAGAGAGTCATTACGACGAGGCGTTGAGTGTGCCCGGTGTGCTGGCCGAAATCCGCCGCGCCGAAATCGAAGGCGCCGACGGGTATGTACTCGCATGCTTCGGCGATCCCGGCCTCGATGCGGCCCGGGAACTTGCCACCGGTCCGGTGCTCGGTATCGCCGAGGCCGCCATGCACATGGCCAGTCACCTGGGCCGGGGGTTCAGTGTGGTCACCACGCTGGAACGCACCGCCGGGCGCGCCTGGGATCTGGCCGAACGCTATGGGATGTCACGTTTCTGCCGGGGCGTGCACGGTTGCGACATCGCGGTGCTCGACTTGGAAACCAATCCCCAGACCAAGGACATTCTCATAGAACTATGCCGCCGCGCGGCCCGCGACGACGGCAGCGAGGTGATCGTGCTGGGCTGCGCGGGAATGGCCGGACTGTGCCGGGATATCTCGGCAGAGATCGGACTCCCGGTAATCGACGGCGTGGCGGCCGCGGTGAACCTGGTGCAATCGTTGGTGTCGATGGGCCTGCGTAAATCCGGGCACGGCGAGTTCGCCGAGCCACCGGTCAAACCCTATGCCGGACTATTGGATTCGTTCGGTTCGATACCGGCGGGGTGAATCCGGCGCCAATGCTCGGCGATGTCGAGCCGTCTGGCGATCCACACCCCCTCATGAGCTTGTACGTGGTCGAGAAACCGCTCGAGCGCAACCGTGCGCGCCGGCCGACCCACCAGCCGGCAATGTAAACCCACCGACAGCATCTTCGGGCTGCCCGCCTCCCCCTCGGCGTACAGACAATCGAAGGCATCACGCAGATGGGTGAAAAATTGTTCCCCACTGGGGAATCCGGCCGGTGAGGCGAACCGCATGTCATTCGTGTCCAGGGTGTAGGGCACCACCAGGTGGTCGATCACACCGCCGTGGGCGGGCACCCGAACCCAGTACGGCAGATCATCGGCGTACGAGTCGGAGTCGTAGGTGAACCCCCCGTGCTCGACCACTAGCTGCCGGGTCTGTGGGGAGTCTCGCCCCGTGTACCACCCCAGAGGCGCAGCGCCGGTGAGATCGCGCACGATCTGAACCGCCTGCGCCATGTGCTCACGCTCGATATCCGGCGACACCAACTGATAGGACTGCCAGCGCAGCCCGTGACAGGCAATCTCGTGCCCAAGCCCACCGAACGCGGCCACCGCCTCCGGATTGCGCTGCAACGCCTGCGCCACCGCGAAGACGGTCAACGGCAGGCCACGGCGCTCGAAGACCCTCAAGACGCGCCAGAGACCGGCCCGTGAGCCGTATTCGTACAGCGATTCCATGCTCATGTGCCGGTTGGGGAATGCCTCGGCCGGGACCATCTCCGAGAGAAATGTCTCCGAGCCCGCCGAGCCATCCAGGACGTTGTTTTCCGCGCCCTCTTCGTAGTTGAGCACGAACTGCACCGCGATCCGCGCCTCGCCAGGCCACCGCGGGTGTGGTGGCGTGCGCCCGTAACCCACCATGTCGCGGGGTGCCGGCTGTCCAGCCTCGTTATGAGCCATCGTGCGCACGATAGTAGGCGGCCCGATTCACCGCATCGAATCACGTTCCGGTGGATCGATTCTGATCCGGGAAAATATTGTTTCCGCGCAACACGGTGGCAACACCGGCCGCTTAGTTTCGGGTGTCACCAGCTTTCCTGGCTGGTCGACATTCGGAGGAGGTTGTGTGAGCGGCGCACTCACGGCTGAGGCCATCGCCCCGACCGGCGGACACGGTGCTGCCGGGGAAAGTGTGATCAAGCCCGGCTATGACCCGGCGTTGACCAATGGCGACCTGGCGCCGCTGCGGACTCAGAATTGGATCAGCTACAACTTCTTTGCGTTCTGGATGTCCGACGTACACAGTGTCGGCGGCTACGTCTTTGCGGGAAGTCTTTTCGCGCTGGGAATCTCAGCATCGCAGGTGCTGCTCGCACTGCTGGTCGGCATCGTGGCGGTGTACTGGCTGTGCAACCTGGTGGCGCGCCCTTCGCAACAGACCGGCGTGCCCTACCCGGTGACCACGCGCATCGCGTTCGGAGTGCGCGGCGCCAATCTTCCGGCCGTGATCCGCGGACTCATCGCCGTGGCCTGGTATGGCATTCAAACCTATTTGGCATCAACGGCATTCGTGCTTCTGGCGGTGAAGTTCGAGCCTTCACTGGGCCGCTACGCCAATGCCGACGAGTATGGCTTTCTGGGTCTATCTTTCCTTGGCTGGGGCGGCTTCCTGCTGATGTGGGTGCTGCAGGCCGCAGTCTTCTGGAACGGCATGGAGGCGATACGTAAATTCATCGACTTCTGCGGGCCCGCGGTGTACGCGGTGATGCTGGCACTTGCGCTCTATCTGGTCGTCGCGGCCGGTTGGGAAAACGTGCATTTCGGCTTGGCGTCGGGCCCGCCGAAAACTGGGTTCGCCGCAGCGGCGACGGTGCTGAGCGCGATCGCACTGGTGGTGTCGTACTTCTCGGGTCCCATGCTCAATTTCGGTGACTTCTCCCGATATGGCCGCACCTTCGACGAGGTCAAACGCGGCAACTTCCTGGGATTGCCGTTGAACTTCCTGTTCTTCGCCGTGTTGGCGGTGTGCACGGTGTCGGCCGGCGCAACGGTCATCGGACGCGGCGAGGACGGCGCCATCATCACCGACCCGGTGCTGATCGTGGACAAGATCAACAACACCACCGCGGCGGTGCTTGGCGTGCTCACCTTCGCGATCGCCACCATCGGGATCAACATCGTGGCCAACTTCGTCTCGCCCGCTTTCGATTTCTCCAATCTGGCCCCGACACGGATCAGCTGGCGTGCCGGCGGGATGATCGCGGCGGTCGGCTCGATCCTGATCACGCCCTGGAATCTCTACAACAACCCCAACACCATCCACTACACGCTCGACATTCTCGGCGCCGTGATCGGCCCACTCTTCGGAGTCCTGATCGCCGACTTCTATCTGGTTCGGGGCCGCACGGTCATCGTGGACGATCTGTTCACGCTGTCGCCGTCGGGGGCGTATTACTACCGCGGCGGCATCAACCCGGTCGCGGTGACCGCGACGGTGGTCGGTGCCGCGGTGGCCATTGCGACGGTGATCTGGGGCAGCGCGTATCTGGCCGCCTTTACCTGGTTCGTGGGCGCGGGTATCGGTTTCGCCGTCTATCTCCTCGGCATGCGATACACGCCGCGGCATCTGATTTACGGCCGGTAATCGTGGTCGCAACCGTCGCCGAGATGCTCGCACGGCACCTCGATCACATCGCCGCGTGCGGCCAGGTACGGCCCGGCTCCCCGATCGCCCGCCAGCGCGCTCGACAACGGGCCGAAATGATCCGAGCCGATGTACACCGGATGGCCCGGCCGACCGCCGAATGTCGCGCGAACCAGTGCCGATCGGCGGCGCTCACTGGCGTGCAGCACCGCACCGACCACCTCCGGCCCCACCGATGGCAGGTCCACCAGATGAATGAGTACCCCGGCCACATCTGTGCGCGGGTGCGCAACGTCCAGCACCGCCCGCACCGATTCCGACACGCCGCCGCGCCACCGCGCGACGTCGATACCTCGTGCGGGCAAAGGTATCTCGGCCGGCGCAGCGCCCCGCGTCACATAGATCTCGTCGCAACCGCCCCGGTCCAGTGCGGCGACGGCCAGTTCGAGCCAGCGCCCATTCTCGGCAAGGATCTTCGGCATGCCGTAGCGGCTTCCGGCGCCGGCTGCCAGCACCGCACCGATGACAAGGCCCGTGGCGGTATCCGGTTGCATACATCCATCGAACCGCACGGGCACGCCGTGCGTAATACGGGCTGAATACCGTGTTCACATCCGATAAACAGGCCGTCGTTACGGTCGCGCACATGTCGACCGCCATCGAAACACCCGCCAGTGAGATGGTGCGCCTGGCGAACAAACCGCCCTGGTACCGATCACTGTTCGTCCAGCTTCTGGTGGCGATCATCGCGGGCGTACTTATCGGGTGGCTGTGGCCGGAGGTCGGCGCTGATCTGCGCCCCCTGGCGGACGGTTTCATCAAGCTGATCAAGATGCTGATCGCCCCAATCATCTTCTGCACGGTGGTGCTCGGGATCGCCCATGTCGGCGACCTCAAGTCCGTCGGCAGGATCGGCGTCAAGGCCCTCATCTACTTCGAGGCGGTCACCACATTTGCCCTGGTGTTCGGCCTGCTGGTGGGCAATCTCGCCAAACCGGGAGCGGGATTTCACATCGACGCGGGCACCCTGGCGACGGGGGCCGATGCCATCGCGAAGAAGACCAACAACGGTGAGCTGCCCCATACCGTCGAGTTCCTGCTCGGCATCATCCCCTCCTCGATCGTCTCGGCCTTCGCCGAGAATGCGCTGCTGCAAGTGCTGTTCTTCGCGGTGCTGTTCGGCCTGGCGCTGGCCAAGTTCGGCGAATCGGGGCCACCGGTGGTCCTCGAGTTCATCGACCACCTCAGCCACATCTTCTTCACCATCATCGGGTGGATCATGCGGCTGGCGCCGCTGGGAGCGCTCGGCGCGATGGCCTACATCGTGGGTCAATACGGCATCGGCTCGCTGGGCAGCTACGGCAAGCTCATCGCGGCCTGTTACGCGGCGGCGCTGCTGTTCATCGGAGTTCTGGCGGTGATCGCGCGGATTTTCGCGGGAGTGAATCTCTGGAAATTCGTCGTCTACATCAAGGACGAGCTCTTCCTGGCGCTCGGAACCGCATCCACCGAAGTGGTGCTGCCGCGCATCATGACCAAGCTCAATCACGCAGGCTGCTCCAAGACGACCACCGGCCTGGTCATTCCCACCGGGTACTCCTTCAACCTCGATGGGGCCACCCTCTACTTGTCGATCTGTGTGCTGTTCCTCGCGCAGGCACTCGGGGTCGACCTGACCCTCGGAGAACAGATCACCGCCGTGCTGGTGCTGATGCTCACCTCCAAAGGCATGGCAGGCGTGCCGGGTTCATCGTTCCTGGCGCTCTCGGCGACCGTCGCGGCGATTGGCCACGGCGCCATCCCGGTGGCCGCCGTGGCGCTACTGCTGGGCGCCGACCGGATCATGGACTCGATGCGCGTGTCGGTGAATCTGCTGGGTAACTGCGTGGCGACGATGGTGGTGGCCAACTGGGAAGGCCAACTCGACAAGGACCGCATGCGCGCGGTTCTCGCCGGTGAACAGGTCGCCGACGAGCCCGAGGAGGAATCCTCAGCTGCACACGCCTGAGCGCCGCCGCAGCGAGTCTGCGAGCATGGGACCCGTGTCAGCGGCTTCTACGTCCCACCCACCAGAGGCCGATGGTCCCGACTGGCTGGCTCCCATCGCAGCGCTGGTGGCCGGTCTGGACGCCGAGCTGGCGTCTGCCTACCCCGATGGCCGCAGCGAACCGCAACCGATCCACACCGCGTACGTCAGCGCGGCGCTGGCCGGCGTGCAGACCCCTGCGCAGTGGGGTGAATCCGCGCTCGAACTCCTCGGGCGCCACGAAGACGTGCTCGCGGCACTCGACACACAGGGCGTCCTGCCCCGCGTCTCGGAACGGCTTGCCGCCTCCCCCATCCAGGATCTGCGGGTGGACTTCGAGGACGGTTACGGCTGGCGCGAAGACAGCACCGAGGACGCGGACGCACGCAAGGCGGGACGCACCTTGCGCTCACTGTCGATCGCGGCGAATCCTCCTGCGGTACTGGGCATCCGGATCAAGGGCCTGACCTCACTGCACCTGCGGCGCAGCGTGCGCACGTTGGAACTGGTGCTGGACGGCGCGTCGGGCGTGCCGCGCGGATTTGTCACCACCATCCCGAAATTCCGCGCGCTGGCTCAGGTCGAGGCGGCCCTGCGTTTGTTCGACGAACTCGAGCGGGTACACGGATTACCCCATGATTCACTGCGTTTCGAGCTTCAGATCGAAAGCCCGCAAGCAGTGCTGGGCGCCGACGGCACCGCCACCCTGGCCAAGGCCATCCATCTAGGGCAGGGGCGCCTCACCGCATTGCATTACGGAACCTATGACTACAGCGCGGCATGCGGGATCGCCGCCGAGCATCAGTCGCTGGAGCATCCCGCGGCCGATCACGCCAAGGCGGTGATGCTCGCCGCCGCCGCACAGACCGGGGTATGGGTATGCGACGGCTCCACCCAGGTGATCCCCGACGGCACCCTCGAACAGCAGGCGGCGGCACTCACCAGACATCACCGGCTGGTCACCCGCGCCCTCGAACGCGGCTACTGGCAGGGCTGGGACATGCACCCGGGACATCTGATCACCCGCTGGCTGGCGACCTACGGCTTCCATCGGCGCGCGCTCGCGGTGGCCGGCCCGCGCATCGTCGCCTACCTGCAACGGCAGGGCGGCGGTGTCATCGACGAACCGGCGACGGCGCAGGCCTTGGCCGCCGGGGTTCTGCGCGGTCTGGACTGCGGCGCTTACTCCCCCGACGACGTGGTCGCCATCGCGCCCGGATGCGACCGGGCGGTACTGGACCAACTCGTGCAACGCACCACAACAGGAGATACCGACCAGCAATGACCGGCAATACACCCACCGGGCTGCCAGATTTCACGATGCTGCCCGATCTGGCGCTGCGGCCGCTCGGCGGCGCGGTGATCTGGGCCAACGACGACCTCTTCGCCGAGAAAGAGAACCTGATCAAGCCCGGGCCCGCCGACTACCGGCCCGCAACCTTCGGGCACAAGGGACAGGTGTACGACGGATGGGAGACCCGGCGCCGGCGCGACCCCGCGGGCGAGCCCGGCCACGACTCCGCCATCGTCCGGCTGGGTGTCCCCGGTCTGATCGCGGGCATCGTCGTCGACACCGCATGGTTCAAGGGCAACTACCCGCCGGAGATATCGGTCGATGCCGCCGAGATCGAGGGGTACCCGCCCGCCGAAGATATCGCGCGGAATACTCACTGGCACAGTATCATCGGGCGCACCAAGGTCTACGGAGACAGCCGCAACGTCTTCGACGTCCACTCCACACAACGGTGGACACATGTGCGGTTGACCATGCACCCGGACGGCGGAGTCGCCCGACTGCGCGTGCATGGCCATGGCCGGCCCGACCCGCGATTCCTTGACGCCGGGCAGTTCGACCTGGCCGCCATCGAGAACGGCGGCCTGGTGACCGATTGCTCCAACCGCTTCTACAGCTCACCGCAGAATCTGTTGTTCCCCGGCGTTGCCCGGGTGATGGGCGACGGATGGGAAACCGCGCGCCGCCGCGACGATGCCAACGACTGGGTGCAGGTGCGGCTCGCCGGTGAAGGGGTACTGCGCCTGGCTGAGATCGACACCTCGTACTTCGTGGGCAACAGTCCCGGTGCGGCGGGGCTGCAAGGCCGGACCGCCCAAGGTGACTGGGTTCCGCTGCTGCCACGCACCCCGCTGCAGCCCGACACCCGGCACCGTTTCCTGCTGGAGAACCAGCAGCCCGTCACCGACGTGCGCCTGGACATCTACCCCGACGGTGGGCTGGCGCGCCTGCGCCTCTTCGGTGACCTCACGGCGGCAGGACGGGCCTCCCTCGAAGACCGTTGACGGTCGCGCCTCGTGCGTCCCGGGGTGGCGCCAATAGACTCCTTCGACGTGACCGAACGAGAGAAGACGGATTCCGCACCCACCAAGGACGCGGGGGCCGCCCTCGACGTGGAGGGCTCCGGTGTCCAGCCACCGGTGTCCGACCGGATACGCAGGGCTTTCTGGTGGCTGGAGCGCTTCGCACCGGCCATCGGTTCCCGCTGGGCGGTCGAACTGTGGTGCACCCCGCCGGTCATCGAATCGAGTCTGCGCATGCCGCCCGGTGTGCCCCCCGGCGAACCGCTGGAGGCCCACTGGGACGGGCACCGTATTGCGGGTGAGTCATGGGGCGAGGGGCCGACGGTCTACCTGGTCCACGGCTGGGGCGGGCAGCGCACGCACCTCGGGATCTTCATCAAGCCTCTGCTGCAGGCCGGTTACCGCGTCATCGCCTTCGACCTGCCCAGCCATAGCGAGTCCGCTGGGGGCGCGCTCGCACCGGGGCGCACCACGCTCATCGAGTGCGCACACGCGGTGGCGGCCGTCATCAAGGAGCATGGGCCCGCCCACGCGGTGGTCGCCCATTCCCTGGGGGCCAACGCGACCACCTTCGCGGCCTCCTATGGCGCATCGGTGGGCCGCTTGGTGTACCTGGCACCGATGGGCGACTTCCCCCTTTACTTGGACCTCTTCGCCGCACGCCACGGCTTCGGCAAGCGGATACGCGCCGGACTGCAGCGCCAGCTCGAGCGCCGTATCGAGATGACACTGCCCGAAACCGAGTTGGTTCGCGTCGCGGCGACTGCTGGGCATCCGCCGCTGCTGCTGATCCACGATCCCGACGACCCAGACACGCCGTACGCATCGAGCGAGCGGCTGGCGCAGTCATGGCCCGGTGCACGTTTCATGGCGACCAAGGGACTCGGGCGCCTGGCGCACTTCCGGATCCTGCGGCACCGCCCCGCGATCAACGCCGGTCTCGAATTCATCGGCCCCGCGACTGAACAGCAGCCAGCCGACGCCTAGAGCATCCCGAGC
Organism: Mycobacteroides sp. H001; assembly: GCF_001440005.1. Lineage (NCBI taxonomy): Bacteria > Bacillati > Actinomycetota > Actinomycetes > Mycobacteriales > Mycobacteriaceae > Mycobacteroides > Mycobacteroides sp. H001. The sequence continues at coordinate 326,255 of NZ_LJYH01000025.1, forward strand.
AGCTCCATATCGGTGACGTACTTGACGATGTTCGGCGCCCCGACCTGAGGAATGTCTCTCTCGGAGCCAATCTTGGCTTCCTGCACCGCGGCACGGAACCGATCGGCTGGGGCGAATGAACCTGTAGTCGGCACGATGGGACTGACCCGCTCGGGATCCTGCACCAGCGTCAGATACATCTGCAGCACCGAGTTTCGCCGGTGCTTCTCGGGCAGTGCTTGCAATCCTGTCCCGAACCGTTGCAACCAGTCCTGGAAATCGTCGACACGCTCGATGGGGTACCCGGCCTCGATCAACCAGTCGACATACTCATCGAGACCGATGCCGTCATCGTGCGGGTTCATCACGTGATAGGTCTGGAATCCGTCAACCACCTGAACACCCAAGGTGGTGATGGCCTCGGCAACGAACTCCACGGGTAGCCCGTCGAAGTGCGCACGCCTCCGATTGCCTTCAGCGTCAAGGCGATAGAACGACTTGGGTGCCAGGCCGGTGGTCACGATGCTCAGGATCATCTTGCTGAACACATCCGACGAGTTCAGCTGACCCGCATAGGTGGTGTCGGCCAGGATCATGTCGCAGCGGAAGACCCCGATCGGCAGTCCACACAGATCATGGGCTTCTCGCAGCAGCACCTCGCCGGCCCACTTACTGCTGCCGTAGCCATTGGCGTACGTGTCCTTGATGACACGCGTGGCACAGATGTCACGGATATCGGCGTCCTCGGTGAAGGCCACCTTTTTGACCGGATCACCCACATTGGCCGTCGACACGAAGGTGAACATCTTCAGCTTCGTGGTGAGGGCCAACCGGATCAGCTCTGCGGTACCGGCCACGTTGGGCCCGAACAACTCGCCATAGGACAGGGCGCCACTGACGACGGCCGCCGAATCGACGATCACGTCAACGGTATCGGCCAGTCGCTGCCAGGTCTGCTCGGTCAAACCGAGGTCTACTTCACCCTTATCACCGGCGATGACCTCCAAATGGTCTTCGGCCAGTTCATGGAAGTGCCGCAACAGTTCCGGGTCGCCGCTGTCGAAGATCTGTTCCAGGCGGCGGCGGGCCTCCTCATCCGATGAGGCCCGCACCAAACAGATCAGCTTGCCGTCAAGCAATTCCAGCTTTTCGAGCCATTGCAGCACCAGGTAGCGACCGAGGAAGCCCGTCGCCCCGGTCAGCAGGACGGTGCGCGCCTCCCCACTGGGATTCGGCAATGTCGTTGCGGTGCTGAGGGTTTCCGCGTCAATGAACTTGTCCAGCGTCAGGTCCGCGGCACGTACCTCGGCGACCTCGGAGCCGTGTACCGCCACATAGCGCGGGTCACTGGCATGCTTGTCCAGTTGTCCGCTCAGGCTGCTCACCGTGGGGGTGTCGAAGAGCGCGCGCACCGTCAGGTGGGTGTTCATCGACTTGTTGATGGCGGCGATCAGGCGCATGGCGGACAGCGAGTCTCCGCCCAGATCGAAGAACGAGTCGTCGACGCCCACCCGTTCCAGACCGAGCACGTCGGCATACAGGCCGGCCAGGGCTTCCTCGACCGGATTGGACGGGGCCCGGTACTGGGTTTCCTGATACTGCGGCTCCGGCAACGCACGGGTGTCGAGCTTTCCGTTGACTGTCAACGGCAAAACGTCGATGACCACAATCGCCGCAGGGACCATGTAGGCCGGTATCCGTTCGGCCAGTGCGGCTCGTGCCTGGGCCGGCTCGACGGTCCCGGTGACGTATCCGACGAGTCGCTTATCGCCCGGGCGGTCCTCACGCACGATCACCACTGCCTGCTCGATGCCCTCGAGATCGGCTAGCGCGGTCTGGATCTCGCCGAGCTCGATGCGATAACCGCGGATCTTCACCTGATCATCGGCACGCCCCATGTAGTGCAGTTGCCCGTCGGTACCCCACCGCACCAAATCCCCGGTGCGATACATGCGGAGTCCTTCTTGGCCCGCGAATGGGCATGCCACAAAACGCGAAGCGGTTAGCCCGGACCGGTGCAGATACCCGGCCCCCAGCCCGTGGCCCGCGATATACAGCTCCCCGACCACCCCAATCGGAACCCGTCGCATCGAGGTGTCCAGCACGAAGAGCGCCGCGCCGGCGACCGGCACACCGATCGCCGGTGTGCCCGAGCCAGCGGCCAGGGGCGGACTCACTGTCACGCACAGTGTGGACTCGGTGGGGCCGTACGCATTGACCATCAACCGTCCGGGCGCCCACCGGTCCACCATCTCCGCAGAGCATGCTTCGGCAGCCACCACCAGGGCCATGCCCTCCAGCGCCTCCGGCGACAGTGCTGCCGCCGCGGACGGCGTTTGATGCAAGACCGTGACGCGCTCCGTAACCAGGAATTCCTGGAAGTCTTCCGGGACCAACGATTCGGGTACCACCACGAGGCTGCCACCGTGCAGCAGCGGACCCCAGATCTCTTCCACCGAGGCATCGAAGGCATACGAGTACCACTGAGACCACACCTGCCCCGGCCCCGACGGCACACCGAGGTGCTCATACCCCAGCACTTGTGTCACGTTGTGGTGAGTTGTCGCCACGCCCTTGGGAATACCGGTGGTACCCGAGGTGTACACGATGTGCGCGATGTCATCGGGGGACGGCCCCGCCAGGGCGGTGCCGGGCTGGGTGTTCGCCCCGGAGTCACTGACATCGATGATCGGCAGCGTGTACCCGTCCAGGCGTGAGCGCAGTGCCGCACTGGTTATCGCGGCGATCGGTCGCGCATCGTTGATCATGAATTCGATGCGCGAATCGGGAACTGCCGGAGCAATCGGCAGATACGCCGCCCCGCTCTTGAGTACCGACAGAATCGCGACGATCGCCTCACCACGGCGTTCGGAGAGCAACGCCACGCACTGACCCGGTCCCGCACCGTGCTCAACGAGCAAGTGCGCCAAACGATTCGATTCATCATCGAGCTCGCGGTAGGTCCACGACCGCTGCCCGCATCTCATCGCGGTCGCCGCTGGATTGCGAACCACCTGCGCTGCGAACAGTTCCGGTATCGACGTCGGTGTTACCGGAGCAGAGAGCACCGCGCGGTTGCCCAGCTCATCGAGCCGGGCACCTTCGGCGGCATCGAGCACATCCACCGCCGACAACCGCTGCGAAGGATCTACCGCGACAGCCTCAAGCACCCGCCGCAGCCGTGCCATCAGCGACTGCACACTCTCCACATCGAAGACGTCGGTGCGGAACTCGACCGCACCACCGATCCCGGCGGGCGCGCCGGTGTCGGTGAAACGCTCACCCAGAGAGAACGTCAGGTCCATCCGGGCGGTGTTGGTGTGCACCGGTATCTGCGTGATCCGCAGATCGCCCAGCGCCAATGCCGCGGCATCCTGCCCGGGAAGGTTCTGCCAGGTCAACCCGACCTGAACAAGTGGATGACTACTGCGGGACCGGATGGGGTTGAGCCACTCCACCAGCACCTCGAAGGGCACGTCCTGGTGTTCGAGCGCACCCAGACTGCGAGCGCGGACCTGTGTCAGCAGATCCGCGAACGTGGGGTCACCGCCGGCATCGACCCGCAGCACCAACGTGTTGACGAAGAAACCGACCAGCTCGTCGAGCGCCGGCTCATCACGCCCGGCGACCGCGAACCCCACCGCCACATCGGAGGTGGCGCCGATCTTGGACAGCAGCACCGCCAGCGCCGCCTGGATCACCATGAAGCTGGTCGCTCCATGCGCACGTGCCAATGCACGCACTCCCTGCTGCAGCTCTTCCGGCCAGTCCAGATCCACACTGGCGCCGCGGTAATCGGCCACCGCCGGGTAGGGCCGGTCGGTGGGCAGCGACAGATGTTCAGGCATCCCGGCCAGCGCATCCTGCCAATAGGCGACCTGGGTGGCGATGGCGCTCCCGCTGTCTTCGAGATCGCCCAGCTGATCCCGTTGCCACAGCGTGTAATCGGCATACTGCACCGGCAGCGGCGCCCAGTCGGGTGCATATCCCCCGCACCGGCTGGCATAGGCCACGGTCAGATCGCGCATGAGCGGGGCCACCGACCAGCCGTCGGCGGCGATGTGATGCACCGTGGCCACCAGCACGTGCTCGACGTCGGACACCGCGAAAAGCTGTGCATACAGCGGTATCTCGGCCGCGAGATCGAACGTGTGACGCGCCACGGAGCCGATCGCGTCATCCAGCTGCGCGGGCAGCCAAGCGCTGGCGTCGACGACATCCCAGCCGAATTCCACGCTCTCGGGTGGCAGCACCTGCTGGTACGGCACGCCGTCCTCATCGCGGAACACGGTGCGCAGCGATTCGTGGCGGCTCACCACATCGGACAATGCCGCACCCAATGCGTCCAGGTCCAGCTGCCCGCTCAGCCGCAGCGCGACCGCCATGTTGTACACCGGTGAAGCACCATGCAATTGGTCAAGGAACCACAACCGCCGCTGCGAGAACGACAGCGGAACGACCGCGGGACGCGGTACCGACACCAACGGCGCGCGGCCGCCCGATTCGGTGCGCAGGCCCGGAGCCAGCTGGGCGATCGTGGGGGTGTCAAAAAGAGCACGCACGGTCAGGTGCGTGTTCATCGACTTGTTGATGGCCGCGATCAAACGCATCGCCGACAGCGAGTCCCCGCCCAAATCGAAGAACGAATCGTCGACGCCCACGCGTACCAGACCGAGCACCTGCGCATAAATATCAGCCAGGATCTCCTCGACCGCGTTGGACGGGGCCCGGTATTGGGTTTCCTGATACTGCGGCTCCGGGAGGGCGCGGGTGTCGAGTTTCCCATTGACCGTCAACGGCAAGGCGTCTACCGCCACGATCGCGGCAGGCACCATGTACGGCGGCAGGCGCTCACCCAGCACCACACGCGCGCCGGCGGTATCGACCAGTCCCGCTACCGACTCGGTGACGTAACCGACCAAACGCTTATCGCCCGGCCGATCCTCGCGCACGATCACCACCGCCTGGTCGACACCTACGACGTCGGCAAGGGCCGCCTGGATCTCGCCGAGTTCGATGCGATAGCCGCGGATCTTGACCTGCGCATCAGCGCGGCCCAGGTACTGCAGGTTTCCATCCGCACGCCACCGCACCAAATCGCCAGTGCGGTACATACGCTGGCCCGGGTCGCCGAAGGGGCACGCCACAAACCGCGAGGCGGTCAACGACGAGCGGCTCACATAACCGAGTCCAAGGCCGAGCCCCGACACATACAACTCGCCGACCACACCGACCGGCACCGGCCGCAGCCAGGCATCGAGCACAAACAGTGCGGCTCCGGGCACCGGGCCACCGATCGTCGGCGTCCCAGAACCCGCGGCCAATGGCTTGCTGACCGTCACGCACATCGTGGTCTCGGTAGGCCCGTAGGCGTTCGTCATCACTCGCCCTGGTGCCCAACGATCCACCAGCTCGGCCGAACATGCCTCGGCGGCCACCACCAGTGCCACCGAATCGAGTGCCTCCACGGACAGCGCCGACACCGCCGACGGGGTCTGATGCAGCACGGTGACATGTTCGTCAATCAGCAAGGCCTGGAACTCATTCGGACCGATCGACTCCGGTATGACCAGTAGCCGCGAACCGTGGAACAGCGCACCCCAGATCTCTTCCACCGAGGCATCAAAGGCGTACGAGTACCACTGAGACCACACCTGCCCCGGCCCCGACGGCAAACCGACGTGCAACGACTCCAACAACTGCGTGACGTTGTGGTGAGTTGTCGCCACTCCCTTGGGAATACCCGTAGTGCCCGAGGTGTAGATGACATGCGCGACGTCGTCAGAGGCGGGCGACGGCAGCGATGCATCGGACTGTTCGCCGACCACCGGGTCATCGACGTCGACAACCACGACATTCTGCGCCGCGAACCGGCTCGCCAATTCGGCAGTGGCGACCACGGCCACCGGCCCCGCATCGCCGATCACGAAATCGATCCGGGCATCGGGCACCGCCGGGTCAATCGGCACGTATGCCGCCCCGGTCTTGAGCACCGCCAAGATCGCGATGATGCCCCGCGCCGAGCGCGGGAACATCACCGCAACGCACCGGCCTGGGCCAGCACCTAAGCCAATCAGATAGTGCGCCAGCCGATTCGAATCCCGATCAACCTCACCGTACGTCCACGACCGGCCTCTGCAGGTCAGCGCGGCCGCATCGGAGGTCCGCGCCACCTGTCCCGCGAACAACGCCGGAATCGACGTCCCCGTCGCCGGGCGGAGCAGCACTGCCCGGTTGCCCATCGCGTCCAGACGTTCACGCTCGTCGGCTCCCAGCACGTCCACCGCGGACAATCTCTGCGATGGATCGGCGGCCATTGCCGCCAACACGAGTTCGAGTCGACGAACCAAGACCTCGGCGCTCTCGGCATCGAACACTTCGGTGTCATGTTCGATGGTCAGCGCCAGTTCCCGACCGGGCGTCACCTGTAGTGCCAGTGGGTAGTGGGTGGCTTCCCGGCTGGAGAACCCCGCGATGGCCAATTCGCCTGTCCCCATGATCGTCTCGAATGCCGCCGGGTCGATCGGGTAGTTCTCGTAGACGAACAAGGTGTCGAAGAGCTGGTCCTGCCCGGTGACGCGGTGAATCTCGGGAAGCGCGACGTGTTGGTGGTCCAGGGTGCGATTGGACAGGCTCTGCAGCTGCTCCAGCAGCCCGGCGGTGGTGGTGGTCGCGGTAATGCGTGCGCGCACCGGGACCGTGTTGATCAACAGGCCCACCATCGATTCGGCGCCTGCCACCTCGGCAGGACGGCCGGAGACGGCGGCCCCGAATGCCACGTCGTGCTGACCGGTCAACCAGACCAGCAGCTGCGCCCAGCCTGCCTGCAGGACGGTGTTGACGGTGGTGTGATGTGTGCGTGCAAGGTCGGTCAGTGCGCGCGTGGCCGGCTCGGACAGTCGCAGTGATTGAGTCTCGCGCCGCCCCGATCCCAGCTTGTGCGAGGGACCCACCAGCGCGGGCGTCTCGAACCCGGCCAGCGCGTCCTGCCAAGCGGCGAGTGCGGCGTCATGATCCTGTTCGGTCAGCCATGTCACGAACCTGCGGAACGGGACGGCCGGCGGCAGCGCGTGCCCGCCCAGAGTCGCGAAGACCTCTTGCAACAGGATGGGCAACGACCAACCGTCGAGCACACTGTGGTGGCTGGTGAGCACAAAGCGGTGTTGGTCGTGTCCGATCCGGATCAACGCCACCCGGAACAGGGGCGGGCTGGTCAGATCGCAGACCGCTGCGCGTTCGGCCGCACACACCTGCTCGATCTGGTCGTCGATATCGATGCCGCCGATTTCTATGTACTGCCAAGGGGTTTCGGGATCAGCGGGGATGATCTGCACCGGCGGATCGAACTGTGGGTGAAAGCGAGCCGCGAGGTTGGGATGTCGGGCGATGACCGTATCCACCGCGTCGCGCAGCCCCTGCGCATCGAGCGCACCCGCAAGAGTGAGGTCCAGTTGCACCGCATACACATCATCGCTGTTGGCATGGGCGGTGGCATGGAAGAGCAGCCCCTGCTGCAGCGGCGTCAGCGGCAGCACATCGGCAACTCGGTGCTGGCGCTCCAGCTCGTCGATCTGATGTTGAGTGAGCGATGCGGGCAGGATATCTGTCGGCGTCAATCCCCCTCCGCCGCAACGCACATGTGCGCAGATACCTGTCAGCGCCTCGATCCAGAGCTGGCTCAATCGGCCGATCTGCGCATCGTCCATCGAGGACGCCCAGGTCCAGTTGGCCTGCAGACGAGGCTCGGTGCCGGTGCCCGTTTCCCAAACACCCGCGTTCAGGGTCACGGTATGAGCCAACGCCAGCGGCACAGCAGCGGTCACCGCGGCCGCAGCGACGGCGTCGGGGCTCGGCAGCCACAGCTCGCCGCCCTGATCGCCGGCACCGCCCAGCCGCCCCAGGTAGTTGAACCCGATAACCGGTTCTGCCCCAGCGAGATCCACCTCGGGGTTCAGATATCGCAGCAGACCGTAGGTGATGCCGTCGGGCAGCGCACGCAGCTGCTCCTTGGCTGCCTTGATCACCGCACCCAACGCGGCATCGCCGGCGCTCACCTGCGCCCAGTCCAGCCTGCCAAGGTTCAGGGCCACCGGGTATTTACTGGTGAACCACCCGACAGTGCGCGACAGATCGACCCGTGCGGTCACACTGGGATCCAAGTCCTCGTGGCGCCCATGGCCTTCCACGTCGATACCGACCGGCGCACCGGTGTTACCCGTCAGCTGCGCGACTGCCAGCCCGAACGCGATCAACAAGATGTCGCCCACCCCGGCGTGGAACGCCGCAGGGGCCTCACCCAGCAAGATGCGGGTGGTGTCGGCGTCCACAGACACCGACATCGTGTGGGCGGTCGCGTAGGTGTCAACCTCCGGCTGCACGGCAGGCAGCAGCGCAGGGGTCGTCTGTACCCTCGTCCACGCCTCGGCATGCCCAGCCACCTCGGTGGTGCGCGCGTGCCGATCGATCAGCGCCGCCCACCGGGCGAAGGACGTGCCAGTCGACGGTAGAGCCACCGGTTGCCCGGCGTGATGCTGAGCCCAACCGATATTGATGTCTTCCAGCAGGATTCGCCAAGACACTCCGTCCACGGCGAGGTGGTGCACAACCAATGCCAGCTGCGCTGTGGAGCGCACCCACAGTGCGCTCAGCATCGTCCCGGTGGCCGGGTTCAGTCGGTCTCGGGCCTGCAACAATGCCTCGTCGGACAAGGCGTCCACGCAACGCAGGCAGTCGCGCGCGTCCACCGCCCCCGCCTCGGGGACTGTCAATGACCACCCATCCGCACCGGTGTCCTCGGCACGCAGCCGCAACATCGCGTGGTGGTCCAGTAGCGCTTGCAGCACCACCGTCACATCGGCTTCGGTCACCGCGGCCGGGACCGACACGACCATTGTCTGATTGAAGTGGCCGGTTTCACCCTGCATGCCCTGCAGCCATCGCATGACCGGCGTCGCAAGCACCTCGCCCACCCCGTCATCGGCCGCATCCTCATCGCCGGTGACCAGGGTGGCCACGCGGGCCAGCCGTGCCACGGTCTGCTCGACGAAGACATCGCGCGGTCGGCACAGCACCCCGGCAGCTCGTGCACGCGACACCACCTGCATCGACATGATGCTGTCTCCGCCAAGGTCGAAGAACGAATCGTCCACGCCGACCCGCGGGAGCCCGAGGACCTGTGCGTAGATAGCAGCGAGCGTCTGCTCTACCTCCTCTGATGGTGCTCGGTACGCGCCGGCCGTGAGCTCAGGCGCTGGGAGTGCCCGGATGTCGAGCTTGCCGTTGGGGGTGAGCGGAAGCGCATCCAGGACGATGATCGCGGACGGAATCATGTAGGCAGGCAACCGATCACCGAGCGCCGCGCGGGCCTGGGCGGGATCGATGGCGCCGGTGACGTAGCCCACCAGGCGCCGATCGCCGGGACGGTCCTGGCGGACGGTGACCACGGCCTGCTCTACGCCGTGTACATCGGCGAGTACTGCTTGTACTTCGCCGAGTTCGATGCGGTTACCGCGGATCTTGACCTGCTCGTCCGCCCGGCCCATGTACTGCAGCACGCCATCGGCGTTCCAGCGCACCAGGTCCCCCGTGCGATACATCCGCTGCCCGGTCGGACCGTACGGGTTGGCCACGAACCGTTCCGCCGTCAACACCGCGCGGCCCACGTAGCCGGATGCGAGTGCCGCACCGGCTAGATACAACTCGCCCACCACGCCGATGGGCGCCGGGTTCAGCCCCGCATCCAGCACCAGGGTTTGCATGCCCGGAATCGGGGCACCGATACCCACCGGCTGCCCGGCTGTCATCGGTGTGGAGGTTGCCCAGATGGTCGCCTCGCTGGGGCCGTACGCGTTGATCAACCGCCGATCAGGCGCCCACGCGTCCACCAGCTCACGCGGGCAGTCCTCACCCGCGGTGACCACCGTACGTACCGCCGCCAACCGCGTCCGGTCCAGCGATGACAACACCGTCGGGGTCAACACCGCGGCAGTGACGTGCTGTGCCTGCAAAAACTCAGTCAACGCGTCTGCGGCGTAGACGTCACGCGGTGCCACCACCAGCGCTGCCCCCGCACTCACTGCCCACACCATCTCGAAGACCGAGGCGTCGAATGTCGGCGAGGCCACCATCAGCACCCGCGCATCGCCGCCCAGTTTCAGCAGATCACATTGTGCTGCAGCGACTCCCGGCAACCCCGCGTGACCAACGGCCACGCCCTTGGGGGTACCGGTGGAGCCCGATGTGAAAATTACGTATGCGGTGTTCTCGGCCCGCAGCGCCGCTGACCGATCGGCATCGGTGATGGGTTCGGACGACTGCCCGGACACGTCGCAGCCATCGATACGCAGCACGGGGCGCGCGCCAGCCCAGGAAACCTCTTCGGTGCCACGGGTCACAACGCACACCGCTGCCACCGAATCCAGCACCGTGGCGATCCGCTCGACCGGATGAGCGCCGTCCACCGGCACGTATACGCCGCCGGCCTTGGCCACGGCCCACCACGCCACCACCAGCTCGGCGCAGCGATCCATCGCCACGCCCACCGCACGTTCCGGGCCGACCCCATTCTCGATCAACACCCGCGCCCACCGCGTCGACCATTCATCGAGTTCCCGGTAGGTCAGCTCCCGCGCGCCGTCGACCACGGCCACTGCATCCGGCCTGCTGGCTGCTGTCGCGGCCAGCAATTGCGGCGCCACCCCAACCTGCGCCTGCGCTCCCGCACCGGACCACTGTGACAGCACCAGATCGTGCTCCCGCTGGTCCAGCAGCGGCAGCTCACCCACCACCACCGTGGGATCGGCACCCAGCAGACGCCCCAGCAGTGATTCCAAACGGGTTATGTGCCTGTCGATCTCGCCGGTCGTATACCTGTCGGGGTTCCACGCGAACTGGATGCGCGAGGTGCCACCACCCGGTCGCGGATAGATGTTGATCGCGATGTCCTGGACCGGGAAGGTGGTCAGCACATTGACCACCGCCTCCGACGGCCCGAAGAAGAACACATCCGCGAAATCGAAGACGTTGATGACCTGACCGAACTCGATGTTGGTGTCGCGGCGACCCGCATCGGCCACCAGCTCCGGCCAGCGCCGGAACTGTTGGTGCCGCAACGCGCCCACAACGGCTTTGGCGACCTGGTCGTCGAGCGCTCCGATGGTGTCCGCGGCATCGACGGTGACGGACAACGGCACCAGGTTGGACACCATGCCACCGCATCTTTTCAGCGCCGCCGTCGTGCGCCCCGATACCGGCAGCGACAGCGAAACATTCTGGCGTCCGGTTGTTTTCGCGATGAAGGTGGCCAGCGTTGCGATGACTCTGGCTACCTCGATCTGGCCAAGTCCGTTCTGCGACAACAGCTCGTCGCAAACCAAATCGCGCACCTGGGGGTGGCGCGGCGTGACCACACGTTCCATGCCCGCAAGGTCGGCCGTCTCCACGGGCTCGGCCAAGACCTTCTTCCAGTACTCGAAATCCGCATCGCTGCGCGCGGACTGCTGATACTTCTGGTCGGCGTCGCGAATCACGGAGAACTCAGAGAAATCGACATCGGTCTGCGGTGCGACCGATCCCGAGTACACATCTGCGATATGCCTCAGCAGATTGTTGGTGGCGTACCCATCCAGGAGAACGTGATGGGTACGCATGTAGAAGTACGACAGATCGTCGGCAATCCGCAATAAGGTGAAGTGCGTGAGCCGTTCACTGAGTAAGTCGATGGGCCGGCGGTATTCCTCGTCCATCCAACGACGAGCGGCAGCGGCAGCATCGGGCTCGGCTCGCAGATCGATGCAATGCATGGTCTGCGGGAACGAACGGTCCACCACAAAGACCGGTTCACCGTCCTCAAGGGCCAGCCGCGCACAGGGAGTGCCGAATCGCGCGGCCATCGATTCGCAGGCGACCATGAGCCTTTCGGTGTCTACGTCATGGTTGATCGTGACAAATCCGGCGAAGTTGTAGGGAACCTCGGGCCGCAGTTGTTGGGCAACCCATATCGACCGTTGCGCGGCTGTCAGGGGTCCGAGAACTTCTGTCTGCGTTCCGTAATTGAGCATGAGGACGACGAACTCCCTACTTGGGCCTGCAAACTGGCGTCTGAAATGTCAGCGTTGAGATGACTTGTCGCTCTGGGCGGACACGTCCTCTACGCGAGTCGTTGGCGCAGGTCCTTCGGCCGGATATCGGGCCAGTGTTCGTCGATGTATTCAAGACATGCCGCGCGGCCCGCGTCGCCGTAGACCACGCGCCAGCCCGCCGGCGCATCGGCGAAGGACGGCCACAGACTGTGCTGCTCCTGGTCGTTGACCAGAACGAGAAAACTGCCATTGTCATCGTCAAAGGGATTGGTTTGCATCGATTTTCCTCATCATCACGATCTGAGCGCGACGGCGCTGCGAGCCCGCCGAGCAGCACCGGTCCTACCGCCTGGGGATCAGGTGTGGCTGTTGAGATATCCCCCGCGCCGGAAGTACTCGTGGCCGCTGTGCTCGTTGCCGTCGGCGTCTCGGATGCGGGTG